>DWXO01000087.1 GCA_019119165.1 Candidatus Flavonifractor intestinigallinarum | reverse complement strand
CTGACAATGGATGTCTGGCAGGATCAGATCTTTTTTAACGAGACCGTCTACCCGGCCGGCCACTTTGCCGCCGAACTGTTGAATGTTCCCGAGGAGACCATACGGGAACTGGTCACCCACGGCGGCACCATCAGCCATCAGGTGGAGGCCCTGGCCTTGGCCGGGCGAGGTGAATTTATCAACCTGCTGGACGGGACCCGCGCCTCTCTGGAGAAGCTGCTGGATG
This sequence comes from Candidatus Flavonifractor intestinigallinarum, assembly GCA_019119165.1. Lineage (GTDB taxonomy): Bacteria > Bacillota > Clostridia > Oscillospirales > Oscillospiraceae > Flavonifractor > Flavonifractor intestinigallinarum. The sequence goes on along the minus strand of DWXO01000087.1, from coordinate 40,129 downwards.
CCCTGTGGCAATGTCCACCGTACAGCCTGATGGACAAAGCAAAGGAGCAGCACACATTGGAGGTGATGTTTTCCCCGGCATCCCACAACGATCTGCTGAAGCCGGCTTCGCCCGTCCGGGAATTTTTCTTCCGCTATCTGGTGGCCGCCTTCAGCATTCCCCTGGGCATCCAGCACTTTGCCGTGGCGGCACGATATTTTGAGGAGGGCTATCTGCGACGGCTGAAGAAACGGACAGAGACCTTCTTTGCTATGGCCGCCCACGACTGCTTCAACAGCGAATGGTTCTGGGATATGATGCGTGATTTGCCGGTACCGGATGTTGAGCCATTCACCATCACACCGAACCTGAGATCCTCCTATGTCTTTGCCAGACATCCGAAACAGGAAAAGGAAACCGTATTTGTGAACCGGTATTTCTTTGACCATGCCATGAGCTTCTACATCTTTGACTTGATGAACGGATTGCAGCACGGCCATGCGCCCAGCCGGTGCTGTGGCTGCGGAACATACTTTCTCACCACCAACGGCCATATACCGAAATACTGCGATGGCATTGCGCCTCAGGATCCCCGCATGACCTGCCGACAGTACGGTGCCATGATGCGGCAGAAGGAGCAAAACAAACAGCACCCGGTCTACCGCCTGTTCACCACCCGCACCAACACCATCCGCAAGCACCACCAGAGAGGAAAAATCTCCGACGAGCTGCGCAATGAAGCCCTGTATGTAGCGGAGAGTCTGCGTGATAAGGCGCTCATGGACAACGACTATGCCGCCAACGGTTATGCACACGACATGGAGCAGGAAGCAATCTATGCCCAGGCGAAAGTACGCCTTGCCCGGGAGGACCGGCCATGAGCATGTATTGCTGTGATGATCTCTGCCCAAGCAACGAGGAGCTTGCACTGCGGATACAGGACGGCGATCCGCAGGCCGCGCCGCTCCTGCTCTCCCAGAACGAGGGATATCTGACCATGCTGGCCGCAAGCTACTGCGAGCAATTTTCTCAGGATTTTCTGGTGGACGACCTCAAGCAGGAGGGGGCGCTGGCACTGCTGGATGCATCGACAAGGTTTGATCCCTCCTATGGAACAAAGCTGCTGACCTATGCGACCCCCGCCATTGAGACAGCCATGCGGGACTGCGCCGCCCAGGGTTCTTTCTCTCTGTCGTTCCCGCTGAACCGTTACCGCCAGCTGCGCCAGGTGGCATTTCTCTATGCCATACACGAGCAGGAGGATGCCGAAGAAGATTTGCTGACTGCCATTCAAGAGAAGTTGGAAGTCTCCGTCAAAGTGGCCAAGCGTTTGCTGGAAGAATACCGTACTGTGTTTCAGATCGAGTCTCTGGGTGAGCGTGTCTTTGACCTTAGTTGTGGTGGTGACCCCGCCAGGGCCTACGACCGCTTCATGCGCCGGACGCTGCTCCTCCAGCGCATGGGGGAGGTGCTGAGCCCCAGAGAGTTGAATTTGGTGCGCTGTTATTTGGGAATTGGCCAACCCAACGAGCAGAGCATGACCTTTCAGGAACTGGCTATCCGGCTCAACTACAACGGCCCCAGCGGTGCGGAGAAAGCATATAAGGCTGTCATCCGGAAACTGAGAAAGCAGTTGAACGGCGGCACTTACAGCCAGTGGCTCTCCATCCAGAAAGCCATTCTCAAGGCCAGAGCGGAGGCAGAAGCTGATTCCGGCTACTATGTGCCGCCGCAGACCACCTGGCTGGACGAAAAGGAACTGACGGAGCGGTTTCTCTGTGAAGTTGTTTCGCTGATCCACGTCCATGAGATGTTCAGCGACGCGTTGGAGCAGGAAACACAATAAGCAGTACGGCACCAGGCTTTGTCCTGATACCGCACTGCTTTTCATTTATCCCATGCTTCCGATTTTATTGCCGTTCTCATACATATCCTCGGCGTATTCCGCATGGTTGGGTCCTTGGCTTTCTACCCAGCCGAAGCCCGGCACATAGACCATGTTGTCCGGCGCGCTGTCAGTTGATGCCTGGTTAGGCTCCGGTTCTTGCTGTGGTATGGCATCCTGTTCAGGTAGAACCGGTACTTCACTCACTGGGGGCGTTTGAGCAGGCGATGGCTCCGGGACAATGTCAGCTTCCTCGACCAGTTCCGGCAGTGTTTCTCGCGCCTTTTCTTCCTCTGATGATTTGACTTCTTCTATTTCTGGTATCTCCGGAACTTCGGGCTGTGTGGCGATTACAGCGGCTGGCGTGGTCGGTGTGGGTGTTTCCCCAGCTGATTCGTTCCGTGGCCACACAGCGGCACACAGAGCCAGACAGGCGGCGAACGCTGCGGCAGTGATGATTCGTTTCTTCATGTTGCTTCCTCCTTTCCGGACATGGAAAGAGCGCCCGATCTCCTCGCCGTACAACGAGAGACTGAGCGCTCTTTTTCATATTGATTCAGTTCCATGGAGAGCTGCCACGCCAGCTCAAATCCAGAGATAAAGCTGTCGATGGAGCGTTCCTCTGCCATCAGACCCTGGGCATCCATGATTCGAAGCACCAGCCGCCGTTCCGGCTTCTCCAGGACTTTAATCAGTGCCTGGTGGCATTCTTCCACTTCCTGCTTCTGCTCCGAAAACTCAGGCGGGGTATAGAAGCAGTCGTAGATGTCTTTCAGTAGTTTGTTCATGCGTTGCACCTCCTGGTAGCAACACACAATACCACAAGACGTCCAACATATCTACTGGTCTTTTATCTTTATACAGTAAATTATCTTGCTTGGGTAAGGAACAGGAAAATAGATGCTTTACTAAAAAGAACTCTGAATTATTGCAGCAAGTTGTCATTGCGGTTCGTTTATCCTATCTTCCCGTATGCCACAAGGGCATCTCCTGTTGTCACGCCCAAGGAGACCGTATGGTATAGCGCCATGCCATCCCAGCGGGCGTGGATCGTCTGGAGGATGCGGCCCTCCAGATCCTCGATTCTTCCCAGCATCTGCCCGGCGGAAATCAACTGTTCTGCCTTAACCTCAGGAAACCATAGACCCGGGGTATCCGCCTCTGTATAACACATCTCCATCGTTTCCTGCTGTCGGCTGTTTTTGACAGGAGTTGGTCCCATATCCAGATATCCCATCAGACTCTGTATGCTGCGCAGTTCCAGTTCCACCTGCTCCTCCGTCCAGAGGCCCATGCCGCCCACCTCCATCAGCAGAGCGGGAATGCCGCATTGGGCTGCATAGCTGTACAATCCGTTTTGGGCGGTGGAGGGAATGCGGTACAGAACTTCCAGATGCTGTGCAGCCTCCCGGGCCTGTGCCGTCACCTCCGGCGCAGCCGTAGCCGGGTAAAACACCAGGGGCGTCATCGCCTCATTTACATCTCCGCCGTGGAGGTCCAGAAGAAAGTCGGCCTCCTGGTAGATCTGCTCCACCACAGTCCGGGCGATCTCCTGGGCCATCGTACCCTTCTCCGGAGGCGGAAAGACCCGGTTGATATTCTTTCCATCGCTTGGCACCACCTGTTTGCTTCCGGCATAAAAGCCCTCGCTATTGACCAGCGGCAGCAGGATCACCCGCCCCCGAATCTGGGCCGGAGCCAATTGAGCAAAGAGCCGCCGTAGCGTCATGATGCCCACATATTCACAGCCATGGACGCCTGCGGTCAGCACCAGAGTTGGACCGTCCGATGCTCCGCAAATCATCCATACCGGCAGGCCTGGGCCGCCCCGTACGGGCAGTGTGCCGGTGATCCGACCGGCCTCCCACTCTTTCCTATCTGTTATCTGCATGGCGGTTCCTCCTAAAATCAATCGCTGTATCGGTGGCAGGCCACCCAATGCTCCGGCCCCACAGCGGTCATTTGCGGCATTTTGGTACGGCAAAGCTCTGTGCAGTGGGAACAGCGGGTATGGAAGGGGCAGCCGGCAGGACGGTCAATGGGACTTGGCACCTCCCCGCAGAGAGGGACAATGAGTCTCTCATGGTTGTCATGCAGAGAAAAGACAGACTCCAGAAGGGCCTTTGCATAGGGGTGAAGGGCGTCTTTTGCAAGACAGCTGCTGGGGAGCGACTCCACCACTACGCCGAGATACATCACCATGATCCGGTGGGAAAGGGACTGGACCAAGGCCAGATCGTGGCAGACAAACAGGATGGCAAGCTCCCGCTGCCGCTGGAGCTCCACCAGCAGTTCTACCAACTGATCCTGGGTGGAGACATCCAGAGCAGAGGTGGCCTCATCACATAAAAGCACCTCGGGCTCCAGCGCCAGGGCCCGGGCAATGCCCAGCCGCTGGCGCTGGCCGCCGCTCATGGAGTGGGGATACCGGTCCAGAAACTCCTGTGGGAGTTCTACCATTTCCAGTAACTGCTTGGCTTTCTCCCGCAACTCTCCTCTGGAGCAGGAGGAATAGTTGCGCAGCGGTTCCGTCACGGCATCCCATACCCGCATTCGTGGGAAAAAGGCGGCGGCAGGGTCCTGAAAGACCATCTGGATATGCCTGCGGTGCCGGCGCAGGTTTTCGCCCTTCCAGCCGGTCACATCTTCCCCACGAAACAGCAATTGTCCCTCATCAGGCCGCTCCAGCTGGGACAACATCCGTAGCAGCGTGCTCTTGCCGCAGCCGCTTTCCCCTACGATTCCCAGTGTCTCTCCGGGATAAAGGCGAAGATCAATCTGCTGGCAGGCGGTCAGAATTCGCCCATCCGGTCGCCGGTAACGGCGTGTAAGCCCCCGCCCCTCCAAAATGCATTCAGACATAACGCTTCCCTCCCAGATCCGGAACCGCCTGGAGCAGTTGGCGGGTGTATGGCTCCTGACTTCGCAGAAGGCTCTCCCGGTCGCCTTGTTCCACAGTGCTGCCGTTGCGCATAACCAGGATGCGGCTGGCCATGTAGGCAGCCACCGCCAGGTTATGGGTCACCAGAAGAATAGCCGTGCCATAGGTATCCCGCAACTCCAGCATTTGCCGGACAATCTGCGCCTGGGTGGTCACATCCAATGCGCTGGTAGGCTCATCCGCCAACAGGAGCTTTGGCTGGAAGACCATGGCCATAGCGATGCCCACCCGCTGGCGCTGACCTCCGCTGAGTTGAAAGGGATAGGCGCCCAAAATACTCTCCGGGTCGGAAAGCCCCATCCGTTCCAGCATTTCCTGGCTCAGCGCCCCCGCCTCTTTTTTGGAAAGACTGCTGTGGGTACGGACATATTCACGGAATTGGGAGCCTATGGTACGGATGGGATTGAGCATGGCGCCGGAATCCTGAAAGATCATGGAAAGTTTCTTCCCCCGCAGCGCTTTCCACTCCCGGGGTGAAAGTCCCTGCAGTTGCTGGCCTTCAAAAGAGATCGTTCCTTCGGTCACGGCTCCTCCCGGCGGCAGAAGCCCCAGAACAGAGCGGATGGCGGTGGTCTTGCCGCTGCCGCTCTCACCTACCAGGGCTACGATCTCTCCCTCCTGCATGGAAAGAGAGAAATTCCGCAATGCCAGGCGCTCTCCATAAGCAACCGTCAGCCCATTGATCTCAAGCATTGCTGCTTTCCTCCGCCGCGGGTGCAATATCACTGGTGAGCCAATAGTAGTCGATGGTGGCGATCTCCGCGCCGGTGACCCGATCCGTCCAGCTGATCATCCGGCTATTATAATAGCCGTGGATGATGGTGGCCGCATCGTCGATGAGGATCTGCTGCATCCGGGTAATCAATTCCAGTCGCCGGTCCTGGTCGGTGGTCACCTCCAGCTCCTCAAAGCAGGCGTCGTACTCCTCATTGTGATAGTAGCCATAACTTCCCGAATTGCCGGAATACCAGTAGCTGAGGAAATCCTGGGGATCGCCGGTTCCCACAGTGGTGGTGTTGGCGGTAACCAGATCGAACTCTCCGGCGTTCTGGAGTGCGGTGATGGTGTCATAGTCGCTGACATTCAGCGTAACGCCGATGCCGATCTCCTCCAGCTGGAGGGCAATGGCCTGGGCAAAATCGTTGAGATTGCGGCTGGTGTAGGCCAGATAAACCAGATTGATGTTCTCGCCGTCCAGCTCCCGGATGCCGTCCCCATCGGTGTCCACGATCCCAGCCTCATCCAGGGTCTCCTTGGCCTTTTCTACATCATAGGGATAGGGATTGGTAAGCTGATCGTAGTTGTAGGCCAAAGAGGACGGCAGCGCCGCAAAGCCAGGAGTATACATACCTGCCACTGTTACATTGCACATGGTTTCATGATCGAGGGCCATAAGAATTGCCTGCCGCAGGGCGGCATTGCCCAGAGGGCCGTTGAAGTTCATATAAGAGTTGCCGGTGCGGACGCCTGCGGCGGTGGAGACATAAAAGCGGTCATCCGCTTCCAGCTTCTCCAGATCACTGGCGGTGGTGATGTTTTCCACCAAATCTACATCCCCGCTCTGGAGGGCCATGGCTTTGGTAGAGCTGTCCTCGATGAAAAGAATAGAAACGGTATCGTAGGGAACTTCTCCGTTCCAGTAATACTCGTTACGGGATAGTTCAGCGCCTACACCGGCTTGCATGCTGTCCAGCTTATATGGGCCAGTGCTGACGATGCCCTGCTCCACCACCGACACATCAATCACAGAGAAATAGGGGTAGGCCAGAATACCGGGCAGATTTCCCGTGGGGCGCTGGCAGACCACGGTCAGGGTGCCCGCTTCATCATCCGCCGTTAAAGCAGGCTCAGGCAGGTAGATTTCCGGATTGGAGTTGCCGGTGCCGCCCCGGTCGGCGTCTGTCTCAGCGTACAGCCGCCCAAAGGCGGCCTGGACGGCAGAGGGAGTCACAGGATTTCCGTTGGAGAACTGCACGCCCTCCCGGATGTGCAGGATCCAGGTGGTATAGTCGTCCGAGACCTCGTAGGTATCACAGAGCCAGGGCTGGGCCACCACCTGATCGTCAAACCGGAACAGACACTCCAGGATGCCGTAGCGCATGCCGGCCCAGCTGGAATTGACTGTGGTAATGGGGTCCAGAGAGTCAGAGTAACTGTAACAACCAAAGTTCAGGTGAGTCTGCTCCGTCTGTTCCGCGGACGGAGTGCCGCCACAGCCGGTGAGTACACCGGAGAGCAGCATCGCTCCAACCAGAAGGGCGGCAGCCTTTGTGGATACTTGTTTCAAACGCTTCATCTTGTCTCCTCTTTTCTTTGATTTTGAATGGGGCTGCGCCTCATCCTCTCTGGGATCCAGGATATCCCGCAGGCTGTCCCCCAGCAGGTTGAAGATCACCACAGTCAGAAAGATAGCAAGCCCCGGAAATACCATCAGCCACGGCGCCGATTCCATATAGGCCCGTCCCTCGTTGAGCATATATCCCCACTCGATGGAGGTGGATTGGGCGCCCAGGCCCAGGAAGGAGAAGCCGGCCAACTCCAGCATCATCCCTCCCACATCGGTGGCAGCGGTGATGACCAGTGTGGGAAGGGCTGACGGCACCATATAGCGCAGCAGGATGTCCCGCTCCCGGGTCCCGGAGATCCGAGCAGCCAGCACATAGTCCTGGTGCTTGACCTTCAGCACCAAGCTGCGGGCCAGACGGGCATATTTCGTCCAGCTTACCGCCATAATGGCCAGGATGGCGCTGGTGATACTGCCGCCAAGCATACCGGCCAGGGCAATGGCAAGAGCCATACCGGGAAAGGAAACCATCATGTCGGCAACGCGCATGATGACGGTTTCCACCACACCGCCGACATAACCGGCTACGATGCCCAGAGCGCCGCCTACGAGCAAAATGCTGAGCACCAGCACCATGGTGGATAAAATGGAGGTTCTGGTGCCATAAATGACACGGGAGAACAGATCCCGCCCCATTTTGTCTGTACCAAACCAGTGTTCTCCGCTGGGGGACTGTACCGCATCCGCCAGAACGGAGGTGTTGGGATCATGGGTGGCAATGACAGGGGCCAGCACCGCCACAAGAAGAATAGCCAGGGCCATCAGGCCAAACACCAAAAAACGCTTTTTCGCAGCGGTCATGCCTGCAGCTCCTTTCTCAGCCGGGGATCCAGCCGGTTATAAGAGAGATCCACCACCAGATTGACCGCCATATAGATCAGAGCAATCCACAGTACATAGCCTTGGATCAGCGGATAGTCTCTGGAGGTAATGGCGGAGATCGCCAGGCTGCCCAGTGCCGGATAGGAGAAGATCACTTCCACCACGGCGGTGCCGCCCAGCAGAGAGCCCAAAGACAGCCCCAGCATAGTGATGAGGGGCAAAACAGCATTTGGAAGCACATGGCACCAGAGCACGCACCGTTCCGACAGCCCCCGGGCCCTGGCGCCTGCCACATAGTCCTGACGCAGTTCCTCCAAAATAGCCGCCCGAACCTGCCGGGCGTATTTCCCCGCCATGGCAATGGCCAATGTCACGGCTGGCAGGATCAACCGCTGGAAGTTCATTTGGTTGGACACCACTGGAAGCCATCCCAGCTTCATGGCCACCACATAGAGCAGCAGCAATCCCACCCAGAAATTCGGCATGGAAATGCTAATAAATGTGGTGCCCCGCAAAAGATAGTCCAGTATGCTGTTCTGTCGCAAAGCGGAGTATACGCCGATGGGTACGGCCACAAGAACCATGATCACCAAGGACAGCAGCGCCAGTTGGATGGTGGGCATGACCCGCTCCATCAAAAGGGTCGCTACCGCTTCGCCCTTTGAGTAGGATGTGCCGAAGTCTCCCCGGAGACAGTTGGAGATCCAGTTGCCGTACTGGATGATAAACGGATCGTTGAGTCCCAGTTCCTCTCTGGTTTGCTCCAATACTTCCTCCGACGGGATACTGCCGCTGACAGCGTACATGGCCCGGACCGGATCGCCCGGCGACACATACATCAGCAGGAAGCTTAAAAAGCTGACGCCCAGCAGCACCAGAAAAATATGGGCAAGCCGATAGCCTATTTTTCGTTTCATCTACATTCCTCACCTCGCAAAAGCAAATCAACGCTGCCGGAATCTGCCACGCTTTTCCTGTAACCCCAGTTGAAACAGGGCGTTTGACCAGGAGCCGCAGGCCCGCTGTAGGCGCATTCGGACTTCCGATGGCACCTCCCTGCGGCCGGGAGCGTGTCCCAGCTGCTGCGCCAGTTTCCGTACCAACGCCAAATCTGCTTGCGTTTGGGGATCCAGCTTTAAAAGCCGGTAGTGGCAGTCGTACAGTTCCTGCCGGTGGGTTGCCCTCTGCTTGTCTTTTTCCCGCTGCAGCGGAGCATTCACAAAGGGGGTGATGCGCCGAACCGGTTCCAGATCGATCTGATAGAGTGCGTTCCGCCACGATCCAAAACGCCGGAGCAGGGATTCCCGCAGGCTTTGCTCCACTTCACCGCGAAGGGGCGGGCGATTCAGCCTTTCCGCGAGGGTTCTCAATTCTTGGAGCATACGCAACTCATCATCCTTTAGGTTTTCTTCTTTCTGCAGATGGACAGCCACTGCTTCCTCAACTCCGGCAGCAGCTAAAACCTCGCCCCAGGTACGATAGCGTTTTTTCAGTTTCCGGCATATCTCAGGCAGCTCCGACGGGTGTGGGATTCGGCCCAGCTGTTCCGCCATACCTCGAATTTGATTGAGCATCTGCTGGTACTCCTCGTTCTTCTGAGACATCTGCTCTGAGGGCATTCCGCCCCGACCCGCCGACCGGCTCAATCCCGCTGCACGCAATGCCCTCGGCCAATTTTTGAAACGAGCTTTGAGATATGCACGCAGGATCCAATGCACCTCTCCCTGAGAGGGAGAATGTCCCAGATACTGGGCGCTTCCGCGCAGAAGTTCCAGCAGCTCGTCATCAGAAAAGGATGCGTAGAGCTGCGCGCCTCGCTCGGTGTCCAGTGAGTACTGATCGTCCTCTTTCGCCTCCGCCTCTCCTGTGAGCTTGGGGCCTTCCACGATCATGTCGAACACCGCTTTTTTCTGCTCCAGCAGCTGATTTTTGTTGATTTCTTCCGCCATTCCTATCCCTCCCTGAAAAAACGGCTGCGGATCCTGAGATCCACAGCCGTTTTTCTGCGTAACGAATGCCAAGTGCAGCGTCCCACACCTGGCCGGTCTCTTTTTGTAGGTCTTCTGACTTGCGCTTGGGGCAGGGTATTCCTGCCTTCGCCGGTCTGCTCTGCCTTCTCAGGGCACGTCCCCAATGGCGAACTTTCGTTGACGAGCAGCGGACATCACGCATACAGCGGCGGTTACCGTCCGGGATTCTCACCCGATTCCCTTGTTCAGCCGCCCGAATCTTCCTCTGCGGCCACAAAAAGCTATATTTTATTCTGGCATAAAAAAACGGTCTTTCCTCTTCGGAAAGACCGCATGGATACAAAACAGCCTACGACTCCCAAGAGGGTGCTCCCTGATGTACGATCACTGCCGGCTGATGTCTCACGACGAACACGGCCTTTCGCGCCGGACTCTCACCGGCTTATGATAAAGAGCACCTGTGTCACACAAGTTTCTCATCGTATCTGCTTGATATTTACTTTATACTTTTTTAGTATACCGCAATCTTTTGCTGATTGCAAGTATAATTATATCCCCGTGCAGCACAAAACCAACAAATTGACTTGTTTCGATTTCTATCATGCCTATGATATAAATAATGGCCGCAAGCCATCTTGTTGTGGCTTGCGGCTATTTCCCCATTTGAAACATTTGGGGCAGACACCCCAGGGCTTCTCTCAATCGGTCATTCTTGGGTTAATCTCAAGATGTCCTTGTGAGGAGTAGCCCTTGGCCTGTCATCTCTTTTTCTTTTATGAGCGGCGGATCAATACACGCCGTACTTGTAGACGCGGTCGGGCACGTCCTTGTTGATCTTGTCCTCGTCGATCATGGCCACGGCCCGGACGATGGTGCCGTCGCCCATGTACCAGCGCAGGGGGAAGGCGCAGAAGGTGAAGCGCTGACCCTTGACCTTCTCGATGTCGCCGCCCAGGTTCTCGATGCCCATGACGTTGTTGCTCAGCAGGATGGTGTGGACGGGCTCCCACTCGGGGAAGTCCTCCAGGGGCTCATGGCCGAACTCCTTCTTGTACTCGTCCACGATGCGGGGGACGTAGGGCCCGGGGCCGTGCTGGGCGGCGTAGGTGTACAGGATGTGGTCCAGAGCCTGCAGGTCGAAGCCCACGCCCTTGACCTTGTGATCCACCAGCCAGTGGGCGCCCTCGATGGACATACCGGGGGAGTACATGAAGTAGTCGTCATTCTCGCCCCAGCGCTTGTTCATGCCGGTGCAGATGAGCACCCAGTCGCCCTCCTGGATGCCGCCCTCCACCTTGGCGGCGGCCTTTTCGATGTCCTCCACGGTGATGAGCTCCCAGTGCTTCTTGGGGATGTCCAGGCAGACGGCGGGGCCGTAGTAATTTTCCAGGGGCAGCTCATGGGTGAAGGCGCCCTCGGGGATCACGTGGGAGGGGGAGTCGGCGTGGGTGGAGTTGTGCATATGGAAGTCGTTAAAGGTCTGCAGCAGACGGTAGTGCATGGGCATATGCTGCACGCGGTCGATATGGAAATCGCCGTTGGAGGGCCACAGGGGATTGCCCCGGCCGAAGGGGTGAGACAGGTCTACAAGAACGGTCTTGCTCATAGTGATAACTCCTTTTCGTTTAGAATGGATGGATATTCTCTGGATTCAGGAACAAACGGCGGGCTGAAAGCACTGGTCGGCGGCGGTACGCACCATCTCCTCCCAGGAGGAGAACTGGGTGCTTTCCTGGACGAAGCGGTCCAGCAGAGCCTCATTATAGATGAGCTGGTCGGAATTCCAGTTGACGAACACCGCGCTGGAGTAGCGGAAGCCCTCAAAGGACTGGAAGCGGGTATGGGTCTGCATAAAAGCGTCGCTGAAAATGCGGCTGAGCAGATCCTTCATCTCCTGGGGATAGTCCACATATTGAAACGCCATGGTCAACCTTCCTGACTGCCGTAGAACTTCTTGGCCTGCTCCTCCACATACTTGCGCCACACCGGCTGGTCGGCGGCCATGCGGGGACGGATGTACTCGCTCATCTGGCCGCCCTTGCCGTGGACCAGCTCGCCGTTGCTGATGGACATATAGAGCAGCGGCTCGGAGGGGGGGCAGCCCTCGATGTGGATGGCGTCGGGGTGATCCTTCAGGTACTTGCGGGTGCAGTTGCCGTGGAGCACCAGCTTCTTGTCGTCCACGTCGGCGGGGATCTGGTTCTTGCCGCCGGCCACTACCACGAAATCGGAACGGCGCTCGTAGTCGCCAATGGCCTTCAGCGTCTCCATGTTGATGGCCAGCAGGGCCTGGCAGCTGGAGCAGGCGCCGTCGCACAGCACCTTGTACTCAGGCCAGCGGGTGCTCATGTCGCCAATGTAGGGGACCCACATCTTCTTGTAGCAGTCCTTGACGGAGGCGCCCACCACGTCGATGTCCTCCCGCTCGGTGATGCCCAGGCCGGTCTCGGCGGCCACCCGGAAGTAGTCCACCGCCTCGGCGTCGATGCCCACCAGGTCGCAGGCGATCAGGTCCACGGCCACGGGGTCGGTGGAACCCAGAATGCAGCCCACCTCGATGGGCACCGGGGTGTGGGGGGAGTAGCCGCTGGCGGGACGGATGGCGTCCACGATGTTGATGTCGGCCCGGCAGACGCTCCACACGTCCATCATGGCCATGGTCAGATTCTGCTGGTGCATCTGCAGGTGGACGGCGTCCTGCACCACGCCCTTGATGTTCTTCAGGGCGCAGGAGAACACCATGCTGGCGTGGGCCTTCAGGATGGGCAGGTTGATCAGGTGGTCGGCCTCCAGCAGACGGCGGGGCAGCTTGACGTGGTGCAGATTGGAGCGGTAGCCCCGGACGGCTACATTGATCAGGTCCTTGTCGGCCTTGATGTCGTAGAGCTCCACGCCCTCCTCCCGGGCTACGTCGGCGATGCCGGAAACCTCATAGCACTCCATGGTATCGCAGCCGATGGCGGCGGCCTCAGCGATAACGATGCTCTTGGGATTGGCCTTCTTGACCTCACGGATGACGGCACGAACCACCTCGGGGTTGGTACACACGGAGGTGTCGGCGGGGGAGGCGTGACCGGCGTTGGGCTTGAGCATTACGGTGGTGCCGGGCTTGATCATGTTGGTGACGCCGCCCATCAGGTCAAAGACCTTGGTGACGCTCTCCTGGATGCTGGCCTCCTTGGCCAGAGCGACCAGCGCTTTTTTGTCAGACATACTCAGTTCTCCCTTCAGAATTTGGTGTGTCATTCATTACACTCATGATAACTGCAAATCAAATGCCAAGTATTTTTGGGGTAAACGGCCTGATTTTTGGAAAATAACGGAGGAATTTTGTTGCGCAACTGACACAAGCAAGATGCTCTGTTGCAAAAATGAAACAACCGGCGGATTGGGGCGGGATCAGAGCAGCTTGTGCAGCTTCAGCAGCTCCGCAAAGGCGTGATCCCGGAACTTGCACACGCCGTCCACCGTGTTGCCCATGGCGGGGTCCCGGTTGGCGATCTCCTCGTCCACGCCCTGGGCGTACACCTCATTCCAGGGGGTGGGCTCCTCGCCGTATTTCTCGGCGATGGCCCGGAAACCGCCGTCCACACCCAGGCTGATGGTGAGCAGCTGGCCGGTCACCGCCATACGCATACCGGGGCCGAACATGATGGCCTTGTCCATATCCTCCACGGAGCAGACGCCGTCGCGCACGCACTCTTTGGCGGCCTCCAGCGCGGCCCAGGACAGGCGGTTGACGATGAAGCCGTAGATCTCCTTCTTGCAGACCACCGCCACCTTGCCCATGCCGGTGTAGATCTCCTTGGCCTGCTGGATGGCCTCCGGGGAGGTCTGCTCGCCGCCGCACAGTTCAATGAGGGGGAGCAGATAGGAGGGATTGTAGGGGTGGCCCACCAGGATGGACTGGGGATAGAGGGCGTCCTCCTGCAGCTTGGTGGGGAAGAGCTTGGAGGTGGAGCTGCAAATGACGGCGTCGGGGCCGGTCACCTTCTGGATGGCGGCATAGGTGGATTTTTTCAGCTCCAGCCGCTCGGGGATGCACTCCTGCACGAAGTGAGCCCCCTTGACCGCCTCCTCCAGGTTGTTGGAGAACTGGCAGTCGGCCAGAGCCTGGTCGGCCTGGGCCCTGGTGGCGGCCCCCGCCTCCACCAGAATGTCCAGAATGTGGCTGATGTTCTCCCGCATCTTCTCCTGGGGGACCACATCGTAGAGGACGGTCTCGTAGCCGTTCAGCATGGCGTTGGCAGCCAGGCCGGCTCCGATCATGCCGGTGCCAACAAACACTGCTTTGATCTTGCCCATGGTTGATTCCTCATTTCTTTTTGATCTTTGTCAGCTGGGTTGTCGCGGACAACATTGTGCTTGCCTGTGAATAATGCAAATCCCATGCCAAAAATTTCAGGGGAAAACAGCCCTGTTTTCCCGGATGATCGGGGAATGTTGCGGAATAGCAACAGCGCCCAGAAGGCGAATCGGCAACAAGTTGCAAAAATGCAATGGGCGAGGGCAACATTGGGCCGGCATCATATGGATAAAGCTGGCATCCAATTTGCTTAATTCCTTTTGTTAGGCCTGCGCCCATTAGACATCGAGTTGACAAGCAGGCTATAATAGAGATTACTCAAATGGAGCGACAAGGAGCGTGGAGCTGGTGAAGAGCTTTCATTTCAAGGCAAACCCGGATCAATGTATCCACTGCGGCAGGTGCGTTGCATCCTGTTCTTCGGTGATCCTGTACTTTGACGGGCAGGGAGTCCCCAGAATGAAGGAGGAGGCCGACGGCGTGGCAGGCTGGGACGGCTGCTATCGCTGCCAGCACTGTCTGGCGGTGTGCCCCACCGGCGCCATTTCCATCTTTGACAAGGACCCCAAGGACTCCCTGCTGCCCGAGGAGGGGGCCAACGCCCGCCAGCTGGAGGCCCTGATGCGCAACCGGCGGGCCTGCCGCCGCTATCAGGACCGGGAGGTGCCCCGGGAGGAGATCGACCAGATGCTCCGGCTGCTGGAGAACGTGCCTACCGGCAGCAACTTGCAGACTCTGGGCTTCAACGTGGTGTACCGGAAGGCGGAGATGGACAAGCTGCGCAAGCTGGTGCGGGAGGAGGCCTTCCGGCTGGCGGAGCAGGGGATCTACCCCGGTTCCTTCACCAAAAGCGATTGGGAGAAGCAGCTGGAGTGGGAGCCTGGCCGCAACCCGGGCGATATGTTCTTCGTCAACGCGCCCCACATTCTGGTGATCCACTCCCAGCGGGGCAGAGGTCAGTGGCAGACCGACCCGGTGCTGGCCGCGGCCTGGTTTGACCTGATCTGCGCCTCCCACGGGCTGGGGTCCATCATTATGTCCTACCCGGTGGGGGCTCTGTCCCATATGCCGGAGGTGGAACAGCTGCTGCAAATTCCTAAAGACCGGTATTACAGCTTGATTCTGGGGTTCGGCTATCCGGAGTATCCCTATGCCAGGGGCGTCCAGCGGGAGGGCATTGCCCAGATCAAGGAGCTGACCTTTTAAATCCCTTTGCGGCACTTGCGTGCCGGTACAATGCCCGACAGAAACGGTGAGGAGGAGCGCGATGAACCAATATTCCGCCATAAGAGAAGTAAGAAAGCTGCTGCGGCTTGTGATGGATGAGAGTGACCGCCCGGAGCTGGTGGCCAAGCTGGAGGAGATCGATCACCGCCTGCAGGCCTTCCATGACCGGGGCATTGACTTTAAAGAGGTAGTGGACGGGCTGGACGACAGCATCATGATCACGGATGCCGATGGGACCGTCCTCTATGTCAATCCTGCCTATACCCGCAATACGGGGATCACCGAGGAGGAGGTCCTGAACCGGGATATCCACACCCTGATCGGGGAGGACAAGCTTTTTACCGGCGGGGCGGTGACCAGTGTGCTGGAGAACAAAAAGAGCGCCTTCCGCCTGTCCACCACCTATAAAACTGGGGAGCCCCTGGTGGGCTATGTGATGGGAACCCCCATCTTCAAGCCGGACGGCAGCCTGCGGCAGGTGGTGGCCTGTAGCCGGCCCATTATGAGCCTCAGTTCCCTGCAGGAGGATTTCGAGGCCTTTGTCAAGGAGGTCAACGCCATCCATCCCAGAACCATCAGCAAGGATTCGGACAAGCATCTGTCGGGCAGCATGGTGGGAAAATACGGCTCTCTGAAACAGATCGATACCCTGCTGGACCGGATCGCGCCCACCGACGCCTCGGTGCTCATCACCGGCGAGTCGGGAGTGGGCAAGGAGGTGGTGGCCGACGAGATCTACCGCCGCAGTCTGCGCCGGGACAAGCCCTATGTGAAGATCAACTGCGCCTCCATCCCGGGCCACCTGCTGGAGTCCGAGCTGTTCGGCTATGAGAAGGGGGCCTTTACCGGCGCCAACGCCAAGGGCAAGGTGGGCCTCTTTGAGTACGCCAACCACGGCACCCTGATGCTGGATGAGATCGGGGATATGCCCATGGATCTGCAGGTGAAGCTGCTGCGGGCCATCCAGTCCCAGGAGATTACCCGCATCGGCGGCACCCGGCCCATCAAGCTGGACATCCGTTTTCTGGCCCTGACCAACGCGGATTTGAAGAAAAAGGTGTCGGAGGGCACCTTCCGGCAGGACCTCTACTACCGGCTCAATGTGATCCCCATTGCGGTGCCCGCCCTGCGGCAGCGCACCGAGGACTTTGAGGACCTGTGTGAGTACTTCATTGACCGCTTTACCAAGAAGTACGACCGCACCTTCAGCCTGACTCAGTGGCAGATCGACTATATGAAGCGCTATTCCTGGCCGGGCAACATCCGGGAACTGGAAAACGTGATGGAGTATCTGATCCTGTGCAGCTCCGGCATTGGCCGGATTGAGGACGACGTGCTCCGCGGCCTGCTGAACGTGCCGGAGGAGATCCCCGAGCCCCAGCCCGCCGCTCCCAAGGCGGAGCCGCCCCGGCCGGAGCCCGCCCCTGAGCTGCCCGCCGAGGGTGTGGACTTCAATACAGCGGTGGCGGACTTTGAAAAGCGCCTCCTGGAGCAAGTGCTGAAAGGCTCCTCTAACCTGCGGGACGCCAGCCGCAAGCTGAATATCAACGCCTCCACCATCTGCCGCAAGATCAAACAGTACGAGATCGACTATGAAAACCGCAGAAGCTGATTCAAATAAGCAGCAAGGCCCGCCGGAATCTTCCGGCGGGCCTTGCTGCTTAGAGGGATATAAATGGAATAGAAAGGGAATGGAATCAGCTTACTTCAGCAGCTCCTGCTCGGTAGCCACGTCCTTGTTGTACTTGGTGGGGTTGATCACGGCGGTGAGGATTATGTTGACCACCAGCAGGCCGATGTAGAAGATGTAGGCGCCCCGCAGGCTGCCGGTGATCTTCAGCGCGAAGGCGTTGACCAGGTAGTTGGTCATCAGCACGATCTGCATCAGGGGGAAGAACACGGAGTTCACCATGGTGAAGCCGTGACGGCCGAACACGGAAGCGGGCAGGGACACGATAAAGTTGGCGGCGGCGCCCACGGCGATGCCGATCATGGCCACGGACACATACACGCCGATGGTGGTGTCGGTGCAGTTGACGGCCAGAGCGATGCAGTACCAGATGAGGAAGAGAATGATGGCCTTCTTGACGCCGAACTTCTGGTCAATGGCGCCGAAGAGGTAGGAGCCGCACACACCGATGATGGCGCACACGGTCATCAGGCCCACGGCAGACTCCTGGGAGAAGCCCAGGCTGGTGTTGCGGACCACCAGCTGGCTCATGACGCCGGTGGTGACCAGCTGGTTGATGCCGATGATGAGGGCGCACAGCCACAGCTCACGGGTCTTGAGCAGCTTGCCCGCGGTCCAGCCGCCGTTGTCCTCGCTGTTGCCCTGGAAATACTCCCGCTCATACACTTCCTTGGTAACGTTGTCGGGGTACATTCCGCACTCCTGGGGGGTGTTGCGGACGAAAAGTAGGCCGATGATGCCCAGCACGATGGCGCCGATGGCCACATAGCTCATGCCGCTGGCAAAGCCGAAGGTGCCGATGGCGAAGGAGATCAGAGGCACATAGAAGGCGGAGCCGCAGTTGTGGCCCATGGTGGTGAAGCCGTTGGCCAGGCCCTTCTTCTTGGGGAACCACTGGGCGATCAGGGTGTTGCCGGCGATATAGGCGGCGCCGTTGATGAAGCAGGTGACCAGAGTCAGGGCGATGCAGTAGGTCACCAGAGTCTTGCTGTTGCCCAGGAAGATGTAGGAGGCGCCGGCGCCGATGAGGCACACACCGGACAGCAGCCGGGCGCCCACCTTCACGTTGATACGGGCAATGAAGATGTAAACCACCACGCCGATCATGCCGGCCACGGTAGCCATACTCAGTACGCTGGGGTAGTCTACGCCGGTGGCCTCGGAGAAGGCCGGAGCCACGATGTTCAGACCGTCGATGGAGAAACCGATCAGGAAGAAGAACATCAGAGCCTGGTAGAGAATGATGCCCCAACCTTTGGAGAAATTCATCTTCATGTTTTCACTGGCGATCTGGGGGTTCTTTTTACTCATAGTTTTACTCACTCCTCATTTGCGCTGTAGGATGTGGATGTTGGCTGCGCTGTGCCGGGTTTGCTCCGGCTGCAAGACGTGCCTCCTCTCTCCGCACTTGATTTAGCGAAACAGAATAAAAGCAATCCTGATGCCAACACAAAAACAGGGAAATGGGGTTAAAATTGCCCGCTGAGCGGGAGGAAAGGTACTTACCTGTTGCACAGCGGCAATGGGTATTTCCGAATTGCAACAGCTTAACCCCGGGCCAGCTGCAACAAGCTCAGCACCGCGCTGTAATCCAGGGGGCGGAAATTCCCCCCCAGAGTGCCGGCCCCGCCTGGGAGGGCCAGCCCGGCCAGCTCCTCCAGAGAGACATTGCCGAAACCGGCCTCCCGCAGGGTAACGGGCAGGCCCGCCGAGCAGAGAAACTCCTGGAAGGCGGAGATGCCGTTCTGAGCGGTCTGGATCTGGCTGGAGCAGGGGGGGACCTGCCACACCAGGGTGGAGAAGTCGGCAATGGCCTGGGTCTCATCGGTGAGCATATACTTGCACCAGGCGGTCATGAGAATGCCCAGAGCCACGCCGTGGGGGAGCCCCAGGGCGGTGGTGAGGACGTGGGAGATGGCGTGACAGGCGAAATCCCCCTCAAACCCCAGCATATCGCTGTGGGCCACGGTGGCGGCCCACATGAGCTGACTGCGGGCGTCGTAGTCGTCGGGATGGGCCAGTGCCTTGGGCAGTTCGGCGATAACGGTGCGCATCACGGCGGCGCACATCTGGCTGCGGAGGGTACCCTGCTGGCCCTTGTGGAAGTAGCGCTCAAAGGCGTGGGAGAAGATGTCCACCCCGCAGGAGGCGGTCTGCCGGGGGGGTAGGGAGAAGGTGAGGGCCGGGTCCATCAGGGCGAAACGGGGCCGGGTCAGCGGCTCCTCCAGAGCTACCTTTAAATGGAGCTCATCGTGACAGAGCACCGATACGCTGTAGGCCTCGCTGGCGGTGGCGGCGGTGGTGAGCACCACCCCGATGGGCAGGGCCTTTTGGGCTTTTCCCTTGCCGGAGTAGATGTCCCAGAGAGGCGCGGTGCTTTTGGCCCCCAGACTGACGGCTTTGGCGGTGTCAATGACGCTGCCGCCGCCCACGGCCAGCAGGAGGGTGATCTTCTTCTCCCGGGCCAGCCGCCGCCCCTCCTCCGCCTTGGAGAGGAGGGGATTTTCCTGAATACCTCCGAACAGAGTGACCGTCAGGCCGTGGCTCTCCAGATCGGCGGTGAGCCGGTCCAGCAGGCCGCTGCGGCGGATGCGGTCGCTGCCGTAGAGAACCATGACATTGGGGCCGAAGGGGGCGGCCAGCTCCCCGGCCCGCCCCTCCGCATCCCGCCCGAAGATGACCCGGGTGGGGAAGGAAAATGTAAAGTCTTTCATAGGCGTACCGAAGCTCAGGCCATCTCAATAAGGACGGCGGTACCCATGCCGCCGCCGGCGCACAGGGTGGCCAGGCCGTATCTGCCGCCCCGGCGCTTGAGCTCGTGGAGCAGGGTGACCACCAGACGGCTGCCGGTGGCGCCCACGGGATGGCCCAGGGAGATGCCGCCGCCGTTGACGTTCAGCTTGTCCTCGTCAATGCCCAGGGTGCGCTGGCAGGCCACGCACTGGGCGGCAAAGGCCTCGTTGATCTCAAAGAGATCGATGTCGGCCACAGTGAGGCCTGCCTTCTCCAGAGTTTTCTGGGTGGCGCTGATGGGGCCGATGCCCATCAGGTCGGGGGAGACGCCGGTAGTGGCGGTGGCCACCACCCGGGCCAGCACAGGCAGCCCCAGGGATTTGGCCAGCTCTTCCTCCATCAGCAGCACGCCGGAGGAGGCGTCGTTCATGCCGGAGGAGTTGCCGGCGGTGACCCGGCCATCGGCCTTGAAGGTGGGCTTCAGCTTGGCCAGCTTCTCCAGGGTGGTGTCCCGGCGGACGTGCTCGTCGGTGGTAATGACGGTATCGCCCTTTCTGCCGTGGACGGTGATGGGGATGATCTCCTCCTCGAACTTGCCCGCATCAATAGCAGCGGCGGCCCGCTGCTGGGAGCGGAGGGCGTACTGATCCATATCCTCCCGGGTAACGTTGTAGGCGTCGGCCACGTTCTCAGCGGTGATGCCCATGGCGGGGCCCACCCCCAGGTTGGTCAGGGAGTCCCACATGGAGTCCCGCAGCTCCATGTGGCCGTATTTCTTGCCGTAGCGGGCGTCAAACACCATAAAGGGAGCGGCGCTCATGCAGTCGGCGCCGCCGGCCATGATGCACTTGGCCTCTCCCGCCATGATCTGATAGAAACCCAGCTGAATGGAGGACATGGAGGAGGTGCAGTTGCGGTGGACGGTGATGCCGGGCACGGTGTCGGGCAGACCGGCCTTGACGGCGGCCACCCGGGCAAGGTTGTTCTCCAGATAGGTGCGCTGGTAGTTACAGCCCCAGATCACATCATCAATGAGGGCGGGGTCTACGCCGGAGCGCTGTACCAGGGCCTGCATCACCGGAACAGACAGGTCCAGAGCGGTGAGGGTTTTGAACTGGCCGCCGATGGTCCCGATGGGGGTGCGGCAGGCGGCAACGATGGCAACATGATTCATAAGTATGTCTCCTCTCTGAAAGTGGTGAGGTGGATTCTGGAGAGAGACTATGCAAGCCGGATGCCAACAATCTTGGCTGGTTTCTGTATAAAACCGCCCGGTTAAATTGGCGGATGATGCAGGTATGCAACAGGGAATAGAAAAATAAGCGAGGTCTGTTTCCAAAATGCAATGGCGGCGGCGCAAAGCGGCCCAAAAGGGTGAAAATAAATTGGCATGAGTTTTGCTTTTTAATTTTGCTGTTATGAGATCCGGCCCAGAGGGGGCGGACATCAGGAATTAAGGAGGAATGGAAATGAGCCAGGACAAGACCATTATTACCGTGGCCACCACCGGCGCGTGGCCCAAGAAAGAGAACAACCCCAACGTGCCCATGACCCCCGCGGAGATTGCGGAGGACATCTACGCCTGCTGGAAGGCGGGAGCCGCCATCGCCCATATCCATATGCGGGACGACGAAGGCAACGGCGCCATGGACAAAAACAAATTCCGTCAGACGGTGGAGCTGCTGCGGGGCAACCATCCCGACTGCGATATCATTCTGAATATGACCACCTCTGGCGCCGCCTCCTTCCCCAACGAGGAGTGCCGCTATGAGCACATTGTGGAGCTGCGTCCCGAGATGGCCTCCTATGACTGCGGTTCCATGAACTGGATGCACACCGGCCTGTTCCTCAATCCCCCCGCCTTCCTGGAGAAGCTGGGCAAGATCATGGAGGACAACCACATCAAGCCGGAGATCGAGGCCTTTGATCCTGGTATGATCGCCAATGCCCAGTATTACCTCAAAAAGGGCGTGCTGAAGGCTCCGCTGCACTTCCAGTTCTGCATGGGCTGCGCCAACGGTATCCCGGGCACCATGAAGAACCTGATCTTTATGAAGGAGACCATGGAGTCCCTGTGCCCCGGCTCCACCTGGAGCTGCTTCGGCGTGGGCCACTCCGCCCTCACCATGCTGTACGGCGCTGTGGCCCTGGGCGGCCACATCCGTGTGGGCATGGAGGACAACGTGATGTACACCAAGGGCGTGCTGGCTGAGAGCAACGTCCAGTTCGTGGATCGGGCCCGCCGGGTCATCGAGGAGTTCGGCAAGAAGGTTGCCACCCCCGACGAGGCCCGGGAGATCCTCAGCCTGAAGTAAGAGAAAGGAAGGGAACAACATGGCACTGATGACAGGGGAACAGTACATTGAGAGCATCCGCAATATGAAGATGCAGGTCTATATGTTTGGCAAGAAGGTGGAGAATCCGGTGGACGATCCCATCCTCCGCCCCTCGCTGAACAGCGTGCGCATGACCTATGACCTGGCCCAGAAGCCGGAGTACCAGGACCTGATGACCGCCACCTCCAACCTGACCGGCCAGCAGGTCAACCGCTTCACCCACATTCACCAGTCTGCCCAGGACCTGGTGAAGAAGGTAAAGATGCAGCGGCTGCTGGGTCAGCAGACCGCCGCCTGCTTCCAGCGGTGCGTGGGTATGGACGCCTTCAACGCCGTCTATTCCACCACCTACGAGATTGACCAGAAGTATGGTACCAGCTATCATGAGAATTTCAAGAAGTTTGCCGCCTATGTCCAGGAGCACGACCTGACGGTGGACGGTGCCATGACCGACCCCAAGGGTGACCGGTCCAAGGCTCCTCATGAGCAGGAGGATCCCGATCTGTTCCTGCGTGTGGTGGAGCGCCGCCCAGATGGCATTGTGGTCCGGGGCGCCAAGGCCCACCAGACCGGCGCGCTGAACAGCCATGAGATCATCATTATGCCCACCATCTCCATGGGGCCGGAGGACAAGGACTACGCTGTGTCCTTTGCCGTACCCATGGACGCCGAGGGCATCTTCATGATCATCGGCCGCCAGAGCTGCGACACCCGGAAGCTGGAGGGCAGCGAGCTGGACGTGGGCAATGCCGAGTTTGGCGGCGTGGAGGCCCTGGTAGTCTTTGACGACGTGTTTGTGCCCAACGACCGCATCTTCATGTGCGGTGAGACCGAATTCGCCGGGATGCTGGTGGAGCGGTTTGCCGGCTATCACCGCCAGAGCTACGGCGGGTGCAAGGTGGGCGTGGGCGACGTGCTCATCGGCGCCGCCGCCGTGGCCGCCGACTACAACGGCTGTGCCAAGGCATCCCACATCAAGGATAAGCTCATTGAGATGACCCACCTGAACGAGACTCTGTACTGCTGCGGCATTGCTTGCTCCGCCGAGGGACACGCCACCGCCAGCGGCAACTACATCATCGACCTGCTGCTGGCCAACGTGTGCAAGCAGAACGTCACCCGCTTCCCCTATGAGATTGCCCGGCTGGCCGAGGACATTGCCGGCGGCGTGGTGGTCACCGCCCCCGCCGAGGCCGATTTGAAGGACCCCAAGCTGGGGCCCTATGTGGAAAAGTATTTCAAGGCCGCCCCCGGCGTGTCGGTAGAGAACCGCTTCCGCATCCTGCGCCTCATTGAGAACCTGACCCTGGGCACCGCCGCCGTGGGCTACCGTACCGAGTCCCTCCATGGCGCCGGCTCTCCCCAGGCTCAGCGCATCATGATCGCCCGCCAGGGCAACCTGCCCATGAAGAAGGAACTGGCCAAGAAGATCGCCCACGTCAAGGAGTGAGAAAAGGTGTCTGAGCACAGTGAGATCCTGGACCGGATCGAAGGGGTTCTGGAGGAGAAGGTGCGCCCCAATCTGTCCCTTCACGGCGGCAACATCCGCAGCCTGGACTGCAAGGACGGGGTGTACCGCTTTCAGCTCACCGGCCAGTGCGCCGGGTGTCCCTCCGCCATGCTGACCACGGAAAACCTGATCCGCTCCGCCCTGCTGGAATCTGTCCCTGAGCTGAAGGACGTGGTGCTGGTGGGGGGTGTGAGCCAGGAACTGCTGGATCAGGCCCGGGCGATCCTGCGGGGAGAGCGTCCGTGCGGGTCGGAGTGAAATACTGCGGCGGCTGCAATCCCCGGTATGACCGGGTGGCCCTGGTGGAGCGCATCCGGAGGGAGCGGCAGGAGGATACCTTCGAGGGGGCAATCCCCGGAGTTTGCTACGACCAGCTGCTGGTGGTATGCGGTTGCTCCGCCCAGTGCGCCGATCTGACGGGACTTGAAGGGCGGGAGATCCGCCGCCTGTGGCAGGACCAGCCATGAAAAATAGAATAAAAGGAAGCCTGTAACCATTGCGGTTACAGGCTTCCTTTTTGTAATGAGCATTATTTTCTGCGGGGACGCAGGCCGATGGCAAAGAAAACCACCGCGGCGCACAGCAGAGCCAGCAGAGCGGGCCAGGTGCCCTGGGAGGCCTCCAGAGCCAGACCGGGCGGGGTGAGCAGGGAGACGGTCCGCAGGGCGGGGGAGAGCTGGGACAGGTCCATAAAGCACCCGCCCAGCAGGCAGAGGATGAGGGCCAAAAAGGGAGCCAGTCCATCCACCCGCCCATCGGTATTGGTGAACCGAATGAGCATCAGGGCCAGGGCGGAGACGCACAGGGTATAGGCCAGGGTGGCGGCGGCGGTCCACAGATCGGTACAGCCCCCAAAGAGGAGGATGCACAGGGAGACCAGAAGCCCCAGTCCCACCAGGGCCAGACAGTCGCTGCCGTAGGACAGCACTCGGCCAAAGGGGAGGGACCACATCCGCCGCTCCACCAGGCGGCCGTCCCGGCCTCCGGTCCAGGCCGCCGAGGTCAGCAGGGTGAACAGGACCATCAGAGCCGTAAAGCTGAACTGGCTGGGGACGAAGGGCAGAGGAGCCGAGGCGCCGCTTTGCATCTGCATCTGATAGAGCGGGGGCATGGAGGCCTCGGCCTGGTCCATCAGCGCCTGGAGCTGAGCGGATTCCTGGTCGGAAAGAGGTCGGCCCAGATGGGCCTCCGCGTTGCCCTCCGCCTGGGCCCGGCTGCGCTGGAGGGAGACCTGCCCGGCGATGATCTCCCGGGCGCCCTGGAGGGAGACTGCCGCCGAGGCCCCCTCATAGCGGAGGGGGATCTGTTCCTCTCTGGCTAGGGACTGACCATAGCCCTGGCCGATGGTGAGCATACCTTCCACCTCCCCCAGCAGGAGCAGGTGAAGGCCCTCCTCTCTGCCGCAGCTGCGGACGGAAAGCTCGGTGTGCTGCCCCAGACGCTGGGCCAGCTCCTGGGACAGAGGGCTTTGATCCTGGTCATAGACCGCCAGACAGAGCTGCTGTCTACCCCCGGACTGAACGGAGGAGGCGGCCATGCCGCACAGCAGGGCCACCGCCAGCAGGGCCGTCAGGCCCCGCAGACCGCCGGACATGGCGGTGAGCTTGATACCGGACAGGCTGGCCAGTCGGGCGGGGAAGGGGAGCAGGGCGGGAACGGCTGCGGGTTGTTTGGCCTGGCTGCCCCGGAAGGCAGGGGCGGCCCTGCCCCGCCTCTTCCGGTGCAGCAGGACCACGGCAAAAAGCAGTCCGGCCCCTCCCATGGCCAGGATGGGCCAGAGCAGGCCCAACAGCTCCGCCGGCGGCAGACCGTAGGCGGCGGCCTCCAGCCCCAGCCCGGCGTAGTAGGGCAGGGTGAACTTGCCCAGCAGGGGCAGGGGGGCGGGGAGCAGCTGCCGGGGCCATAGAGTGCCCCCCAGCACCAGGGACAGGAACAGCAGCAGATTGCCCCACCGCTGGACCGAGCTGGGGTTGCCCAGCCACGCGGCCAGCCCCAACAGAATGCCGAAGGCGGCGGCCAGCAGGAGCAGGGCAAGGGCCAGAAAGAGGATGGGGCGTTCCGGCTGAAAGACCGCCAGCATCAGAATTTGAGTGGGCAGGGTCAGCAGGTAGGCCACCAGGAACTTGGACAGAACAAAGGCTCCCGTGGAGCCGCCCAGTGCCCGGTACCGGGGCAGGATGCCCATACCCAGCTCCTCGGGCAGAGTCTTGACGGCGGCGATGGAGAAAAAGAGGGCCAGCACCGACAGCACGCAGGCGGTCAGCCGCCGCTCCAGCGCCCCCTGGAGGTCGGCCTGAACCGCCTCATTTTCAAAGACGTTCTGGCGGCCTAGAGCGTCCTGAAGCAGGTTGACGGAGGACTCCTGATAGAGGGCCCACTGCCGGTCGTGGTCCAGTTCGCCGTAGCACAGCTGGTATACGGCGGTGTAGGCCACCTGATTGCCCCGGATGATATCCATGACGGAACCGAAGATGGAGTAGATCAGGGTGGATTCCAGCTGCATATCCTCGTTGAGGACGATGGACACCGGGCAGTCGGTCATGGTGTACAGGTCGTAGAAAAAGTCCTTGGGGATGGTGATGACCGCCGCCGCGCCCTGGTCCAGGGCCTGGGCGTCGCTGGTTTCCTCCTCCAGCACGGCCACATCGGAGAACAGCTCGATGCGCTTCATCTGGGCGATGAGGGAGCGGGACATGATGGTGTCGTCCTGGTCCCGCACGGCGATGGGGAAGGGCTGTACATAGCTCTGGGCGGTGAGATCCCCCAGGCCGATGCGGAAGGCCGCCAGCAGCAGAAAGGGCAGCAGCAGGGCGGCCACCCCGGCGCCGCTGAAAAACAGCTTCAGGTCCTTGCAAAGGGCGGCTTTCAGTCCGGACATGGGTTCCCCTCCTCCTGGACGGGGCGTCCCGCCTCCAGGGTGAGCACCCGGCTGCACACCCGCTCCAGCTCACCGGGCTGGTGGGAGATCATGGCGATGGCGCAGCCCATATCCCGCAGGTGCTCCACCATGGACAGGATGAGCTCCACCGAGCGGGCGTCGGCGCCCACGGTGGGCTCGTCCAGCAGCAGCACCTTGGGGGTGATCATCAGGGCGCTGGCCAGGTGGAGTCGGCGCTGCATTCCGCCGGAGTAGGCGGAGACCGGCTGTTTTCCCTTTTCGGTCAGGTCCAGCCGCTCCAGCAGCCAGCGGCTGCGAATGGAGATGGCCTGCCGGGGCAGGCCGCAGGCCCGCCCCCAGAACCGCAGGTTATCCAGCCCCGTGAGGGTGTGGTACAGCGAGAGCTCCTGGGGCACATAGGCCACCTTGCCCATCGCCTCCGGGGCCAGTCGGTATTCCCCGGCGTCAGGCCGCAGCACCCCGGTCAGGATGGACAGCAGGGTGCTCTTGCCCGCGCCGTTGGCCCCCCGGATACCCAGCACCTCCCCCTGGGACAGAGTCAGAGACAGGGGACCCAGCACAGGGGCGGCACGGCGGGCATACCGCTTCTCCACCTGATGCAGGGTACATAAGACCGCCTTACCATCCATAGGAGGCATCCATCAAGGGCTCCAGGTTGCGGATCAGATCCTGCTCCACGGAGGTGCCCAGTCTCTGGAACAAATCATAGTATTCCGAATAGCTAAAGTCGCTGATGTCGTAGGGGGGTACGCCGGGGGCTTTGGCGGAGGAGCCGTCGGTGGCGTTGATGTTGACCTCCAGAGAGCTGAAGACGCCGTCAAACACATAGGAGTCCCCCTGAATCTGGAGGGTATGGTCCACGCTGTCGTTCTGCCCCGGGGTCACATCCAGCGTCAGGCTCACAGGCAGCATATCCGAGTACAGCCGATAGGAGCCCTGAGGAATGCCCAGAGGAGACTTCTTCTCCGAATCCATGTCGTACCGGATCTCCAGAGAGGGACCGTAAGGCTGGGTAAGGCTCATCACGCCGTCGGAGACGCTGCCGTTTTTGGTGTAGTCGTGGGTGAGGATGAACTGGGGCTCGCCGTAGTACTCCGCATAGAAGGCCTCCTGCCGCCGGTCGGATTCCGAACCCTGAGACTCATAGACCAGAACGGTATCGGAATAGGTGGTGAAGAGGCGGATCATACGGACCTGGTTGCCCTCTACATAGAGCTCCCAGGTGAAGCCGGACTCCTCCACCTCCCGGCCCGCGTCGGCGGCGTTATATTCCAGTTCATCGGCCAGGGAGAGCAGGGCGTTGTCCAGCTCTTGCTCCAGATCGTAGCCGTTGAAAATGTCGGAGCCGAAGGCAGCGGTGAGCATATCTGGGTTGATGAGTTTCAGGATCAGCTGCCGCAGGTTCTCATCCTCCCGCAGGGTTTGGGCCAGTTTGAGCAGCATGGCCTCCACATCCTCCGCCCGGGGCTGGAAGGTGTAGCGGGTGCCCGTCATATAGCTGCCAAGCTGGGGCAATGAGAAGGACACCCCGTTCTCCACCGTCACATTTCCTTCATTGACAACCGTATAGACGATATCCAGATAGGACTCCAACAGGGAGCGCCACTCCTTGCCCGAGATCTCCGGCAGAGTCAGCACACTCAGATCTACTTCCTGACCGGTGAGGGCCTCCACGGTCTGGGAGAGATTCATGGTGTAATAGGTGTCCTCAATCTCGGGCAGGTAGAAGCCCAGGGTACCCTTGTCATAGGACAGCGCCCCCGTGAGGATGGGGCTGCCCATCAGGGTAAACTCTCCGTTGGCCAGCAGGGTGTCCCGGTTCAGGTCCACTTTCAGGCTGACTGAGGAATCCTGCAGGTACTGGTTGATGTCCACATTGTCGGTGGAAGCTGTGACTGTCAGGTCAGAGGAAAACTGGCCGCTGCCGAGGGTATCTACACCCTCCTCCAGCAGCTCCAGGGCGCGGTCCGCAAACAGATCCTGCTGGTAGGAGACAAACTGCTGGGAGGGAGAGGAAAAGAGGCGGGGAATGACCAGAATACCCGCTACCACCACAACTGCGGCGGCAATGGCTCCAATGATCAGCTTGCCCTTACGTCCGGAAGCGGCGGGCTTGGAGCCGGTCTCGGGCTGTTCCTCCTGGGAGGAGACGGGGAGCTGCTCGATGGGGACGCCGCAGTTGACGCAGAACTTGGTGCCCGGGGTGAGCTGCTCGCCGCAGTTGCTGCAAAAGGCGGGGGTTTCGGTAGGGGCGGTATCCTTGGGGACGGCGGCGCCGCAGTTTTGACAGAAGGCGGCCTCGCTGTGCAGCGGATGGCCGCAGTTGAGACAGGTTTTCATGACGGTTCCTCCCTTAAAAAGATGGCGGCAGCCCCAAGGCTGCGCGCAATACTTCCTTCTCTGTATCCACACACCACGATTGTACGGGTAGTGGGAAAAGAAGTCAACAGGAAGTTACAAATTGTTCCATGGAAAGACAAAGTTCTCGTTTGTATGCCTTCTGTGATGGGTATGCGGGACCAGAAAAGAAAATGCCTGAACAGCGCAGCCCGCAGACTTATGTCCGCGGGCTGCGCTTTCTTATGATATTTAGTTCTCCAGGGCGTCTGCCTGGGCCTCCAGCTCTGCGATACGGGCGGCCAGCCGGTCCGCCTGGGTCGTGAGGCGGAGGAGCAGCTCCTGCCGGGCCTCGTTTCCGGCCGGTTCCTCCGCCAGCCGGGACAGATCCTCCTCCAGATTGTCCAACTGGACCTGGAGTGTGCCAATCTGCCGCTCCAGCACCCGCAGCATTTCGCTGTTGTCCGGCTCCTCCTCCAAAAGGGAAAAGCCGGTGGAGGCCTCCAGCAGCTCGGTTTCCGATTCGTCCTCCAGATCAAAGCCGGAGCTCCAGGTTTCATTCATGTGGGTTGCATCCCTTTCTGTGAGAATAGGTTCAAAATACCGACTGCTGGATGGCGTCATAGGTGGGGTTGCCGTGATCCGCCCCCTCCGTTGCCATGGGCAGCTGGGTCGGTACCACGGAGCCCTCCGGCGCGTTGTCCAGGCAGCAGGCCTCCAGACTGGGGCAGAGAGTTAGGGGCGTCAGATCCACGGGAGTTTCCATGGTGTGGATATCCGCCATGCGGAAGTGCTCCAGCTGGGAGAGGGGGGTAAGGTCCATCCCCGACCATGCGTAGACCCGAAGATACTCCAGCTGGGGCGCATGGGACAGAAACTCCAGAGAGTCCAGGCCGGACGGGCCGAACAGATAGAGCAGCTTCAACTGGGGCAGGTCGGATGAGGCGGTCAGCCGGGCGGAGGTCTGTCCATAGTTGGAAACGGCCAGGGATCGGAGGCTGGTCAGCCGGCTTAGATCCAGGTCGTTGCCCGCCAGTTGAATGCTCAGGCTTGTGAGGGTGGAGCAGTTCTCCAGCGGCTCCAAGTCGGCCTGGCCGGATACTGACAGATTCAGGGACTCCAGCTGGGGCAGATCGGCTAAAAAGTCCAGATTGGTCATCTGAAGGTCCGTGCCACGGTCGGACACGACCATCAGAACGCGCAGAGTGTCGCAGTCCATGGTATTCAGCAGCGCCGCATCATCGGACATACGGCAGAAAACGCCGTCAAGATTGGGCAGAAGGTCCAGGTCCTCCAGACTGCTGACCGGCTTCGTTCCCTCCGCCCCGATACACGCCAGCTGTTCCTCGCTGGAGATTTCCTCCAGAGCCATACCGTCGGCGGTGATATAGAGACTTCCAATCTGTGCCAGATCGCTGGTGTGCAGGGGGCCCTCCGGCTTGTCGAGCAGGATGCGGATATTGTGCTCAAAGACCGGGTCCTGGAAGGTTACAGCCGGTTCATGGAGGGCCACCCCCACGCCTCCGGCCACCAGGCCGACGGCGGCAATGCCGGCGGCGATCTTTACCTTCAGCGCTCCGGCGGCCGCACCCTTGACCGCCGTTCCCGTGCCCAGGGCATGGGCGCCCGCCGCTGCCGCCCCGGCGCCCGCCGCGCCGAGCCCAGCGGTAACGGCCTGCCAGGCCTCTGCGAAGGCGGTGGCAGCGGGCAGTTCGCTCCCCACACAGGGCAGCAGAAGGCCGATGGGGACCAGAGTGTGGAGACGGATGCCGTCCCGGGACTCCAGAGCCAGCACATCGGTTTTCAGTTTTTTGCGGGCGTAATTCAGACGGCTTTTTACGGTGCCTGTGGAACAGTTCTGGATCTGGGCGATCTCTTCCACTGTAAACCGGGAGAAATAGAATAAAATGACGCACTCCCGCTGGGTGTCGGGTAAGTCCTGGACCAGACCCAGCACCAAGCGCCGGGTCTCTTCGTGTTCCACCGCCGACTCGGGCAGGATGCCCTCGTCCGGGTCGGGAATGGCCTCTAGAAATCCGCTGTCCCCGTCTTCCTTGCCGCTGACGGAGACATAGTGCCCCTCCTGCCGGTGAATCCGGTGACAGCAGTTGGCTGCAATCTGGAGAATCCAGCTGGGGAAGGCCTCGGGACTGCGCAGATTATCCAAATGCTGCAGGGCGGACAGATAGGTTTCCTGCACGGCGTCCATGGCCCGGTCCGGGTTGTTGGTGAGCCGCAGGGCCAGGGCATACACACGCTGGCAGGTCTGCCGGTACAGTTCCTCCGCTGCCTGCCGGTCCCTCTCCTGGGCCAGGCGGACCGCTTCCGTCAATTCCATGTGATCCTCTCCTTTTTCAGGTTCTATTGTAGCAGAAGGCGGAGACCCTGAACAGAGAGAAAAAATTTTTGTGCGGGATAAAACCTGGGGCCATGGTTGTGGCTCTTATGATTGACGTCCCAAGATGAACCAAAGAACAGGAGGAACTACTATGAAAAAGAAAGCGATTATGATTCTGGCGGCTCTGTGTATTGCCTGCACCGCCGCGGGCTGCTCATCCCGTGGAACAACCATGGACTTTGCGGAGGATTTTTACCAGACAGAGGAGCAGGTCGTTCAGGAGACAGAACTCTATGGGGAGGAGGAGTACCTGGGCGGTCTGCTGGAGACCGGCCCGGTGGATGTGGAGCAGCTGCCCTCGGTGCTGGAGCCCATCCCGGGATATTACCCCTATGTACTGCGGTACTATAATCAGGACGGAGAGCTGATCCAGAACATGGTACCTGGATTTGTGGTGGACGAGAAGCGCTATACCATTCAGGAGGCCATCAAAAAAGATGTGATCACAGGGGTGGCCGCCTACACAGCAGAGGGGGAGCCCTGCAAAGTGGTTGATCTGGCCCGGGTGGTGGATCGGGAGACCGGCACCTTCCGGTTGACCGGGAGCGCCGTCTATGTGTTTTATGTCAAAGAGGGCCTGGACGTCCAGGTGGCGCCCTACCGTGGGGAGGATTTGGTGATGGCAGGGGATCTGAACAATTTCTCCGTCTATTGGGGAAACGCCATGCGGGAGGAGTTCGGATATGGCTGGGTCTATCAGATCTGCAATCTGGCGCCTCAGGCGGGGAGCGGCTCCGACGGTACCGTGGGCGTGATCCAGGATTCCGTGATGGCGGTGTCGGGGCCAAGCGCCTCCAGCGGCATCAGCCACTATTATTGGTATCTGACGGGGGAGAGCTTTGAGACGGTGGAGATGAGCGGTATCTGAGGCAAGCCGCTCCGAAAAAAACTCCTGTAGCCCATCGGTCACAGGAGTTTTTCACAGTAGATTTATTTGAGGTCGGGCAGGGCGGAGAGGAACCCGTCCACGTCGGCCTCGGTGGTGTGGAAGCAGGCCACAAAGCGGACCACGGTGTGGTCGGCATCGTAGGGGCACCAGTCCTCGTACTGGCACACCTCATCCAGCAGAGGCTTCTTGTCGTTGGGGGCGATGACAAACACCTGGTTGGTGGGGGACTCCACCCACAGCTTCCAGCCCTTGGCCTTCAGGCCGTTCTGGAGACGGGCGGCCATTTCGTTGGCCTGACGGCCCATCTTGAAGTACAGGTCGTCCTCAAAGACGGTGAGGAACTGCACGCCCTGAATCCAGCCCTTCTCCATCACGGTCAGCAGGCGCTTCTTCATGCGGAAGAAGCCCTTGGTGAGCTCGGGCCGGGTGATGACCAGAGCCTCGCCGAACATGGTGCCGTTCTTGGTGCCGCCGATATAGAAGGCGTCGCACAGGTGGGCGAACTCGGGCAGGGTCATGTCGTTGGCGTCGGAGGCCAGGGCGCAGCCCAGCCGGGCACCGTCGATGAAGAGATACAGGTCATGTTCCCGGCAGAAGGTGTACAGAGCGGTGAGCTCCGCCTTGGTGTACACAGCGCCGTTCTCGGTGGCGTTGGAGATGTAGACCAGACCGGGCTCGGTCAGGTGTACATCCTGGTGAAGCTTCAGCAGGGGGACCAGCTGCTCGGGCGCGATCTTGCCGTCGGGGGTGGCGGGCACGGTGAGGATCTTGTGGCCGGTGGCCTCAAAGGCGCCCACCTCGTGGCCGTTCAGGTGGCCGGAGTCGGGGCAGATGGCCGCCTGCCAGGGCTTGAGCAGGAAGGCGCAGGTAAGCACATTGGCCTGGGTGCCGCCGGCAACAAACTCCACCATGGCGTCGGGCAGGCCGCACACCTCGCGGATGCGGTCCTTGGCTTTGGCGCTGTACTTGTCGTCGCCGTAGCCAATGTTGCCCTCCAGGTTGGCGGCGCAGACGGCCTCCAGCACCTTGGGGTGTGCCCCGAAGGAATAGTCGTTGCGGAACCAGTATTTCATGTCTATGACCTCCATACAGGCGGCCCGGGGTACAGCAATGCGCCACCGGGCCGTCTCAAATTACACTTTAAAATTTAAAGCTGTCTTTCAGGCTCACAGAACGGTTGAACACCAGATGGCCGGGGGCGCTGTCTTTGTTGTCGGCGCAGAAATAGCCCTGGCGCAGGAACTGGAAGGAGGCGGGGGCCTCCACGTTGGCCAGACCGGCCTCCACCTTGGCGCCGGTCAGCACTTCCAGGGAGCCGGGATTGAGGCAGTCCAGGAAGTTCTTGTCGCCGGCGTCGGGGTCGGCATCGGTGAAGAGGTTGTCGTACAGCCGCACCTCGGCGTCCACGGCGGTGGCGGCGTCCACCCAGTGAATGGTGGCGCCCTTCACCTTGCGGCCGTCGGCGGGGTCGCCGCCCTTGCTGTCGGGATCGTAGGTGGCGAAGATCTCGGTCACATTGCCGTTTTCATCCTTGGCGCAGCCGGTACACTTGATGAGGTAGGCGCCCTTCAGACGGCACTCGGGGCCGTCGGGATAGAGCCGCTTGTACTTGGGCACCGGGGCCTCCAGGAAGTCCTCGGCCTCCACATACAGGTTGCGGGAGAAGGTGATCTCCCGGCTGCCGGCGGCGGGATCATTGGGGTTGTTCTCCACGGTGAAGGTCTCGCTCTGGCCCTCGGGATAGTTGGTGATGGTGAGCTTGACGGGGCGCAGCACCGCCATCACCCGCTGGGCGGTCAGGTTCAGATCCTCCCGCAGGCAGTGCTCCAGGAAGGCGTACTCCACGGTGGAGGCGGCCTTGCTCACGCCGTTGCGCTCGGAGAAGTTGCGGATGGCCCGGGGGGTGTAGCCCCGGCGGCGCAGGCCGCAGAGGGTGGGCATACGGGGGTCGTCCCAGCCGGACACCCGGCCCTCCTCCACCAGCTGGCGCAGCTTGCGCTTGCTCATGACGGTGTAGTTGATGCCCAGCCGGGCAAACTCGATCTGCCGGGGCTTTGCGGGCACGGGGCAGTTGGCGATCACCCAGTCGTACAGGGGACGGTGATCCTCAAACTCCAGAGAGCACAGGGAATGGGTGATCCCCTCCAGGGCGTCCTCGATGGGGTGGGCGAAGTCGTACATGGGATAGATGCACCACTTGTTGCCCTGACGGTGGTGGTGCATATGGTTGATGCGGTAGATGACGGGGTCCCGCATATTGAAGTTGCCGCTGGCCAGATCGATCTTGGCCCGCAGGGTCATGCGGCCGTTTTCAAACTCGCCGGCCCGCATCCGGGCAAACAGATCCAGGGACTCCTCGATGGGGCGGTCCCGGTAGGGGGAGCGGGCGGGGGTGTTCACGTCGCCCCGATACTCCTTGAACTGCTCGGGGGTGAGCTCGCACACATAGGCCAGACCCTTCTTGATGAGCTCCACGGCGTACTCGTACATCTTTTCAAAGTAGTCGGACGCGAAATAGAACCGGTCGCCCCAGTCGTACCCCAGCCAGTGGATATCCTCCTGGATGGCCTCCACATACTCCACGTCCTCCTTGGTGGGGTTGGTGTCGTCCATGCGGAGGTTGCAAAGACCGCCGTACTTCTCGGCAGTGCCGAAGTCTACAAAAATCGCCTTGGCATGGCCGATGTGCAGGTAGCCGTTGGGCTCCGGGGGGAACCGGGTGTGGACGGTCATGCCTTGGAACTGACCACCCTGGGCGATGTCCTCGTCGATAAAGTCATGGATGAAGTTCTGCGTCATGGTGGGGTTCAGCTCTTCTGGCATATTCTTTCACTCCTTCTGTCTTGATACAGCCCAATATTTTACCCCTAACAGGGGAAAAAAGCAAGTGCCCAACAAAAAAGGAGGCGGATTATTCCGCCTCCGGGAGGGACTGCTGCTTTTTGCGGCCCGCCAGCAGAAAGCCGCTGGTCAGAGCGGTAAAGGGGGCCACCGTAACCAGGCCGAAGGAGCCCACAATGGTGTGGACAATCTCGGAGGCCACATATTTATAGTTAAGGATGTTCCAGATAGGGGTGCCCTGAGCCATAAAGACCATCAGCAGGGCGATGTAGCCGCCGGAGTAGGCCAGCAGCAGGGTGGTGGTCATGGTGCCCATGGCGGCCCGACCCACGTTCATGCCGGAGCGCACCGCCTCCCAACGGGAGATGTCGGGCCGCTTCTCCACCACCTCATGGACGGCGGAGGTGATGTCCACGCTCAGATCCATCACCGCGCCGGAGGAGCCGATAAAGATGGAGGCCATGAAGATCTGGGTCAGATTCAAATCCTGATACCCGGCGTAGAGCAGGCTCTCCGAGTAGGCCATTACTGCGCCGTGGATTTGGAACAGATCGGTGAACAGAATGCCCAGCACGCAGGTCACCAGCACCCCCAGAAAGGCCCCCGACACAGCGGACAAACACCGGCGGTCAAAGCCGTAGACCAGGGCGATGATGAGCAGGGTGAGCACCAGGGTCACCAGCAGTCCCATGAAGATGGGATTCCAGCCCTTGAGGTAGAGGGGGACCAGCACCTTCCACAGCATAAGCACCGTCAGCACGAAGGAGGCGATGGCCCGCACGCCGGTGCGTCCGGCGAAGAGAATGAGGAACACGGCGAAGATGCCCGCCAGGATGGCCTCCTTGCCGATGCGGTAGTGGTCGGTCATGGTCACCGAGATGATCTCGTCTCCCTGGTAGCTCACCACCACCATGGCCTTGTCGCCGGGGGCAAAGAGCTTGTCCTGCTCCAGAGAGCCGTTGAGCATATTGATGCCGGTGGCGGTCTGGCCCTTGAAGCGGCCGCCCAGCAGCTCCAGGGTGCAGCGCTGCTCGCCGGAGCGGACCAGGCCGGTGTCGATGATGGCGGAGTCGTCCACCGCCGTTACCAGGGCGGTGCAGCGGTCGGCCTGCTGATATTGCAGGGCCCCCTCAAAGCCGGTGGGGACCAGAATCAGAAAGAGGACCAGGGCCAGACAGATGGCAAGGGGCGCGTAGTAGCGGCGTTTCTTGGGGTCCAGGAGAAGGGATGTCATGAAATGAATCGGTCCTTTCGTATGGGCAAAAAGGATGCGGCACAAGCCGCACCCTTTTTGCTGTCTGTAAACGGGGGTGGGAAGGAAAGAGGAAGTTACTGCACGTTCAGCATACCGGCCAGCTTGGTGAAGATCTCGGTGTTGTCATAGTAGCCGTTGAACTGCTCGGCGTTGACGCCGTGGGCCAGCACGGCCACGGGCAGGCCGGTGTGGCTGTAGGAGGTGAAGGACACGCCGGACTTGTTATTCAGAATGTGGGTGATGGTGACGGTCAGGGGCTCATAGGTGCCGTACATCACATACTCCTGCTGCTCGTCCATGCCGGTGGCGGTCTCGTTGATGCTCTTTTCATAGGCGGTCTTGAGCTGGGACAGCTCGTAGGGGGTGAGCACCAGCTTGTCGCCCTCCTCGCCCTGAGTCTTCAGGCCGAACAGGGTCTCGATGTCGGCCAGCACATCCTCAAAGGAGGTCTTGTTCTCCTTGTAAGCGGAGACATAGTCGCTGTCGTACTTGGCGAAGGAGATCTTCTGGGCCTCCAGCAGGTTCAGGTAGGTGTCGTAGTCGGTGCCGGCAAAGCCAATGGTCAGACCGCCGGTCTCGTGGTCGCCGGTGACCAGGATCAGGGTCTCCTCGGGATGCTCCGAGGCGAAGTCGATGGCCACCTGAACCGCGTCAGCCAGCGCCTTGGTGTCGTGGATGGAGGAGGCAGCGTCGTTGGCGTGGCAGGCCCAGTCGATCTTGCCGCCCTCGCACATCATGAAGAAGCCGTCCTCATCCTGCTCCAGCACCTCGATGCCCTTGGAGACGTGGTCGGCCAGGGACCACATATCGTCGGTGCGGTCCAGCTCGTAGGCCATGGCGTCGCCGTCGGCCAGATGCTCGTCAACAATGATCACAGGACCCTCGGTGACCTGCTCGGCCTCGGCCTGGGTCTTGACCACGTTGTAGCCGGCCTGCTCGGCCAGGGCGTACAGGTCCTCCTGGTCCTCGTCGGCGCCGGTGGGCTTGAGAAGGCCGCCGCCGGCGAAGTATTCAAAGCCGGACTCCACCAGCTCCAGGCCGATCTCGTAGTAGTCGTTGCGGCTGGCCTGATGGGCGTAGAAGGCGGCGGGGGTGGCGTGGTTCAGGTTGACGGAGGAGATGACGCCCACGCTCATGCCCAGCTGGTCATGGACCTTCTCGGCAATGGTCTCATAGGGGGTGGTGCCGGTCTCATCCATATTGATGGTGCCGGAATAGGTCTTGTGGCCGGTGGAAATGGAGGTGGCGGTGGAGGCGGAGTCGGGGCAGAAGCTGTTGGAGTCGTAGGTAACAGCGGAACCGGCGGCCTCAAAGTTCATGAAGTTCAGGTAGGAGGGGCCGTCCAGAACGGCGCCGCCGTTGTCGTCCAGGCTGGGCTCGGCCTGCCAGTAGTCGGTGTCGGTCAGGGCGCCCAGGTAGTCGGCGGTGGACTGGATCTGGGGATAGCTCATGCCGTCGCCGATGAACAGAAACACATACTTAGGGGTCTTGACGGACTGGTTGGACAGATTCTGGGCCTCCACCGTGGGAGTGGCGCTGGCTTCGGGGGTGGTGGCGGCGGGGGCGCCGCAGGCGGTCAGAGCGGTGCCGAAGGATGCTGCGGCCAGGGTAATTGCCAGGGGACGCTTCCAATTCATGTTTGATTCCTCCAAAATCGGGTTCAATCTTAATCTCTCCAGAGACATATGAATCATACCCGAAGGGGCTCGGGTGCGCTATCATCCTGGGGTAAAGGTGTGCAAAATCCCGGTAAGGCTTTGTAAAGGGCAGGAAAAGCGGGGCGGCATACCAGAAAGAAAACAGCATAGGCTGTAGGCGAGGTGACACTATGGTGGGGATCATGGAGTGGAAGGTGGAAAAAGGCCGCAGAGTCCGCCTGGAGCGGGACTGGCTGCTGGGGCTGCCCTGTCAGCGGGCCACAGTGCCGGTTGGAGAGGGAATGAGAGAGCGGGCCCGGCTGCGGCGGGTGACACGGGGCGCCAGGGAACTGGTCCGGGCCGGTGTGCGCCGGGTATTGACCCAGGCGGGATTTCCCTGCTGGGAGGAGTTGAAGGAAGCGGGCCTGCGTCCGGTGGAGACAGAGGCTTTTTGCCAGATGCTGGCCCCCTCGCTGGCATTGGCGGCGCTGCGCTGCCGGGACCGGCGGCCAGAGCGCTCGGCGGTGCTGTTGTCCGGCCCGGGGGTGAGTCCGGCCCTGTTCCGGGCGGCAGAGCAGCTGTGTCCCCAGGTACGGGACCTGGCGGTGGACGCCGGAGAGGCGGGGGAGGAGCTGGCCGCCTGGCTCCGGGCGGAGTTCGGGGCCGCGGTGCGTCCCCCCGACGGGGTGGAGGCGGATGTGACCCTGTGCTTCGGCCCGTCCCCGGCGGCGGGGGAAACGGTGTTCCGGCTGTACGGTCCCACCCCCGATCTGGCGGGCTTTCGGCCTGCGGTCAGAGGGGTGGAGCTGCCTGCCGGGCTGGACCGGCTCCCCCTGCTGGCCCTGCTGTGGGAGGAGGGGCGGATCGGTGGAGAGCGGCTCAACGTACTGCCACCTAATACCAAATTATTGACTTGACAGGAGGTGGTAAACTACATATAATATCGTATTAACGTGGCGGAGTGTTTCCGTTCTGAATTTGCGGGAGCCACCATTGGCTCCATCCTGATAGAGTAAAAGCAATCAAGGAAAGGTGTGCACGATCGACATGGCGAAAGAATTCAAACTCAGCGCTGAGCGCCTGGAGGAGCTGAAACAGGAGCTGAATTATCTGAAGACCGTCCGGGAAAAAGAGGTGGCCGATCAGATTAAGGAAGCCCGTTCCTTCGGCGATCTGTCTGAGAACAGCGAGTACGACGAGGCCAAAAATGAGCAGGGCAAGCTCTACTCCCGCATTGCGGAGGTGGAGAACATCCTGGCCAACTATGTGGTCATCGAGGAGCATGAGAGCGACCCCAACTCCGTCCGTCTGGGTTCCACCGTCAAGGTGCTGGACCTGGAGTTTGAGGAGGAGGAGACCTACCAGGTGGTGGGTTCCCAGGAGGCCGACCCCATGAACGGCCGCATTTCCGAGGATTCCCCCTTCGGAAAAGCCCTTCTGGGCTGTGCGG
Source organism: Candidatus Flavonifractor intestinigallinarum (assembly GCA_019119165.1). Classification (GTDB taxonomy): domain Bacteria; phylum Bacillota; class Clostridia; order Oscillospirales; family Oscillospiraceae; genus Flavonifractor; species Flavonifractor intestinigallinarum. The sequence goes on along the minus strand of DWXO01000087.1, from coordinate 680 downwards.
TAGGCGCGGAGGTCCAGGTGGAAGCTCCCGCCGGTGTATTAAGATATCGTATCCTAGAGATTCAAAAGTAAGGAGCAAGAACAATGAGTACTGAAGAGAGAAGCGTCAATCAGCCCGAAGAGCAGAATCTGTCCGAACAGCGACTGATCCGCCGCGCCAAGCTCAAGGAGCTGCAGGAGGCGGGCCAGGACCCCTTCCAGATCACCAAATATGTGGTGAAGCATCACTCCGCTGATATTAAGGAGAACTTCGAGGCCCTGGAGGGCTCCGAGACCTCCATCGCCGGCCGCATCATGTCCAAGCGGGGCATGGGCAAGGCCATCTTCTGCGACCTGCAGGACGTGAAGGGCCGCATCCAGCTGTACGTCCGTGTGGATGAGCTGGGCGAGGAGGCCTTCGCCAAGTTCAAGAAGACCGACATCGGCGATATCGTGGGCGTGGAAGGCGAGGTCTTCAAGACCAAGCGGGGCGAGATCTCTGTGAAGGCCCATAAGGTGACCCTTCTCTCCAAGTCCCTTCAGCCGCTGCCCGAGAAGTTCCACGGCCTGACCGACAAGGAGACCCGCTACCGCCAGCGGTACGTGGATCTCATTATGAACGAGGACGTGCGCCGCACCTTCCAGATCCGCACCGCCTTCATCAAGCACGTGCGCAAGTATCTGGACGACCGGGACTATCTG
>DWXO01000086.1 GCA_019119165.1 Candidatus Flavonifractor intestinigallinarum | reverse complement strand
GTGTACTCGTCTGCGTCATCGGTTTGTCATTTTGAATTTGGGGTGAGTGTACAACAGAAAAAGCCCGCCTGTCAAGCCCTGAAAAAAACTTTATCGGTTTCGTCTAAAAAATGCTGGAAATTTCTGCTATTTTTCCCCCTAACAAACAAAAAAGCGGCGGCGGGCCATAGGACCCGCCGCCTGGAGCTTTATCGCTGATACTCGAACTCGAAGTCGTACAGGGACACGGTGTCCCCGTCCTGGATGCCCGCTTCCTCCAGCTTCTGGAAGAAACCGTTGTCCCGCAGTACCTTGTCGAACCACATCCGGCTCTCGTAGTCGGCGAAGTTCACGTTGCCCATGACCTGCCGCAGCCAGGTGCTCTCCACGATCCAGGTGCCGTCGTCCTCCCGGTGGATGTCCAGAGGCGCGGAGGCGTCGATCACCGGCGCCTTCGGCACATACTCCGGCTCGTACACTGTGACGGGAGGCAGGACGGACAGCATCTCCGCCGCCTTTTTCACCAGCTCCGCTGTGCCCTGATGGGCGGCCGCGGAGATCTTCACCAGGGTATAGCCCTTGGCCTCCACATGGGCCCGGAGACGCTCCAGGTTGTCGGAGTCCGGGGGCAGGATGTCCGCCTTGTTGGCGGCCACGATCTGGGGCCGTGTGGCCAGATCCGGGCTGTACTGGGAGAGCTCCGCGTTGATGGCGTCAAAGTCCTCCACCGGGTCCCGGCCCTCGCTGCCGGACACATCCACCACGTGGATCAGCAGCCGGCAGCGGTCCACGTGCCGCAGAAAATCGTGGCCCAGGCCGGCGCCTTCGCTGGCGCCCTCGATGATGCCGGGGATGTCCGCCATGACGAAGCTGACGCCGTCCTCCACCCATACCACGCCCAGGTTGGGGAACAGGGTGGTGAAGTGGTAGTTGGCGATCTTGGGCTGTGCCTTGGAGACCACGGACAGCAGGGTGGACTTGCCCACGTTGGGGAAGCCCACCAGCCCCACGTCCGCCAGCAGCTTCAGCTCCAGGACCACGTCGTGGGCCTCGCCGGGCAGGCCCGCCTTGGCAAAACGGGGCACCTGCCGGGTGGGGGTGGCGAAGTGGCTGTTGCCCCAGCCTCCCCGGCCGCCTCTGCAGAGGACGTAGGGCTCACTGCCGGACATGTCCTGCATGATCTCATTGGTCTCCGCGTCCCGCACCAGGGTGCCCCGGGGGACCTTGATGATGAGGTCCTGACCGTCCTTGCCGGTCTTGCGGGCCCCCTGGCCGTCGGCGCCGTTGCCCGCCACATACTTGCGCTTGTAGCGGAAATCCATCAGGGTGGACATGTTGTCGTCCACCTGAAGAATGATGGAGCCGCCCCGGCCGCCGTCACCGCCGTCCGGTCCGCCGGCGGCCACGTATTTCTCCCGGTGGAAGGAGACGGCGCCGTTGCCGCCGCTCCCCGCCCGGACGGAGATCCGAGCCTTATCGATGAAAGAAGTTGCCATTTTCGTACCTCTCGTGTATTCTTATCTTGAAAGCAGAATTTTCAGTCCTGCCTATTTTATCCGAAAACCTTCCGCACGTCAAGAGCGGAGGCCTCCCTGCCGGTTTCGCGCGCGGCCGCAAATCAGAAGAGGGTGTGGAACAGCGGACTGGGCTATGCGATCCTGCTTTTGCCATATCATCGATGTTTAGAGAGAGGGGAGGCCGCACGATGGCGGACGTGATCCTGCTGATCCTGTTGGTATGTGTCCTGTATTTTCTGCTGTGTCTGCTGATCGCCTTTGTACGGGCCATGCTCCCCGGCAAAAGGAGCCGGAGATCACGCTTCAAGGACACGTTCTGGACGTTTTTTCTGGAGATCCTGAATCCCCTCAACTGGTTTTGACGGCCGCTGGGCAGAGAGACCCTGTGACTGCAAAAAACCGCCCCGGTCATCTGACCGGGGCGGTTCGGCTTGCTTATTCAGCTTCGTAAACAGAGACCTGCTTGCGATCCTTGCCCAGCCGCTCGAAGCGGACCGTGCCGCTGACGGTGGCGAACAGGGTGTCGTCGGTGCCCTTGCCCACGTTCACGCCGGGGTGGATGTGGGTGCCGCGCTGACGCACCAGGATGTTGCCGGCCTGCACGAACTGACCGTCGGCACGCTTGGCGCCCAGGCGCTTAGCCTTGGAATCACGGCCGTTCTTGGTGGAGCCGCCGCCCTTCTTGTGGGCGAAGAACTGAAGACCAATGCGAATCATGATACGGACCATCCTTTCTGCAGAATTTTTAGATGGGGAGGCTCAGTCGTCCTCCAGAACTTCGATGTTGTCGGGATACTCGTCATGGAGCTGGGCGAAGTAGACCATCAGCCCTGTCATCAGGGACTGGCAGGTGCTCTCCGTGACCTCATCCAGGCCCCCCGGCAGGCGGAGGGAGATGGACGCGTCCTGCTCCCGGATCTTCACCGATGCGGCCAGACCCAGCACGTCGTTGACGGTGGTCTCCACCAGACGAACGGCGCTGGTGACGGCGGCGCAGACGATGTCCTCGCCCGCCTCAGCGTAGCCGCTGTGGCCCCTGGCCTCAAAACCGGTGATCCGGTCATCCTCCATGCGGAATACGACAGTGGTCATGCTCAGACGGAGATCTTGCCGATCTCGACCTTGGTGTAAGGCTGACGATGGCCCTGACGCTTGCGGTAACCCTTCTTGGCGTTGTACTTGAAGATGCGGATCTTCTTGCCCTTGCCGTTCTTGACGATCTTGCCCTCCAC
>DWXO01000085.1 GCA_019119165.1 Candidatus Flavonifractor intestinigallinarum | reverse complement strand
GTGGAGGGCAAGATCGTCAAGAACGGCAAGGGCAAGAAGATCCGCATCTTCAAGTACAACGCCAAGAAGGGTTACCGCAAGCGTCAGGGCCATCGTCAGCCTTACACCAAGGTCGAGATCGGCAAGATCTCTGTCTAAAGTATGACCACTGTCGTATTCCGTATGGAGGGCGACCGGATCACCGGCTTTGAGGCCCGCGGCCACAGCGGCTACGCCGAGGCGGGCGCCGACATCGTCTGCGCCGCCGTCACCAGCGCCATCCGTCTGGTGGAGGCCACCGTCAACGACGTACTGGGCCTGGCCGCTTCTGTGAAGGTCCGGGAGCAGGACGCGTCCATCTCGCTCCATCTGCCCGGGGGGCTGTCCCCCACGGCGGAGAGCACCTGCCAGTCTCTGCTGACAGGCTTGATGGTTTACTTCTCCGCACTCCACGACGAGTATCCCGACAACATCGAAGTTCTGGAGGATGATTGATCCTCCCCATCTAAAAATCTTCAGAAAGGATGGTCCGTATCATGATTCGTATTGGTCTTCAGTTCTTCGCCCACAAGAAGGGCGGCGGCTCCACCAAGAACGGCCGTGATTCCAAGGCCAAGCGCCTTGGCGCCAAGCGTGCCGACGGTCAGTTCGTCCAGGCCGGCAATATCCTGGTGCGTCAGCGCGGCACCCACATCCACCCCGGTGTGAACGTGGGCAAGGGCACCGACGACACCCTGTTCGCCACTGTCAGCGGCACGGTCCGCTTCGAGCGGCTGGGCAAGGATCGCAAGCAGGTCTCTGTTTACGAAGCTGAATAAGCAGGCCAAACCGCCCCGGTCATCTGACCGGGGCGGTTTTTTGCAGTTATGCGGTTTCTTGAAATGGTCCGCTTTCATGGTCTCGCTACCCGGCAGCAGTCAAAGCCAGTTGAGGGGATTCAGGATCTCCAGGAAAAACGTCCAGAACGTGTCTTTGAAGCGCGATCTCCGGCATTGTTTGCCGGGGAGCAGCGCCCGCACAAAGGCGATCAGCAGACACAGCAGGAAATATAGGACACCTGCCAACAGGACCAGCAGGATCACGTCGGCCATCGCGCGCCCCCTTTCTCCCGAACGTTCTGCCATGGTACAGACAGTATAACACCGTCCGCTTTGCAGTTCCAGAGGTTTTTGAATTTTGCCCGCTGCGCAGGGCAGACCGGCCAAAATGTCTCCGCTCTTGACGTGGGGCGGGTTTTCGGATAAAATGGGTAAGATTAGGAATTCTTTGAATAGATCACAACATGAGGTGCAACCATGGCAACTTCTTTCATTGATAAGGCCCGGATCTCCGTCCGGGCAGGGAACGGCGGCAACGGTGCCGTGTCCTTTCACCGGGAAAAATATGTGGCCGCCGGCGGGCCGGACGGCGGCGACGGCGGCCGGGGCGGCTCTATCATTTTGCAGGTGGATGACAATATGTCCACCCTGATGGACTTCCGCTACAAGCGCAAGTATGTGGCCGGCAACGGCGCCGACGGCCAGGGGGCCCGGAAGACCGGCAAGGACGGCACAGATCTGGTGATCAAGGTCCCCCGGGGCACGCTGGTGCGGGACGCGGAGACCGGCGAGATCATGCAGGACATGTCCGGCAGCGAACCCTATGTCCTCTGCAAGGGCGGCCGGGGCGGCTGGGGCAACAGCCACTTCGCCACCCCCACCCGGCAGGTGCCCCGCTTTGCCAAGGCGGGCCTGCCCGGCGAGGCCCATGATGTCATCCTGGAGCTGAAGCTGCTGGCGGACGTGGGGCTGGTGGGCTTCCCCAACGTGGGCAAGTCCACGCTGCTCTCCGTGGTGTCCAAGGCCCAGCCCAAGATCGCCAACTACCACTTCACCACCCTGTTCCCCAATCTGGGCGTGGTGTGGGTGGAGGACGGCGTCAGCTTCGTCATGGCGGACATCCCCGGCATCATCGAGGGCGCCAGCGAGGGCGCCGGCCTGGGCCACGACTTCCTGCGGCACGTGGATCGCTGCCGCCTGCTGGTCCATGTGGTGGACGTGTCCGGCAGCGAGGGCCGGGACCCGGTGGAGGACTTTGACGCCATCAACGCGGAGCTGAAGCAGTACAGTCCGGACCTGGCGGAGCGGCCCCAGATCGTGGCCGCCAACAAGGTGGACATCCTTCCCCCGGACTCCGACAATCTGGAGCGGCTCCGGACCCATGTGGAGGCTCTGGGCTACACGCTCCTGGAGATTTCCGCAGCCGCCCACCAGGGCACCCGGGAGCTGGTGAAGAAAACGGCGGAGATGCTCTCCGTCCTGCCCCCTGTCACCGTGTACGAGCCGGAGTATGTGCCGAAGGCCCCGGTGATCGATGCCTCCGCCCCGCTGGACATCCACCGGGAGGACGACGGCACCTGGATCGTGGAGGGCCCCTGGCTGCGGCAGGTGATGGGCAATGTGAACTTCGCCGACTATGAGAGCCGGATGTGGTTCGACAAGGTGCTGCGGGACAACGGCTTCTTCCAGAAGCTGGAAGAGATGGGCATTCAGGACGGCGACACCGTCTCCCTGTACGATTTTGAATTTGAATACCAGCGGTAAAACAGCCGCCCCCGTCCTGCCTGGCAGGACGGGGGCGATTTTCCTCTTTTTGATTTCAGAGCTGGATGGGATGGAACAGCGGCAGGCCGATGACCGGGTCCACTCGCCGCACCATATCAATCTGCTCCACCCGGCCGATCACCACCTCCGTAGTTGTCAACACCTTGCTACCATAGCCCAGATGTCCGCCGATGGTGGTTCCGTCCCCATAGCTCAATGTCACATGGATATGGGGACTGACAGTCCCATCCTCTTCATGGCAGATCAGTCCGGAGATGGATACCAGGGAGAGAAGTCCCTCCTTGACGATAGCTGTGCCATAGCCCACCCTTCCATCCGGGAATCGGGTGGGATCAAAATAAGATGCCCGGCTCCAGCCGCCAAGGCCGCTCAAGATAACGCCATTTTTGATGTCATACTGCCGGCAGGCCTCCTCAATCTCCTCCAGCACATCGCTGCCCGGCTCCAATCGGATGATGTAAACCTCTGTCAGATTTCCCCTTGCTTTTTCCATCGTCTTCCCCCCCTGCGGCCCAAAGGCCGCTGATATGATGAACAGATGATACCACATTTTTGCGGTTTATTCCAGTTTTTTTAATGTTTTTCACATTTTTCCGTCATTCTGACGAATATATGGTTTCCCCCTTGACAGATTTGAAAATCTATCGTAAACTGCACACAACTTCAAAGCAACAAACCGATGACGCGGACGAGTACACGGACGTCGCTTCTCCAAGAGAGCTGCCGGTGGTGGGATGGCAGCAGAAGGGGCCCCGCCGAATGGACCGCGGAGGGCGGGCTGAACGGGATCTCTCCCCAGTAAGCGCCGACGGGCTTTTCCCCCGTTACCAGGGAAAGACGTGTGTTGGCACGTCGCCGAGTGGGCGAGCAATCGCCAAGTTGGGTGGCACCGCAGAAGTCGCAGACTTTTGTCCCAAGGGAACCATAGGAATGGGTCCTTGTGGGATGAAGGTCTTTTTCTTTTTCTCCAAAGGGCCGCAGATCAGAAAGGAGCACGCACCATGACATTCGAAAAAATCCCCTACAAGATCTACCTGACCGAAGACGAGATGCCCAAGAATTGGTACAATGTCCGGGCCGACATGAAGACCAAGCCCGCTCCCCTGCTGAATCCCGCCACCGGCAAGCCCATGGCCTTCGATGACCTGCGGCCCGTGTTCTGCGACGAGCTGATCCGCCAGGAGCTGGACGACGAGACCCGGGAGATCCCCATCCCCCAGGAGATCCGGGACTTCTACAAGATGTACCGCCCCTCTCCCCTGGTGCGGGCCTACTGCCTGGAGGAAAAGCTCCAGACCCCCGCCAAGATCTACTACAAATTTGAGGGCAACAACACTTCCGGCTCCCACAAGCTGAACAGCGCCATCGCCCAGGCCTACTACGCCAAGAACCAGGGCCTGAAGGGCGTCACCACCGAGACCGGCGCCGGCCAGTGGGGCACTGCCCTCTCCATGGCCTGCTCCTACCTGGGGCTGGACTGCCAGGTCTACATGGTGAAGGTCAGCTACGAGCAGAAGCCCTTCCGGCGGGAGGTCATGCGGACCTACGGTGCCGCCGTCACCCCCTCCCCCTCCGACACCACCAGCGTGGGCCGGGCAATTCTGAAGGAGCACCCGGGCACCACCGGCTCCTTGGGCTGCGCCATTTCCGAGGCGGTGGAAGCCGCCGCCAGCCAGCCCGGCTACCGCTACGTGCTGGGCAGCGTCCTCAACCAGGTGCTGCTGCACCAGTCCATCATCGGCCTGGAGACCAAGGCGGCCCTGGATAAGTACGGCGTCGTGCCGGACATCATCATCGGCTGCGCCGGCGGCGGCAGCAACCTGGGCGGATTGATCTCCCCCTTCATGGGCGAGAAGCTCCGGGGAGAGCGGGATTACCAGTTTATCGCCGTGGAGCCCGCCTCCTGCCCCAGCTTCACCCGGGGCAAGTTCGCCTATGACTTCTGCGACACCGGCAAGGTCTGCCCCCTGGCCAAGATGTACACTCTGGGCAGCAACTTCATCCCCTCCGCCAACCACGCCGGCGGCCTGCGGTACCACGGCATGAGCCCGGTGCTCTCCGAGCTGTACCACGAGGGGCTGATGGAGGCCCGGGCGGTGGAGCAGACCAAGGTCTTTGAGGCGGCGGAGCAGTTCGCCCGGGTGGAGGGCATCCTCCCGGCGCCGGAGTCCAGCCACGCCATCCGGGTGGCCATCGACGAGGCCATGAAGTGCAAGGAGACCGGCGAGGAGAAGACCATCGTCTTCGGCCTCACCGGCACTGGCTACTTCGATATGGTGGCCTATGAGAAGTTCCACAACGGCCAGATGACCGACTATATCCCCACCGACGCAGAGCTGGAGGCCAGCTTCGCCCAGCTGCCCAAGGTGCCGGGACAGGGTTGACCGTAGTCACGCAGACAGCGGAGGACATGTTGTCCTCCGCTGTTTTCTCTGTCCCGCCGGTTTCTCTGCATAAACGGCGCCGGTCTGCGCAAACTGGCTCCGAATCCATTTGCCCAGACTGGAGGAATGTCCTGTGTCCAATCCCAACCGCCGCGGCGCCATGGCGCTGGTGTCCGCCTCCCTGTGCCTGACGCTCGCCGCGCTGTTCTATTTCAGCGCCCCGGCGCCGGCCCTCACCGCCTCCGCCCCCATCGTGGTCCCTGCGGCCGCGGACTGGGGCCTGTCCTTCCCCACAGAGGGGGAATCCCCGGTGGGCAACGCCTCTGCGGAAGACCTGGCCCAGTACGGCGCCTACTACCTGGGGGATACCAGCCAAAAGGTCCTCTACCTCACCTTTGACTGCGGATATGAGAACGGCTGCACAGAGGCCATTCTTGACGCCCTGAAAAAGCACAACGCCCCCGCCGCCTTCTTTGTGGTGGGGCACATGATCGAATCCGCCCCCGACATCGTCCGCCGCATGGCGGCGGAGGGCCACATCGTGGGCAACCACACGTACCACCACCCGGATATGTCCAGTATCTCGGACATGACCGCATTCCAGAAGGAGCTGACGGAACTGGAGGCCTTGTACCAGGAGACCACAGGACAGCCTCTCTCCAAGTTTTACCGCCCGCCCCAGGGGAAATACAGCGTGGAGAATCTGAAGCAGGCACAGCAGCTGGGATACACCACCGTCTTCTGGAGTCTGGCCTATGTGGACTGGAACACGGACGATCAGCCCTCTGCGGAGGAGGCCTATGCCAAACTGCTGCCCCGTATCCATGACGGAGCCATCGTGCTGCTCCACTCCACCTCCGCCACCAACGCCGCGATCCTGGATGACCTGCTGACCAAGTGGGAGGAGATGGGCTACACCTTCGCCTCCCTGGACCAGCTGCCCGGGCTGGTCTGACCGCCGGGCGCAGCGCCCGGCTCCATTCTCCCCTTGCTTCCTGCCGCCAGACATGATAGGATGGTGGAGACGAAAGGGGGCTGCATTCCATGGGTTCTCTCTCCAAATCCAAGTGGATGGAAGCGGTTCAGGCCTATGTGCTGTATTTCTTTTTCTACTCCGTGCTGGGGTGGCTGTATGAGGTGTTTCTGGAGGTGGTGGTCTACCGCTGGGGATTCACCAACCGGGGCGTGCTGCTGGGACCCTACTGCCCGGTGTACGGCGTCGGCGCCCTGGTGTTCCTGCTGGCCTTCTCCCGCCTGATGGCCAAGCGGGAGCCGGCGTGGTTCCGCTGGGTGAAGCCGGTGCTGGTGTTCCTGGGCTGCATGATCACCGCCACCGCCATCGAGCTGGCCACCAGCTATCTGCTGGAGGCCCTGACCGGCGCCTGGCCCTGGCAGACCTACCGGAATTACGCCATCAACTTTGAGGGCCGCATTGCCCTCTCCCCCTCCATCCGGTTCGGGCTGGGCGGACTGCTGTTCCTGTATGTGCTCCAGCCCCTGTTCCGCCGGCTGGTCCACAGCCTGTCGCCCCGGGTGCGGCTGGGCGCCAGCGCCGCCGTGGTCCTCCTGCTGGCGGCAGAGGGTCTGTATTTTCTGGTGCGGTTATAATTATAAAAGAGGGCTGATGGAATCAGCCCTCTTTTTTCTCTTCCTGCTCTTCGAGCATTTTTTTCAGATACTCCTGGATGCAGCGGAAGGTCTCCTCACTCAGATCATGCTCCACCTTGCAGGCATCCTCGGAGGCCACCTCCGGCGACACGCCCAGCAGGACAAATAACCTGGATAGTGTCCGGTGACGTCCGTAGACCCGGCTGGCAATGGCCAGACCGCTCTCATTC
>DWXO01000084.1 GCA_019119165.1 Candidatus Flavonifractor intestinigallinarum | reverse complement strand
GCATCCCCCTCAACGATTTCTGCGAGATGCGGGGCCACTTCGACCACGACTCTGCCATGAAGGAGATTGCCGAGAAGGTCAAGACCAGCGCCTACGAGATCATCGCCAAGAAGCAGGCCACCTACTACGGCATTGCCATGTCGGTGAAGCGGATCTGCGAGGTGATCGTCCGCAATGAGCGGTCCATTCTGCCGGTGTCCACCATGATGCACGGGGCGTATGGCATTGAGGGCATCGCCCTGAGTATGCCCGCCATCGTGGGGCTGGACGGGGTGGAGACCCATGTGCCCATCGTGCTGGACCAGGAGGAGCAGGAGCAGCTGCGCCGCTCGGCGGAGACCCTGAAGCAGGTGGCCGCCACCCTGGATCTGTAATCGAAATGATTAAGATTTTCTTTCTTTTTGCATCTGCGGCAACTTTCCGACCCCGACGGGAGTCTAAGCATCGTAACACGGGCGGCAAGGTCTGCCCGGTGAATGCATCAATCCCAGACAGGGACAAAGAAAGGAACATGACTATGAAGCGGAAGATTTGCCTGATACTTACTCTGGTGATGGTTATGCTTGCCCTGAGCGCCTGCGGCAAGATGGGCGGCGGAAAGGCAGCGGACGCCAGTCCCAGTCAGCCCCAGTCCACGGAGCAGATGGAAGAAAAAAAGGTGAGCGGGATCATCAACCAGATGGGGGACTATCTGGTGCTGCTTACCGGCGATGGTGAATACCAGGTTATGGATTATGGCAAGGGCGTGAGCGCCGACGGCTTCGAGGAGGGCGACTCGGTGGAGATCACCTATACCGGCGAGCTGGGGGTCGAGGGCTCCAACCCGGTGATCACCGCCATCAGCAAGGCGAAGTAAGGCGGACCTGTTGCCTTTGGACGGGATCTGTGGGATAATGGCTGGAAAGGAGGCCCGTTCCCACGGCGCGGGCCGCATGATGGAAAGGATGAAGTGGATTTTATGGACAATACCTACATTCGCTTTACAGACGATCTGGAGGCCCCCTACTCCGACCTGGTGGTGGTGGACGGAAAGTACCTCTACCTCTCCGGCCTGGTGTCCGAGGATTTGGACACCCAGGAGCTGGCCTGCGGCGACATTACCTTTGAGACCCGCCAGGTGCTGAACAACCTGGAGACGCTGCTCAGGCGCTATGGCTCCGACATGGACCATGTGGTGCGCATCGACGTGCTGCTGCGGGACTTCGCCCAGCGGGACGAGATGAACGCGGAGTATGTGCGCCACTTCGATCCCAAGCGGATGCCCGCCCGGCTGTGCTATGGTAACGTGGGTTTGGCGGATGATTGTAAGATCGAGATCGCCGTCATTGCTGTCAAGTGCTGAAAATTAAAAGATGAAGCGCCCCCCGCGCCCGGTTAACCGGGCGCGGGGGGCGCTGTTTGTTGGGGAGGGACATCAGGTGAAGTTCTGCTCCGCGGCCCACTCATAGGTAAAGTAGGAGATCTCTTCCTCAGTGGCGATGGTGGGGAGGAGGCAGCAGCGGCCCTCGTAGGCGATGATGCCCATGTTGGCGTTGATATCGGTAAAAACAGGTGTGCGGCAGTTACCGTTCAGGTCGTAGAGCTGGAAGGGCTCCGTAACGCCTGAGTCATAGTTAATGCCCTCCGGGTACACCATGATCATGCGGTTTTCATAATTCAGCTCTGCGTCCTGGTAGTCCAGGTCCAGAATGGGCTGGCAGTCAGGACCGACGACGTCGACCCAGGCCCTGGTGCCGTCAGGGGATTCCATAGTGGCATTAAAGACCCCATTGATCGTGGATGAAAACAGTCGTTTGACGTTTCCCGTAGCCTCAGGCACAGGAATCTCCTGGTAATCCGCGGGAGGGGAGGGCCGCTCCACGGGGAGCAGGTCATACCTATCCGTGTAAGTAATGTCGGTGGTCAGCGTTCCGCTGCTGTCCATCAGGCCGTACAGACCATCCTGCTCCACAACAAAGCTGCCCGGGATTCCTTCAGCGGGCCGGATGTAGTCGTAGGCTTGGGAAATGCGGTTTCCCCTCTCGTCCAACAATAGATAGGAATGTTCATAGGTGGACGGGTCCGATCTGATCCACTGTATAAACCGGAATGTGCCGTCCGGGGCGAGGGAGATATCACTGATCTGGGTAGGATTGGACAGCGCCATGCGCATCACGGGAAAGCCGGTATGGTCGTACACCACGGTAGTATCATACCCCTCTCTCACGCACAGATAGTGGCATCCGTTTACCTCACCCAAATACGTGCTGACCGTCAGATCGGAGGGGGAGAAGCTGTCCAGCCAGATGATGGATTCCATGATGTCGTTGCCCTCGGCATCCAGATAGAGCTCCTGCCAGTCCTCCTCCCGGTAGGGGGTCACCTCCTCCAGGATCCAGCCGCCCTCATCGTAGAAGATGTAGAGCAGCTGGTACTGCCGGGTAAACTGGCGGAACTGCTCCCCTCCGGTCACAGAACAGTAGACGATGTCCTCCTTGTCCTCGGGATTGCTCTGCCGCTTGATGACCTCACAGCCGGTGTAGGGCATCTGGTCGGGGAGGGCGGCCTCCTCCCAGTTGTTCAGGTCGGCCAGGATCTGCCCCTCCTTGGGGGGGACTTCCAGCCAGGTGGACACCAGGGCGGGAGCGGAAGCCTCCGGCTGGGGAGCGCTGCCGCCGGAAGGGCCGCCGCATCCGGCCAGCAGACTCAGGCACAGAGTGCAGCCCAGCAGGGCGGCGGGAACGGTATGTGCTTTCATCGATCTCTCTCCTTTATGGAAATAGCAGTTGGGGGATCAGCCTGCCTGGTCGCCGTACTGGGCGTAGAGCCGCCAGGCCAGCAGGATGGCCTGCTCCACGGAGCAGGGCTCCTGGGGGGAGAGGGCGGAGCCGTTGCCCTTCATAATGCCGTTGGCGGCCAGGGCGCCCACGCCCTCCACGGCCCAGGGGGAGACGGAAGCCTGGTCGGTGTAGCCGTCCACAGAGCCGGCCTTGGGGGCCAGGTCCACGCCGGTGGCGGTTTCAATGGTACCCACGGCCCGGTAGAGCATGGTGGCGATCTGCTCCCGGTTGGTGGTGAGGGTGGGGGCGAACTTGCCGCCGCCGGTGCCGGTGACGATACCCGCCTGGCTGGCCTTGCGGATGGCCAGGCTGTCGCTGTCGGAGAAGGTGCCCTCCGCCGCGGCGGGCAGTTCCTTATCCTGGATCACTTCCACCGTCTGCACCACCAGCTGGGCAAACTGCTCCCGGGTGATCTGATCCTGGTAGGAGGGACCGCCGGTGAACTGGGGAATGAGGCCGGCGTCGGCGGCCTGTTTGATCTCCGGCGCGGCCCAGCTGCTGGGGCTGCCCTCGGTGGGGATGTAGGGCAGCTCGTCCGGGTTTACCACCTCGCCCTTGATGGCCAGGGCAGGGGTGACCAGCATGACCAGGGCGGTCAGGGTACAAAGCATTTTTTTCAGCATGATCGGTTCCTCCTGATATTAGAACTGGCTGGTAAAGGCGGACAGCTTCTGGTCCAGATACCGGGCCCGCTGGGTGGTGGACATGGGCTTGGCCAGGATGGTGACGCCGTTGCTGTCGGGCGCATAGGTCAGCTCCATCTCGCCATAGTCGTGAGCGGCCTTAAAGAACTCGGTCAGCTCGGCGGCCTCCTCCGGGGTCTCCGCCTGGGCCAGCACCGTGCGGGAGGATTCGATATTTTCCGCATGGGTCCACCCATGTTCCATCTGATCCTCCGTCAGGTTATTGTCCTCCGGCAGGAATCCCATGGGCACCTCCAGGGTCTTGGTGGCGTTGGCGTCCACCTCGTACTGGATCTGGAGAATCAGGTCATTGGGGACATACGCTCCGGCGTCAATCAGCGTACTTCCTTCCATGAATTTGCTGTAAGCCACATAGAACAGGTCGCCCTTGTCGGGTGCGTCGCCGTTGTTGGTCACCTCAATGAGCATCTTGCCCACATAGTCCTCGTCAATGGTGTAGCCCTTGATTTTTACAGTGGACTGGCCGTAGGTAGGTTCTGTCACGGTCTCCGTCTGATCGATCATATAGCCGTTGTCACCGATCAGATAAAGCCCGGCGGACATTCCCTCCACGGTACGGTAGCTGTCAACCAGCTGACCATTTTTATCGATATGCGCCACTTCCCATGTGCCCGACGTCATCATAGGGAAACCATTGGAGAAATCCTCTTCAGCCGGATAGTACTCTTTGAGAACGGTAGCCTGTCCGTTGTGGAAATAGCCCGTATAAACCGTTCCCATCATGTCATGGTAGCCAAACTGGCAGGGAATCACCAGCGTGCCGGTTTTATCGATATAGCCTACTTTATTTGTGTTCTTGTCAATGACGGCGGCCCGCCCGTCAAAGAAATCAAACATATATGAAAAGCGTCCCCGGTTTAGATCCACAACCTGGGCCTGCTCATTGAGATAGTTCCACTCGTCATTGACCAGGACAGGGATCAATCCCTCGCGGAAGGGCCGCTCTCCGTATTGAAAAATGTTTTGGGTGGCCAGGACCTCAGCGTTGTCCTGCCAAAATGTGTTGGTATCCACAGCAAAAGCCGGTACCGCCAAAACGGAAACGGAGAGTGCCATTGCCAGCAGCACAGAAGATAAGCGTTTTTTCATATCGTTCCCCTCTTTCTATTAAACTGTATTACAAGGAAGTAAATTGCTCGTAGAGCCGCCAGGCCAGCAGGATGGCCTGCTCCACGGAGCAGGGCTCCTGGGGAGAGAGGGCGGAGCCGTTGCCCTTCATGATGCCGTTGGCGGCCAGAACACCCACGCCCTCCGCCGCCCAGGGGGAGACGGAAGCCTGGTCGGTGTAGCCGTCCACAGAGCCGGCCTTGGGGGCCAGATCCACGCCGGTGGCGGTTTTGACGACGCCCACAGCCCGGAAGAGCATGGTGGCAATCTGCTCCCGGTTGGTGGTGAGAGTGGGGGCGAACTTGTCGCCGCCGGTGCCAGTGACGATACCCGCCTGGCTGGCCTTGCGGACGGCCAGACTGTCGCTGTCGGAGAAGGTGCCCTCCGCCGCGGCGGGCAGCTCTTCCTTCTGGATGACCTCCACCAGGCGCACCGCCAGCTGGGCGAACTGCTCCCGGGTGATCTCATCCTGGTAGGAAGGATCGCCGGTGAACTGGGGGATAAGGCCGGCGTCGGCGGCCTTCTTGATCTCCGACGCGGCCCAGCTGCTGGGGCTGCCCTCGGTGGGGATGTAGGGCAGTTCGTCCGGGTTTACCACCTCGCCCTTGATGGCCAGGACCGGGGTGACCAGCATGACCAGGGCAGTCAGGGTACAAAGCAGTTTTTTCAACATGATGATTTCCTCCTGATATTAGAACTGGCTGGTAAAGGCGGCCAGCTTCTGGTCCAGATACTGGGCCCGCCGGATGGTGGACATGGGCTCGGCCAGGATGGTGACGCCGTTGCTGTCGGGCGCGTAGGTCAGAGCCATCTCGCCGTAGTCGTGAGCGGCCTTGAAGAAGGCGGTCAGCTCGGCGGCCTCCTCCGGGGTCTCCGCCTGGGCCAGCACGGTGCGGGAGGACTCGATATTTTCCGCCTGGGACCACCCGTGTTCCATCTGGTCTTCCGTCAGGTTATTGTCCCCCGGCAGGAATCCCATGGGCACCTCCAGGGTTTTGGTGGAGTTGGCGTCCACCTCATACTGGATCTGCAAAATCAGGTCGTTGGGGACATACACGCCGGCGTCGATGATCTCGCTCCCCTCAATGAACTTGCTGTAGGCTACATAGAACAGGTCGCCCTTGTCGGGAGCGCTTCCGTTGTTGGTCACCTCAATGAGCATTTTGCCCACATAGTCCTCGTCGATGGTGTAGCCCTTGATCTTCACTGTGGACTGGCCGTAGGTGGCCTCTACCGCCGGCGGGTCCGGATTTTCCGTGGGTTCCTGGCTGCCGCCGGAGCCCCAGTACACCCGGTCGGACAGGCGGATGCCGTCCTGGTCGTAGAGGGGGAGATTGATGAGGGTATTGATGTCCTGAGTCAGGACCCAGTCGGTGAGGTAGTTGCCCTGGGTGTCGATGTAGGCGTACTCCATGCCGTACCAGCGATCAGGCAGGGAGGTGTTGTAAGAGGTGGTGTCCCGAATGCCGTCGACGCCAAAGCCAAAGAAGGGCACATCCGGCTGCCGCAGGACCACGGCCTTGCCGTTTTCAAACCGGCCCGTCACAAAGGGCAGGGTGCCGTACTGGAAACGGCACCAGTCTTCGTTGCAGGGGATCACCTCGTTGCCCTTGGTGTCAATATAGCCTACGTTAAAGACGGAATTGCTTTTTTCCGAATTCCTGCCCACAGAGGCCAGCCCGCCGGAGAAGGAGGACATGATCCAATAGCGGCCCTGATTCAGGTCATGGAGCGTGCCGTTTTTGTCCACATAGTTGTCCCATGTGGCGTATTCCTCGGTGGGGGAAACGGTGTCCTGGATGAGCAGCAGCCCGTCATGGAACTCAGGGCAGAAGTTCCAGTTGTCGGCGGAGTGCTCATAGATGCCCTGGTCGTTCAGGGGATATTTGTACTGGGTCCAGAAGTCCAGGGTCTCCTGGTTGGGGGTGATGGTAAAGCCGTCAGACTCCATGGTATAGGCCTGGGCCGGGATGGTCAGGGTGGTAATGGTCAGGACGATGGCAGCTAAGGTGCTGCCCAGGGTTCGTTTCATCCGTCTCTCTTCCTTTCACTTCAAATTACTGGGCGCAGTCTCCCCGAGGAAGGGGTCAGCCCGCGGAGGCCTGAGTGAAGGTTACGTTGTAAAAGTAGCCGCCGCTATAATTTCCCAGGGTGGGGTACTCAATATCGATATACAGATAATTGCAGCCCCGGATGTTGGTGTGGACGGATACAGGCTCGTCCCCGGAGCTGAGCTCGTAGCTGTCGATGAGGTTCTTGGTACCATACTGATCCACCGCGTAGATGCTCAGCATGGCGGAACCTGTGCTGGTCAGAGAGGCTTGCTTGGCCACAAATTCCCCGTTGAGTTCGGTATACATACCATCCAGCTTTACCGTCCGGCCCATCTTATAGAGGTTAAAGGGAGTCTGGGTCTCATTCAGCAGGGTAAACTGGGCGTCTTTCCCGACATAAGCCAGGGCGCTGCTGCTGTCATAGGGCTTCAGTTCGTCGGCCCGGACCACCTTGCCCGCGCCGGGCTTTGTGCCGATGTACACGCTCTCGGTGTTGGGGTCCCACTCCACCGGCTTGTCGGTGAGCATCCCGGTGAGGGCACGAACGGGCAGGTAGGTGGTGCCGGCGTAGATCAGAGGCTCCACCTCGTTGCCGTTGACGTCGGTGGGCACCTGCAGCTTGCCGTCCACATAGAGGGAGATGCCGCCCATGGAGACGTTGATCTGCTTGAAGGCGGACATGGCGTAGGCGGGCAGGCCGCTGCCGGCGATGACCGCGGCGGCCAGCAGGCCGGCGCCGAAGCCCTTGATGGTGTTGTGGTTGAACTTTTTCATGTCTGTTTCCTCCTGTTTTTCATGGTCTTGGTTGGTTTGCCACTCTCCATTTTAGTAATAATATTACTGTTGTCAATAGATTTAGTAATAATAGTTCCAATTCATGCAACGGTCAAATTTATCCGCTATCATGGAACCGAGGTGAGTTCCTTGACCTTTGGAGAACGGCTGCGACAGCTGCGGGAGGAGCGGAACCTGACACAAAAAGCCATTGCCGGGATCATCGGCATATCTCCACGGATGGTCAGCTTTTATGAGAGCGGCGCCCACTTCCCACGGGAGGAAGGAACCCTGCTCAAGCTGGCACAATTTTTCGGAGTCTCCACCGACTACCTGTTGGGATATTCCGACGTGCGCTGTGTGGAGCAGCTGCGTAAATTGAATCAGGCTTTTCAAGGGCTGCCCGAGGCGGAACGCGAAAGTCTGATGGACTATTTGGACTTTCTGTCCGCGAAACAGAAACGTCCGAAGACTTGACCGCCCTTCGCCGTTCCGCCCCGGCAGCGGTGTGAGTTGGTCCGCTCACGGAGAGTAAGACCTGCCGAGTTGTCGGCAGGTTTTACTTTTCTGAAAAAATTTTAAAATTTCATTGCGGGGCTTTTCTCCCTTTGTTATGATGGGGTGGCGAGGGAGGAGAGACTATGAAACTGATGGAGCAGGTGCGGCTGGCCCAGCAGGGTGATTCGGAGGCCCAGACCGCCCTTTACGAGGCCATGTACAAGCGGGTCTACTACCTGGCTTTTCGCATGACCCGCAGCGCCGAGGACGCGGAGGACGCCGTGCAGGAGGCCTTTCTGTCCGCCTTCCGGGCCCTGCCCAATCTGGCCGACCCCAACGCCTTTGAGGGGTGGCTGTTTCAGATCACCGCCAACAAGTGCCGCAATGTACTGAGCAAGTCGGGGCGGTACACCCAGCTGCCGGAGGACGAGGACGGCAATACCATGCTGGACGAGCTGCCCGAGGAGAACGAGGGCCTCATTCCCGCCTCCGCCCTGGAAAACCGGGCCCAGCGGGAGATCATCCTCTCCATCATCGAGGCGCTGCCGCAGCAGCAGAAAGAGTGTGTGCTGCTGTTTTACTATTCCGAGCTTACCGTGGCCCAGATCGCCCAGGCCCTGGAGTGCTCCGAGGGCACGGTGAAGAGCAGGCTGAATTACGCCCGCAAAAAGCTGCGGGAGGGTATCCTGGAGACCGAGGAGCGGGACGGCATCCGCCTGCACACCCTGGCGCCCCTGGGCCTGCTGTTCCTCCAGGACTTCCAGGAGCTGACCGCCGGGCTGACCGCCGCCGCCCTGGGCGGCACGGCGGCGGGAGCCGCCGCGGCAGGTTCGGGTGCGGCGGCAGGCTCAGGCACCGCCGCCGGTGCGGCGGTCAAGACCGGATTGCTTGCCACGATGAAAGCTAAAGTGATCGCAGGCGTGACGGCGGCCGCCCTGGCGGTGGGCGGCGGAGCGGTGATCCTCAGCCAGCCCAAGGCCCTGGCCTTTACCGATCCCGCCCTGGAGGCCAACCTGCGGGTACTGCTGGACAAGCCGGAAGGGGCCCTCTATCCGGAAGATGTGGAGGGACTGTATTCCCTCTACATCTTCGATGACGGTATGGCTACCGATATGGGCAATCAGGGACAGCCGGTGGCTCAGGCGGAAAGCGGGACCACCGCGGTGAGCAGCCTGGCCGACCTGGAGCAGCTGTCCGGGCTAAGCAGCCTCTACTATATGTCCTCCGACCCCGCTCTGCTGGATACCCTGGGCCAGCTGCCGGGGATGGGCGAGCTGATCATCATGGGAGAAGGCGTGACTGTGTCGGACTTCTCTTTTGTGTCCCATATGCCCAACCTGCTGCTTTTTTCCGCTCGTGCGGCGGGAGGTGCTGACTTGAGCCCCTTGGAGGAATGTGTATCCCTGCGGCGGCTCATGCTGTGGTCGGAGGGAAGCATCTCCCTTAATGCCGGAAGGCTCACGGAGCTGATGGAGCTGACTCTTTCGGGGAATCAGAACGGAATGCAGCCGGAGTCAGTCTGTGTGCTGGAGCTGGATCAGCCTTTGCCCCAGCTGCTGTCGCTGACGCTGCATGGCGGTGAGCTGCCATCTCTGGACTTTCTGACCAATACCCCCGCCCTCCAGGGGTTGGATCTGTATAGCAACAAGCTGGGTCAGTTGGATCTGGGTCCCATCGGCGGCCTGGAGGAGTTGCGGGCTGTCAGTCTGATGACCATCTACGACCAGACTCTGGATCTGGCCCCTCTGGCCAACTGCCCGGCGCTGGAGGTCTATCTGGCTCCCAACGGTACAGTGCTCAACCCGCCGCCCCAGGCGGTCACCGATACAGAGAGCAGTCTGCCCATCTACAATCAGGTGATGTGGGATATCCAGGACCAGATCTTTGCCAGCCAGATGGAGGCATGGAAAGGGCTGCATGAATAAACAAAACGAGGGCGCGCTGCAACTTTGCAGCGCGCCCTCGTTTTACGCACAAATTCAGATTGGAACGATTAGTCGCCCTCGCCCAGAGGAGCAATCACGTTGTGGAAAACCATTCGCAGGAAGATCAGGCTCAGGGCCAGAGAGGCCACCTCGGCAATGGGGAAAGCCCACCAGACGGCGGTCACGTTTCCAGTGAAGGAGAGGAAGTAGGCGGCGGGGAGGAGTACCACCAGCTGGCGGACGATAGACATGATCATACTCAACACGCCGTTGCCCAGGGCCTGGAAGGTGGAGGAGCAGATGATGTTGAAGCCGGCGAACACAAAGCACAGGCTGATGATCCGCAGGGCAGGCACACCGATCCGCAGCATTTCCGCCGAGGCCTCAAAGAGGCCCAGAATGGGGGCGGCAAAGAACTGGATGATGACCAGGCCCACCAGCATGATCCCAACGGCCAGAATGGCGCTGAAGCGCACGGTCTCAGTGAGCCGTTTGCGCTTGCGGGCGCCGAAGTTGTAGGAGACGATGGGCACCATGCCATTGTTCAGACCGAACACCGGCATGAACACGAAGCTCTGGAGCTTGAAGTACACATTAAATACAGCCACGGCGGTGGAGGTGGAGATAGCGCCCAGGATCAGGTTCATACCGAAGGTCATCACCGAGCTGATGGAGTTGAGTACAATGGTGGGGATGCCCACGCTGTAGATCCGGCCGATGATGTTGCCCCGGGGCCGGAAGCCCTTTAGCTTGGGCTGGATCTCATGGTTGTGGGTGATGTTGAAGATAAGAGCCAGGATAGCGGCCACAATCTGGCCCAGCACGGTGGCGGCGGCGGCGCCTGCCACCCCCATCTCCGGGAAGGGGCCGATGCCGAAAATGAGAATGGGGTCCATAACGATGTTGATGACCGCGCCCACGCCCTGGGTGATCATGGTGTAGAAGGTGCGCCCGGTGGACTGGAGCAGCCGCTCAAACATAATCTCCATGAAGAGACCAACGGAGAGACCGGCGCAGATCCGCAGGTAAGCCACGCCCTGGGTGACGATGTCCGGGTCGTTGTTCTGCGCCAGGAAGAAGGGCTCGGCAAATACAACGCCTGCAATGGAAAAGACCAGCATACTGAGGAAGGCCAGAAAGACGCCATTTTCCGCGGTGCGGTTGGCTGTCTCAAAGTCCTTGGCGCCCAGGCTGCGGGAGAGCAGGGCGTTGACGCCCACGCCGGTGCCCACGCTGACGGCGATCATCAGGTTCTGATAGGGGAAGGCCATACCCACAGCGGCCAGGGCATTTTCACTGACCTTTGCCACGAAGTAGCTGTCCACCACATTGTACAGGGCCTGCACCAGCATGGAGATCATCATGGGCAGGGACATGGAGAGGACCAGACGCTTGATGGGCATGACGCCCATTTTGTTTTCTTGCAGTTCCGACATAAAAACCTCCCAACCGAAAAGAGAGCCGCAGCGGCCCGCTGCGGCAAAAAAGGATCTAATTCGTTGTTATTCTAATCGATTGGATATCGTTAGTCAATAGATTTTCAGCATACGAACCAGTTTTTACGAGACACCTCCTGTCCTGCTCCGCAATAGGATAGGTTGTGGGGGGGCTGCACCGGCTGACGGTGGACCTCCACCCATTTCAAGCGACAGCGAGGAGCGTTATGATATGAGTACCATTACCTTGGATGCCCTTCGGGTAGGCCAGTGGGGAGAGGTGGCAGAGGTGCTGACCGAACCGGCCATGCGCCGGCGGCTGCTGGACCTGGGGTTGGTGCCGGGCACCGCGGTGAGCTGTACGGCGGTGAGTCCGGCGGGGGACCCGGCGGCCTACCTGATCCGTGGGGCGGTCATTGCCCTGCGGCGGCGGGATGCCAGGGGCGTCAGACTGGCAGGCGCGCCATGGGACTGACGCGATCTGCCACAGGAGCAGGGGCGGCCGCGGCCCTCCAGCCGCTGGCAGGAGACGGGGCGGAGCGGGTGGTGGCGCTGGCGGGCAATCCCAATGTGGGGAAATCCACTCTGTTCAATGGGCTCACCGGTCTGCGGCAACATACCGGGAACTGGCCGGGCAAGACCGTGGCGGTGGCCCAGGGCTGCTGCCAGTGGAATGGTAGGTCCTACACACTGGTGGATCTGCCGGGTACCTACTCTCTGCTGGCTCACTCCGCCGAGGAGGAGGTAGCCCGGGATTTCCTCTGCTTTGGCGGCGCCCAAGGGGCGGTGGTGGTGTGCGACGCCACCTGCCTGGAGCGCAATCTGAATCTGGTGTTCCAGACCCTGGAGCTGGAGCCCAGGACAGTGGTGTGCGTCAACCTGCTGGACGAGGCCGCCCGCAAGCACATTTCTGTGGATCTGGAGGCCCTGTCCGCCTATCTGGGTGTTCCGGTGGTGGGGTGCTCCGCCGGACGGGAGGAGGGGCTGGAGGAGCTGATGGAGGCCGTGGACGGTCTGCTGGATGAGGGAGAGGCTCCCAAACCCAGGCAGGTTCGCTATCCGCCCCAGGTGGAATTTGCCGCCGCATCCCTCAGACCCCTGCTGGAGTCCAGGCTTCAGGGCAGGCTGCCTGCCCGCTGGGCGGCCCTGCGGCTGCTGGAGGGGGACCCTACGCTGCCGCCCAGTCTGGCGCGGCAAGCGGGGTGGGACCCGGCAGCCGACCGGGAACTCCAGCAGGCGCTGACCAGCGCCAGAGAACAGCTGACCCATAGCGGGATTGAGGATCTGAGCGGTCAGCTGGCGTCCAGTCTGGTCCAGGCCGCCCATCAGGCCGCCCGGGCTGCCATGCCCCAGGGAGAGGCGGCGCCGCAAGGCGAGCGGCTGGACCGGCTGCTCACCGCCCGGGCCACCGGTATTCCCGCCATGCTGCTCCTGCTGGCGGCTGTGCTGTGGCTCACCATAGAGGGGGCCAACTATCCCTCACAGCTGCTGTCCGACGGGTTATTCTGGGTGCAGGACCGGCTCACGGACCTGTTTGTCTGGCTCCAGGCTCCGGAGTGGCTCCATGGGGCGCTGGTACTGGGGGTGTACCGGGTGCTGGCCTGGGTGGTCAGCGTCATGCTGCCCCCCATGGCCATTTTCTTTCCGCTCTTTACATTACTGGAGGATTTCGGCTACCTGCCCCGGGTGGCCTTCCTGCTGGACCATGGATTCCAAAAGGCCAAAGCCTGCGGCAAACAGGCTCTGACCATGTGAGTAATATATATAATTTTGCAAACTCTGGTTACAGCCTCCAGTGCAGCTGAATCGATTGGCCGTCAATGGTTACCCGCTCCAGAAGGCCGGACAGCAGCGCACGCTTACGGTCGGTGTCTCCATCGGCAAAGCCCTTCCGGTAGTCCTCTACGGCGGCCAGAAACAGCTCTTTGGCTGGGATCTCATCCGGAGCATTGAGCTGCGATTCCAGCGCAGCCTTTTGCGCGGTCAGATCGTTGACCCGCTGGGTGATGGAGGACATTGGGATGGAGCCGACCTGATACAGCTCGATCAGACGCTCGATCTGACGCTCCAGCTCCCCGCAGGTGCGGCGCAGCTTATCCTTGTCAACACGCACTGTCTTGGCGGCGTCGGCAGCCATAATCGCATGGTCTACGGCAGTGGAGCTGGACACCATCGCATCCACCTGTTGACATACCAGGTGATCCAATGTACCGATCTCCCAGTTGTCATTCTTGCAGTCCGGGTCACGGACAAATTTGGGGCTGCTTTTGGCTCTGGAATAGCATTTGTAGTATCCATGGTTGGCTGAGTACCGGGCTCCGCAGCGGCCGCAGTACAGCAGGCCTGAGAGCAGGTAGCCTGCCCGGAAAGGGTTGCGCTGGGACGTGGACTTTGCCGCCTCACGGGACAGGCCGTTGAGCAGCTGATTGGCGGCGGTAAAGACACGCTCCTCCACAATGGGCTGGTGTATTCCATCATACTCTTGCCCCATGAAATGGACCTTCCCGATATAGAGGCTGTTCTTCAGCACGTTGCGGACCTTTGCTGCTGTCCACTTTGTGGTGTATTTTGTGGATAACATATGCCAGATCGCGTTGATGGACTTCCCGGACAGGAACAGGTCAAAGGCCTCCCGGACTTGCATGGCCTCATACTCATTGACGGTAAGGACGCCGTCGGCATAGGTATAGCCGGTGGGTGCGTTGCCGCCGCCATGGAAGTACCCGGCTTTGCCCCGGCCGATCCGGCCCATGGTAAAGCGCTCGGTGATCTGATCCTTCTCCAACTGGGCAAAGACGGACAGTATTCCGATCATGGCCCGGCCGAAGGGTGTAGAGGTGTCGAAGTTCTCATTGATGGAGACAAAATCAGTGCCATGGGCCAGCAGCTCGTCCTCGATGAGGGTGAGGGTATCCTTCTGGGAGCGGCTGAGCCGGTCCAGCTTGTAAACCACTACAGCGTCCACATGGGTCTCCCGGATCTGCGCCAGCATGGTCTGAAGGGCAGGCCGGTCTGTGTTCCCGCCGGAGTATCCTCCGTCTATATAGGTGTGAAGCAGCACCCATCCCTTGGCGGCACAATAGGACTCCAGCCTGGCAGTCTGCTCCTCAATGGAGTAGTTCTCCAGCTGGTTCTCGGTGGAGACTCTGGCGTAGCCGAATACCATCATTTTGTCCTTGGACACGTGGAGTCCTCCTTATCTTATCTGTGACACAAATGTTCGATTTCTGGCGTTTTAAGAGGCCGGGGCGTGAGCCCCGGCTCATTTTGCTTAAAGATACCGATCAAAGGCCCAGCAACTGCTTTTTTTTCTGGTCAAACTCGTCCTGAGTGATTGCGCCCATATCAAGTAACTCTTTATATTTCCTTATCTCATCTGCTGCACTTGCAGAAGCTGCAACAGGAGTAGTGCTTGATACTTTTTGGTAGCTTTGGATTTTGTCCATAAAAGCATTTGTAAGAGCCTCTATATTTTTATTTTCTGTAACAGATGCAAGGAGAGATGGTGCCTTTGCAGTAGATGTCATGCTAACTTTTGTTCCACCATCAGGGGTGGGTGTAAAGCCGACAGTTACGATGTCGCCCCAGGTAAAAGAAGTCATGCCTGCTCGTACACTATATTGAAGTCTACCAGCACTTACATTCTCACTTTTAATCTTGAATTTTGGTAGAGTTTCTGCAGCGGATTTCATTGCGGAAAAACAGTCAGCAGTGGAATAGGGAATTTCTAGTGTTGCATCACTGGATAGAAAAGACATTTATAGGTCCTCCTTTTATGCAGAATTACCGGAAACCAGGTTGCGCCAATTACTTTATCTTCCGCCGCAACTCTACCACTACGCCGATGATCTGGACCGGGATGGACTCGATCTCAGCGGGGGAGTAGGTGCGCGGAGGATAAGCTGGATTGGTGGGGCGCAGCTCCAGGCTGCCGTCCCCTTTTATCATGACCTGCTTGAGAGTGGCTTCTGAGCCGTTGACCAAAACGGCGCAGTCGTCACCGCTCTCGCAGGTCGTTTCTTTTTTTAGGATCACGGTATCCCCGTCCAGATAGCGGGGATACATACTGTCTCCCCTGACCCGCAGGCCAAAATACTGGCGGCCGCCGGTGGCCCAGGCTGCCGGGATCTCCTCCCAGTCCAGGATATCCTCTATGGCATCCAGGGGGGTGCCGGCGGGGATGGTGCCGAGAACGGGGATGCGGACGCCGGAGGGTGCGCTGCCTACTGCCTCACCCAGCAATTCACTTGTGGTGACACCAAGATAATTTGCAAATAGGCGTATTTTTTCAACTGATGGCATCGTGCCTTTCCGCTTCATATTTGTAACAAGTTCTTTTCCTGCACCACTTTCTTTACCTGCAACTGTAGGTGTAACACCTTTTTTATCACAATAATATTGTATATTTTCAACAATTTGCATGACATCCAAACTACATCACTCCTATTAAATAAAGAATGTGTCAGTATGTAGAAAAATGAAAATCTACAGCCATAGAGATTGACAAGTGTAAATATACAGCTTATGATTAACCCGTAGCAAACCACAGGTTTACCGGCAAGCAGGTATCCGCCGAATTTACGGAGTACAGACCGCCTGTTGCCAGGCGGCAGGGCGATAATTCACCTCATCATTGGAGAGCATGGGACCATAGGTACAAGAAATGCTGGGGATCGCTCCGGTAATACCATCCAGGAGGCCATTAGCTTCGCGCAGGGCAGAGCCAATGCCTTCGTAGTCACAAAGGGCCTTAGACATACCAGAAATATCGCTGATGGACATCCACATTGTTACTCTGCTGTAAAGCAGGGACGGGTCATTTCTGCCCGCCTCTCATAGTTACCTATGAGTTCAGACTGTGCCTTCATCCCGGTGGGATGCTCCGTGTCCAGTCGTTACACCTTCCCTGTATAGGGCTTGGCTCGGCGTAGTCTGCCAGCCGGAAACCTGTGGTTCCATTTTATCACATAGAACAGAGGCGAACAAGCCTAAAAGGAGGTGAGGCTTCATGAGGATCAGAGAACATAGAGAGGCCATGGGCCTGACCAGGATCCAGGTGGCAGACCGGTTGGGGGTAACTAAGGTCGCCGTGCGAAAGTG
This sequence comes from Candidatus Flavonifractor intestinigallinarum, assembly GCA_019119165.1. Taxonomy (GTDB): domain Bacteria; phylum Bacillota; class Clostridia; order Oscillospirales; family Oscillospiraceae; genus Flavonifractor; species Flavonifractor intestinigallinarum. The sequence goes on along the minus strand of DWXO01000084.1, from coordinate 7,589 downwards.
GGAAGTGGGCCTGGCCATGCCCAATGCGGATAAGCTACCCGCTCTGGCTGATCTGCTGAACTGTTCCATCGACGCCCTCTATGGCCGGGACAGTCCGGAGGAGCGGGACGCCAGCTGATTCCCATGATCATTTTAACCCAACTAGGAGGAGATAACCATGCCGGACGATTGCCGGAATATCTACAAAATTTGCCGCAAGTCTGCCGGGTTGACCCAGGAAGCGGCGGCGGAGCGACTGGGCATCAGCGTGGAGAGCCTGCGGGCCTACGAGACCGGCCAGCGGATTCCGCCGGACGATGTGGTGGATATCATGTCCATCCTGTACAATTCTCTGCATTTGCTTGCATGGCACGTGCGCGGGAAAACCGCTATGTACAGCCGGATAGTTCCGGAAATTCAGCCCAGGTCCGTGCTGGAGGCCAGTGCCAAGCTGACCAACCGGATTTTTGCCTTTGCGGAGTCCCATGCCGACCGGCGGCTGCTGCGGATCGCGGAGGACAACGTCATTGATACCCAGGAGCGTCCCGAGTTCGACGCCATCTTGGAGGACCTGCAGGAGATCGTGGAGGCCGCGCTGGAGCTGCGGTGCGCCCGGGAGTCCTCATAGGACAACCAGGCGGCAGCATAAATGGAAAAAGGAGGTGGCGCGCAATGGTCGATATGAGCAAGGTCAAGGTAACCAATATCATGGCGGATGGCTCTATCTGTGAGGATCTGAGTACATACCTTGAGACCCATACTCTGCCGGATGATGTGCTGCGGATGATCCTGGGATTTATCCGGGATGGACGCGCCATCCGGGAACAGAGAGAGCGGGGTGCGTCTCATGATTAGGCAAAAAGAAAGGCCCCCCTGTCTGTGGGCGCAGACAGAGAGACCAAGCGGTTTCGTGCATGAAAACCACTATTATGATACCACAAATGGCCAGATTTTACAAGGGGGGGATGAAAAATGGCTGATGTGATCCGTGTCCAGCGCAGTGTTGGGTACACTGTGTTGCCCAACGGCATCCTGCGGGATACCGGGCTGTCCCTCAAAACCAAAGGACTGTTTGCCATCATTCTGTCCCTTCCGGAAACCTGGGACTACAGCGTGGCCGGGCTGGCCACGGTGGCCGGCTGCGGCCGGGATGCCATCCGCTCCGCCCTGGGAGAGATGGAACAGGCGGGCTATCTGACCCGCACCCGCTCCCATGGCGAGGGTGGCAAGTTCACCGGCGTGATCTACAACATCCGGGACCAGGCTGAGCCATTGTCGGAAAACCCGACTATGGTGGAAGAAGAACCATTGTCGGGAAAACCGACGACGGTTGAAGCAACATTGGAAAAACCGTCGTCGGAAAATCCGACGCAATTAAATAAAGATATATCAAATAAAGACTTAATAAACCCCCATAGTCCCCCAGAGGGGGACGGGCCCCAGCGGAAAAAACGGCAGCGTAGGCTCAAGTCGGTTCCCACCTGGAAGCCGGAGCGATTTGAGGCCTTCTGGGACTACTACCCAAGAGGGGAGGACCGGATGGGGGCCGTGGAGGAGTGGGACAAGCTCCAGCCGGATGACGCCCTCATCGACCGGATGGCCCGGGCGCTGGCCCGGCAGAAGGCCAGCGAGGAGTGGCAGCGTGGCATCGGTATCCCCTATGCCTGCCGGTGGCTGCGCAAGCGCCGGTGGGAGGATGTACCGGCCCAGCCTCAGGCGCAGACGCCGTCGCCTCAGCGGGTGGTTGAGAGGGACGGTGTGCCGGTATGGTGATCCAGGACATGGAGGCCGCCCAGGAGGCGGTACTGGGTTCCCTGCTCATCTCACCGGAGCTGGTGGGGGAGGTGCTGGCCCAGGTACAGGACCGGGACTTCGTCAACCCCAGGCACCGCATGACCTATCAGGCCATCCGCCAGTTGTTTGTGACGGGGCAGACGGTAGACCCTATCCTGCTGCTCCCCCTGCTGGGAGCGTCGGAGCAGCAGCCTTGGCGGGAGTACCTCATCAACCTAATGGACAAGACCCCGACGGCGTCCAACATCTGGGAGTATGTGGCCGTACTCAAGGAGCAGGCCCGGCTCTATCAGCTCTGCCTGCTGGGGGAGCGACTGGCCCAGGCGGGTAGCCTGGAGGATGCAGCCAAGTGCCTGGCCGACGGCAATGCCCTGATGGTGGACAAGCCGGGGCTACGCTACGTCACTATGGAGCAGGCGCTGCTGGACTTTTACGACAGGCACAAGACCAGGAAGGAGTATCTCACTTGGGGGCTGGACAAGCTCAATGACCGGCTCTTTGTGGACCGGGGGGATATGGTGGTACTGGGAGGCTACGCCTCCGCCGGCAAGACCCTGCTGGCCATCCAGTTCGCCTGGCACTGGGCTAAGCTGGGGCGGAAGGTGGGCTTTTACTCCCTGGAGACCGGCGAGGCAAAGCTGGAGGACCGCCTCATCGCCTACAACATGAGGCTGGACTTCGGCAGGATCAAGCGCTCGGAACTGACCGAGGAGGATTACAAGGCCCTGGCGATGGCCTCCAAGCGGCTCATCCAGCCCGCCTTGGAATGGGTGCCTGCCAGCGGCATGACAGTTGACGAGATCCGCTCCTCCGCCCTCAGCCGGGGGTATGACGCCATTTTCATCGACTACTTACAGCTCATCCAGGGGGATAAGCGGCGCAGCCGGGCCGAAGAGGTGGCTGGGATCAGCATCGGGCTGCATCAGCTGTCCCAGAGCACCGGCATCACAGTGGTGGCCCTGTCCCAGCTGTCCCGGCCAGAGAAGGGCGGGGACGGGGTGAAGGCCCCCACACTGGCCTCCTTGCGGGAGTCCGGGCAGATCGAGCAGGATGCCGACGTGGCCATGCTGCTCTACAAGGAGGAGGACACCCCACATAGCCGGCGGATCCTGCGCATCGCCAAGAACAAGGAGGGCGAGACCGGCAAGATCTATCTGGCCTTTGACGGCGCCCATCAGCGGCTGTATGAGTCGGTGGTGGACGCTCCAGCTCCCAGGAAACGGCGGGAGCCGGAGTACAAGCAGGTGCAGTTCACAGAGATCATGGAGGATCCGGACGATCCATTCCGCGAGAAAGGAGACCAGCATGGACAAAGCCAGAGCGGCCCAGCTGCTGCGGCTGGAGATCCTGCGCCGGGAGGCCCTGGCACGGGCCAGCAGCTTCCCAGCGGATCACCTGCAGGTGGCCCAGGCGCTGACTCTGGCAGTCCAGGCTCTGGAGGAAGATCAGCATGAGGATAGGCGAGAAGATCACATGGACCCCGGCGGCCTTTGAGCATGAGCTCAGCGGCGAGCGGGCCAACAAAATGCGCAAGCTGCGGTCGGTGACTGGCCGGATCGTCTACATCCATCCGGCCCGGCGGTATTACATGGCGGAAGCCAAAGTGGGCAATGAGACCATCCGGGAGTGTTTCCCGATGGAAAACAGATAGGAGTGTTCGTGCATGAAGACTTTTGCAATCGTGAATAGAAAGGGCGGGGTAGGCAAGACCACCACCGCCGTCAATCTGGCCTATGTGCTGGCGACCAGCTGCCGTCTGCGGGTGCTGTTGGTGGATGCCGATGGGCAGGCAAACGCCACTCAGATCCTGCTGCCCCCCGGTGAGTATGCTGGCCTGGGCGCCCTGCTGCGGGGGCTGAGTATCTGCTATGACGAACTGGTGAAGCAGACCGACGTGCCCGGCCTGGATGTGCTGCCGGCATCGGCTGACCTGTGGGCGTTGGACCTGGAAGCGGATAAGGGGGCACACACATACAGCGCGGTGATGAATATGCGGGATGCCTTGGAGGAGGATGGGGCCTATGACGTGATGGTCATTGACTGCCCGCCCAACCTGTCGGCTGCCTGCGTGTCAGCCATCCTGGCCAGCGATGCCGTCATCATCCCGGTGCTGTCCGATGCCTGTTCCTCCACAGGTGTGGCTGACCTGGTGGAGCAGATCGACAGTCTGCGGTACATCAGACCGGAGATCCGGGTGGCCGGTGTGCTGGTGAACCAGTGGCACCGCTCCCCGGTGGTGGAGGACTCGGTGGCCTACCTCCGGGAGGAGGGGCTGGTGCCGGTGTACGACACGGTGATCCGCCGCACCGACAAGGTGCCCGAGTCCAGCTGGGCCCGGATGGCGGTCCAGGCCTGGAGCCCCTTCTGTTCGGCGGCCCGGGATTACCGGGCCTGGGTGGCGGAACTGGCGGCAAAGGAGGGGATCCAGTATGGGCAAGCCTGACCTGGGGCGGCTCATCGCCCAGACCATGGCCCCGCCTGCCGAGGGCAGGACCATCGAGGTCATTACTGGCGATATTTTGGAGGCACAGCGGAAAGGCGGGGAGGCTGTTCTCACCATTGGAAAGTGCCTCATCGAAGCTAAAGATATGTTGTCCCACGGGGAGTGGCTTCCGTGGTTGGCTGAGAAAGTGGGATATTCCGAGAAAACAGCACAGAATTTTATGCGATTGGCAAGGGAGTTCTCAAATCCGCAAGCGATTGCGGATTTGGGGGCTACCAAGGCGCTGAAGCTGTTGGCATTACCTCCGGATGAACGGGAGAAATTTGTAGCGGACCATAATGTGATTGACATGACTACCCGCCAGCTGGAGCAGGCCATCCGTGAGCGGGACGAGGCCAAAGCCGCCGCCGAACAGGCCGCAGCAGACCAGCGCACGGCCGAGCAGGCCCGGGATAAGATGGCGGAGGATATGCGGCTGCTCAATGCCAGTCTGGCTGGGGTCCGTGAGGACCGGGAGCAGGCCATGGAGAATGTGGCCCGCCTGGAGGCTGAACTTGCTGACCTGAAGGCCAAACCGGTGGACGTGGCGGTGGAGACCGTGGTGGACCAGGCCGCCATTGACAAGGCCCGGGCCGACGCCATTGCCGAGATGCAGGCCAAGCTGGATAAGGCCAAGGAGGCAGCGGCCAAGGCCAGGGACAAACAGAAGCAGGCTGAGGCCTCTGTGGAGGTTCTGAAGCGGTCTCTGGAGGAGCGGGATAAGTCGGAAAAGAAAGCCGCTATTGCCGGTGACAAGGAGCTGACTCAGTTCGATGTGCTGTTTATCCAAGGCCAGGAGCTGGCCAACAAGATGCAGGGCTATCTGCTCAAAGCCCGGGGCCGGGAGGATCAGACCGCCGCCCAGGACATGGAGAAGGCCATGAAGTATCTAGCCGAGATCTTCGGGAGGTATGCCGAATGATTGATCGGGCAATCAAGCTGCTGAATGAGCAGCAGAGCAAAGTTAAAGAGCGCTCCGCACCCTGGATGGTGGCGGAGCAGCTGAAGGACATTTGCCGGAGAGAACCCGAGAGCGCGGAGCTGCTGGCAAAGGACTTGGAAAATCCACAAATGGGGATCGTTCAGGCTGAGAAGAAGATCAAGTCCTTTGCGGACAGCCATAAGACCGGCGGCTTCTCCTGCGTCACGCCGCTGGAGGCGGAGGAGATCCTGCGGGAGTTTTATGGGCTTGGCGCCGCCTCCGCTGCGGCCGGCGGGGATACTCCGAAGGTTCTCAGCCTAGCGGACTTCCTGTGAGGTGCGGCATGGATATGAACTGGAAATCACTCGCCGCAATGCTTCCTGTCCAGCCCTGCGACGAGCTGAAGCGAGACGTATTGATGGGCATCTACGATATGCACGATCTTGGCGGTGATCTGATCCTGTATCACCGGGAATCGGTCGGCTTGGCAGACGAGATTGGGCAGATTATGGATCCGCAGGACTGGGCGCACTGGGAGCAGTCGAAAAAGCGCCGATGGGGTGCCCGCTGCACTTGTACCAGATGCGGGGAAGATTTTATCGCCGGCTATGTAAAGAACGGCATTGTCCTGGCGGAAGGGCCGGACGGACAGACATACGATGGGTATGTGGAGCAGGGCCCGGATTCCACTGTGTATCTGGATGGCGATGAAGCTGTGTGCCCTCATTGCTGGACTGCCGCTACGGTGACCCGCCGCTCAGAGCTGCGCCAAGGGAGGACGCACCAGGTTTTACAGGCAGAGGTTGTCCATATTGAGCGCTATACGGCGGTCATGTACTGGATGGTGCGCCGGTGGCAGGATGCCGACGGTACCGATACAACGGTCTTTGTGCCCCATGCGGCCCTGATTGTGGATGAGGAGGGGAAGCTGCGCCGCTTCCGGGCTGAACTGCACAGCGGAGACGTGATGGAGACGGTATGGCTCCCATGCGCATGGTCAAGAGACCCGATGCAGATGGCCTATTATTCGTGGGAAGCTGAAAATCACCGAAAGATGGGAGGCTGGACGCTTGCCTATGGACCGGATCTGGCTGGCCATACCGGAGAAAAAACCGCCCTTGATGCGTATATAGGGGCCGACGGCTGCTGGCCTGGAGCATACCTTCATGTCTGGGAAAGGTACCCGCAGGTGGAAAACCTGATGCGTCAGGGGTTTGCGGAGGCTGTCGTGCAAACCATTGACAGGCAGCTTGACTGTGCGGCATATAAGACCGATCTGTGCGATGCGCCGCCCATTCCATGGGTGGACTGGACGGAGGTCAAGCCGCACAGGATGCTGCACATGAGCAAGACGGAATTCCGTGAGATCCGTAAAAAGAATTGGGGATCTGAAGATGTGGGGTGCTGGGACAGATACCGGAGTCAGTTCCCAATGGCTGACGCCCTGGAGTTTGAGCACTGCCGGGAGCACATCGGCGGTAAGGCTGTGGGACATCTTCTGGAAATGGTCGCCGCTGGGTGGGAAGATCTGGCCCCTGTTCAGGTGGTTCGGTATCTGAAAAAGCAGGATGCCCTTCAGGATGGTGTGCAGCTGCTGATTGACTACCGTAAAATGCTGCGGGATGCAGAACTGGCGGAAAATGAGGAGACGCTCTGGCCCCGTGATCTGGTGGCCGCCCATGAGCGGATCACTCAGTTTTGGGAATGCCGCACCAAAACCTCGTACCAGCTGGGCTTTACCAGCACGTTTATCAAGTATAGGGAGCTGGAGTGGACGGACGGCGATCTGTGCGTGGTGCTGCCTCGGACAGAGGAGGACCTCGCGGCGGAGGGCAAGACTCTGCGGCACTGCGTGGGAACCTATGGAAACCAGCACTGCTCCGGGAAACCAATCTTTTTCATCCGGCATTACCGCCGGCCGGAGCGCAGTTACTACACGTTGCAGATAGACATGACCAAGGCGATCCCGGTTGAGATCCAGCTCCACGGCTACGGCAATGAACGCCATGGGGATAGAAAGCAGTATCGCCACAAAATCCCGCAAAAGGTTCGGGACTTCTGCGACCGTTGGGAGCGGGAGGTCCTGATGCCCTGGTTTGCGGATCAGAAGGCGGCGACAACCGTGAAAAAGTCCGGTAAGCTGAGAGCGGATGTGGGTGCGGCATGAACAATAAGTGAATTGCTGTTCCGGCCCTCTGCCGGGTGAGAGCGCTCACTCACCCGGACCTCTCTCTTGTTTTGCCGGGCCCTGCCTGACCGAAGGCCTGCGTCCCTACGCGGGGTAGTGGTAGGAGAAGCGGGGCGCCCGGCAGAGGGCCGGAGCAGTAAGAACATAAAGGAGGAAAAATATGGGTAAGAAAAATTTGCGCCGCATCTCGATGCTGGTGACCGCACAGACGGCCGCCAACCTGG
>DWXO01000083.1 GCA_019119165.1 Candidatus Flavonifractor intestinigallinarum | reverse complement strand
GAGGTCTGCCGGAACTATCTGCAGGCCGAAAGGCTGCTGCCCATCGCCAAGCAGGAGATCGCAAAGGCCCAGGCGGAGGCGGACCACGAGAAGGAGATCGCCGCCCTGAAGGCCAAGATCGACAGCCTGTCCGACCATCTGGACCAGGTGTATCTGGATAAGCTGTCCGGCTTGCTGGATGAGGCGGATTTCCAGCGGGTCTACCGGAAGGTCAAGGCAGACCGGGCCGCGCTGGAGCAGCGCCTCTCCCAGATCGACCGGCCGGACTTCTCACCAGAAAGGCAGAACGATCTGGCAAAACAGCTGGTGGAACGCTTTCTGGCTACCGCCCACACCAACCGGGAGGTGCTGGTTTCCCTGATCGAGCGGGTGGAACTGACCGAAGAAAAAGAGGTCATCCTCCGCTTCCGGTTCCGGGAACTGGAGCAGAAGGGATGACCCCTGTAGTTGCAAGGATTAGCGCCGGTCAGCGGCGCATTTCTTTGAAGGCAAAATCGTTTACATTAGCACCGCTGCGATACATAAGACCGCGATATACCGCATTGGGCGGCCACCTCACGCTGGGTCAACGGTTTGCGGTCATCCAGTCCATAGCGAAGCGTGATGATGGCTGCCTCCCGTTGGTCCAAACATCGTTTCACACATTCTCTCACCTGGATGCACGCGTCTCTGGCATCCAGTTCCTCCAGCATATCGTCATCCACGCTGATGGTGTCCATCAGAGAAAGAGAATTGCCATCCCCGTCCCCGTCAATGGCATCGGACAGGGAGACCTCACCCTGCGTTTTGCGCTGGGCCCGGAAGTGCATAAGGATCTCATTTTCTATGCAGCGGGACGCGTAAGTGGCCAGTCGTACCTTTTTGTCCGGTTTAAAGGTACCAATCCCTTTGATCAGTCCGATGGTACCAATGGAGATCAGATCATCCTGATCTCCATTGGGCGTATAGTATTTCTTAACGATGTGGGCCACCAGGCGCAGATTGTGTTCGATCAGCTTATTGCGGGCATCCAGATCGCCCTGGGCCGCCAACTCCAGATAGCGTCGCTCCTCCTCTACCTTCAGTGGCCGGGGAAAGGAGCCGTTTCCCCCGCCGGACAGGCGCAGGGTAAAGAAAACCTGGTTGAGTAGCAGCAGGATCCATGCAGGAATCATTTGTCACACCTCCATGGTCCCACTGTATTCCGACAATGTTTGTCCCTATACGGCAAAGCCTTGTCCCAATCTATGATTGAGTCAGCGCCTGTATCAGCTCCTTCTGGCCTATTCCCCAGAAATGCTCCTGGGAGATTTCCTCTTCTGTTCGGCCAAAATACCTCCACTGGCTTTCGTCCGAGCGTCCCGCGTCCCAGGTCGTATCAAAGTAGCGGTATTCCCCATCCAGCAGTGCGCAATTCCACATATGCTCCTCCCCAGCTCCGGTGCCGGTAATGTTCCAGCAGGGGATGCCAGCCTCCTCACAGAGCACACGAAACGCCCAGGAAAATCCGCCGCAGATGGCCGTTCCATTCTGCAATGGTCCGAAAGCCGTCCTGGATTCATAGGGCAGCACATTCGGGTCCTGGTAATACCGGTAGTCATACGTGGTATTTTCCACAATAAAACGGTAAATAGCCTTAAGCTTTTCCTCATCGTCCATGGTATCGGTCAAGATTGTCGCCGCAGTCTCTTTTGCAATGCTCTGAATCTCCCGTATCTTCTCGACGCTCTCCTCCACCGTCTCAGAATCGCTTGGAAAAGCTCGGATTGCCGTGGCGTCGCTGTTGAGTGTATACAAGATATAGCCATACCCCGCCAGCTGCAGAGCTCGCTGCATATCATCTACCAGCAGTTCCGGGTCCCGGATCACGATAGGAATCTCTTCCTTTCCAAGAGCGGCGTCCGCCGCCTTCACCAATTCCGCGAGGGTATTGATTTCTACGGCTCCCTCCGGTTCGCCGTCCGGATACCCCAGCTTATACGGCATATACGAAATCTTACAGACCGTCCCCTCCGCTCCTTCTGTACATTCCAGAGCGTAGGCATATTTCAGCTCCGGCCGGGCGCTCAACACCTGATTGGATGCGTTCTGGAGCAGAATGGAACGCTCCTGAAAGGGCAGATCTTCCTGTGTAAAGCGGAAGGTCACTTCCTGCACAAATCCTTCATATGCCCGCTCCAGGATCTGAGCTGCCTCCTCCTGGGTACTCACAGGATAGATCTCATCCATTGGCTCCGGTGAGGCGGGCATTTCACTCTGCACCGGAGTGTGGGATGGGGCTTCAGGGCTGAGGCCGTTGCTATCCACGGCATTGGACTGAGCCTGTGAACAACCGCTCAGGCACATTGCAGATAAAATCGTCAGGACAACAGCGGTTGCACCTATTCTTTTCATGTGTATCTCCTCCTGCTAAACATGGAATCTGACGGGAGTCCCGCCATGTCATAGACGCACCGCTGCTGTAAAAAGTTTCTTGTCCTGCCTGGAGGCGCCACATCTGATCCAGGGTCACATGGCACAGACCCGAACCTGAAGCTCCGTGACATACTCCTCCGGGCAGTTGGTATCGTGGGCGTCGATACGGTAGAGTTCCAGCGGCGCTCCAGCAGGATGATATCCGGTCCGCTCCACACCGGCCAATAGTTTTTTCCAGTGCTCCTCCAGCCGGTCATACTCCCCCCGGTAGTACAGCCGGGCATACTCCCCCGCCGGCAGCTCATCGTCAAAGGGCAAGCCCGGACTGGTCAGGAAAAACACCCGGGAAAAGTGATTGAAGATCCCCTTTTTCAGACTCTCCTCATCCACCTGAGCCCCCATACACTGACTGCCGATGACCTGGATGTAGTTCTGATGCCGCTGCTCCAGCCGCTTGAGCTGAAAGTCGATCTCCTTTTCCAGAATAAAATCCTTTTCCAGAAAGACGTAGGGCCGTTCCGGCTCCCGGACCAGCTCCACTATCCCCGCCTCCACCGCGCGGTAGCGCTCCAATCTCGCTCGACGCTCTGCCGCCTCCTTCCGGGCTGCTTCCAGCTCCTCCATCCGACGCTTGAGCAGCCCCTCCTCCCGGTCCAGCAGCTCCAGGGTCTCCCCCACGCTCCGGTGCTCCAGATAGGCGCCAATCTCCCGGGTGGGCAGGTCCAGCTCCCGCAGGGAGCGGATAATGTTCAGGGTACATACATCCTGAATGCCGTACATCCGGTAGCGATTCTCCCCCCGCACCGGATGAAGCAGTCCCTTCTCCTCATAATAGCGCAGCGTATCGGGGCACAGGTCGAACAATTTGGCCAATTCATGGATCTGATAAAATTCTTTCAACTTTTTTGCCTCCCGCTCTTGACTCTCGGACAGTACGAGGGTTTATCATATCCCCAGTAAGAGGAGGTTTTACCCGTGAATCTGGTTGCTAAGTTTTTCAAGTTTACCGTTCCATCCATCGTCTCCATGTGGATCTTCTCCCTGTACACCATGGTGGACGGCATTTTCGTTGCTCACGGCGTGGGCAGCCACGCTCTGGGGGCAGTGAATCTGTCCATGCCATTCGTGTCGCTCATCTTCACCATCGGCATCCTGCTGGCCACCGGCACCTCCACCGTCCTGTCCCTGTCTCTGGGCCAAGGGGACGAGGAGAAAGCCCGCAACTACTTTAATCAGAACCTGGCAGTGGTCATTGTTCTGTCTCTGGTCCTGACGGCAGTCGTGCTGCTGAACCTGGAGCGCGTGGCCCTGTTCCTGGGCGCCACTGGGGATTTGCTGCCGCTGGTAAAGGAATATGTAGGTATTATCGCCTGCTTCTCCGTCTTTTTTACCGTGTCTTACAACCTTGAGGTTCAGGTGAAGGCAGACGGCGCCCCTCACGTCAGCACCATCGGCGTACTGTCCTGTGCCATTATGAATGTGGTGCTGGACTATGTGTTTGTGATGCACTTCCACTGGGGCGTGTGGGGTGCGGCTCTGGCCACCGGCTTGTCTCAGGTCACCTCCACTGTGATCTTTGTCATCTACTTCGTGCGCCACCCCAACCCTCTGCGCTTTGGCCGTTTCAAGCCCGACTTCGGGGCCTACCGCCGGATCATTCCTCTGGGCACCTCCGATGGACTCAGCGAGTTCTCCAACGGCCTGGTCATTTTTCTGTTCAATCAGACTATCCTGCAGGTGTCCGGCGAGGCCGCCCTCACCTCCTACACCATCATCAGCTATGTCAACACTCTGGTGCTCATGACCATGATCGGCACTGCCCACGGGGTCCAGCCTCTGTCCAGCTTCTATCTTGGCGCGGGACAGCGGCCCCTGTGCCACAAATTCCTGTCTTACGGCATCAAGCTGGTGGCAGTGGCAGGAGTAGGCTTCTTCGTCATCTGCCAGCTGCTGGCCGGTCCCATTGTAGGCCTCTTTCTGGAGCCGGCCGATCCACTCTTTGGATACACCGTCAATGCGCTACGGCTCTATGCCCCTGCCTTCCTGCTCATGGGCTTCAACGTGGTGATCTCCGGCTTCTTTACCGCCGTTGAACACCCCTTCCCCGCCCTTACCATCTCCTTTGGCCGGGGCCTGGTGCTCATTGCCGGCTGTCTGGTGGTCCTGTCCAAAGTGCTGGGCGATACGGGCATCTGGCTCTCCCCCCTGTTCTCCGAGGGGATCTGCCTGCTGATTACCCTGTTCTTCCTGCTGCGGTACTTCCATAAAATCCGTCAGACCCAACTGGAACAGCAGGCAGACGTTCCTTCTGTGGCCCGCTGAAAATCAACCATGAGGAAAACGGCGCATGACAAAGGTCATGCGCCGTTTAGTTATGCGTTCAGCAGATATTGTTCCACCGCCATGCCTACGCCGCCCTCCCGGTTGGTGCCGGTAAGGTAGCGGGCGGTGGCTTTGGCCTCGTCGCTGGCGTTGCCCATGGCAAAGGACCAGCCTGCCCAGCCCAGCAGCTCCAGGTCGTTGCCCGCGTCGCCGAAGGCCATCACCTGGTTTGGCTCCAGCCCCAGCCGGACGCACAGGGCCTGAACCGCCGAACCCTTATTGACGCCGGGGGCGGTGAGTTCCATATTCTCCCCAAAAGAGGTGGTCACCGCCAGGGGGCCGCAGGCCTCCACCGCGTCCAGCAGCTCCTGCCGGCGCTCCGGCGGCACATGGAAGATGTGGATTTTCTCCACCGCCTTGCCCTCCAGGGCAGCGTTCAGATCCTCCGGGAAGTGGGAGACCGAACGCAGCACCTGTGCAAACTCCGGGGACAGGGCGCTGCCCACCACCTGCTCGGTGCGGTCGGCCTGAATATAGTTTTCTCCCTCGCAGTAGACCTCAAAGGGCAGCCCCCAGTCCAGCAGCAGGGTGAGGATGGTACGGCGGGCGTTTGGGTCCATGGGCCGGCGGTAGAGCCACTCCCCCGTGGTCACATCCAGCACCGCCGCGCCGTTGGACAGCACGGCATACCGGGTGACGCCGATCTGGGCGTCCACCGCCCGCAGCAGGGACCAGGCCCGACCGCTGGCGATGGTCACCGCCGCCCCCCGCTCCGCCGCCGCCCGGAGGGCGGCCACGTTCCGGGGCGGCACAGTGGCGTGGTCATCATCCAGCAGGGTACCGTCCATGTCCAGACAGATCAGTCGGATGTCGTTCATTTCTTCAGCTTCAGGGCCTGGCGCACCTTCTCGATGATGCCCTCGGTGGTGAGGCCATAGGCCTCCAGCACGGCCTTGGCGGCGCCGGAGCGGCCAAACTCATCGTTGACGCCGTGGCGCACCACGGGCACCGGGCAGTGCTCGGCCAGGAATTCCGCCACGGCGGAGCCCAGGCCGTTGAGGACGGTGTGCTCCTCGGAGGTGACGATGCAGCGGGTCTCCAGGGCGGCCTTCAGCACGATCTCGCCGTCCAGGGGCTTGATGGTGTGCATATCAATAACCCGAACGGAGATTCCCTCCTCCGCCAGCTTCTCAGCGGCGGCATAGGCCATCTGGACCATCATGCCGGTGGCAATGACGGTAACGTCGGTGCCGTCCCGCAGCAGAGAGCCCTTACCCAGCTGGAAGGAGTAGCCGGGCACCTCATCGGTGATGCTGTCCACCGCCAGGCGGCCCAGCCGCAGATAGGCCGGCCCGTCGTAGTCCAGCAGAGCCTTCACCGCCAGACGCATCTCGGGGCCGTCGCAGGGAGAAACCACCATCATGTTGGGGATGGTACGCATGAGGGCATAGTCCTCGATGCACTGATGGGTGGCTCCGTCCTCGCCCACGGACAGGCCGCCGTGGGAACCCACGATCTTCACGTTGAGACGGGGATAGGCCACGGAGTTACGGACCTGCTCATAGGCCCGACCGGTGGCGAACATGGCAAAGGTATGGGTATAGGGCATTTTACCGCAGGTGGCCAGACCGGCGGCCACGCCGGTCATGTTGGCCTCCGCAATGCCCATATTATAAAAGCGCTCAGGGTGGGCCTTGGCAAAAAAGGCGCTCTGGGTGGAGCCGGACAGGTCTGCGTCCAGCACCACCAGGTCGGGATACTGGTCGGCCAGCTCGGCCAGGGCCTTACCGTATGCCACACGGGTGGCGATCTTCTCACTCATGGCTTACTTTCCCTCCAGTTCCGCCAGCGTCGCGGCCAGCTCCGCGTGGGCCTTTTCATATTGCTCGTCGTTGGGCGCCTTGCCGTGCCAGCCGTAGTCCCCCTCCATGAAGGAGACGCCCTTGCCCTTGATGGTCTTGGCCAGCAGCACGGTGGGCTTGCCCTTGCAGGCGGCGGCCGCCTGGAAAGCCTGATCCAGAGCCTCAAAGTCGTGGCCGTCCACATGGATCACATTCCAATTGAAGGCCTCAAACTTCTTGTCCAGAGGCTCGGAGGGCATGACGTCGGCAGTGGCGCCGTCAATCTGCAGGCCGTTGACGTCCACAATGGCGCACAGGTTATCCAGGTGGTACTTGGCCGCGGACATAGCGGCCTCCCACACCTGGCCCTCCTCGATCTCGCCGTCGCCCAACAGGGCGTACACGCGATAGTCCTTCTGATCGGCCTTGCCCGCCAGAGCCATGCCCACAGCTGCGGAGATGCCCTGGCCCAGAGAGCCGGTGGACATATCCACGCCCTTGATGTGGCGCATCTCGGCATGGCCGGACATTTCGCCCTTGATGGAGCGGAACAACTTCAGATCCTCCACGGGGAAAAAGCCCTTCAAAGCCAGATTGGGATAAAGCGCGGGGGTACAGTGCCCCTTGGACAGCACGAAGCGGTCCCGGTCGGGGTCCCGGGGGTTGGCGGGATCAACCCGCATCACATGACCGTACAGGGTGGTAATGATGTCCATGGAGGACAGGGAGCCGCCGATGTGGCCGGAGGCCGCGTCGTGCACCATGTCCATCGCCAGCAGGCGGGCACGGGCGGCTGTGACAGCCAGTTCGTGGACCTTTGACTGTTCCATTCGATTCACCTTTCCATTCTGTGGGCCCGGAGGGCCATACTCTTTGACTTCTAGTATACCTTAGAAAACCGTACGTTTCAACCATCGGTTCACACAAAAAGACAAATCGGACGCTTCCCGTCCTTGAGCGATTGGTACCTCCGTCCGCAAAAAAGGGGCAGGCACGGGACCGAATCTCCGGTCCCGTGCCTGCCTGATGAGGGAAAGGGTTTGGTAAGGGGGAAAATAGGGAACAGTCTCAGCGACTGGAAGTTCCTTCAAAGAAGGCTCTGGGGTTGGCCGTCAACAGGCCGTCCACCGCGGCGGGTTCCAGGCCCCGCTCCCGCAGGGCGGGCAGCACCCGCCGGTGGATGAAGGTGAAGTCCTCCTCCAGATGGAGGTAATCACTGTTTTTGGTGGTCTCCCAGCTGTCCCAGAAGGCCAGATAGGCGGCCAGATCGTGGCTGAGGAGCAGCTTGCTCCCCCAGCCCAGTTCGCACAGCCGGGCAATGGTGTCCACCCGGGGCTCCAGCCCCAGGTCCCGGTCGCAGAAGCCGAAGCGGTCCATACCCAGCCAACAGCCCCGCTCCAGCATGGCGGTGAGGTACTCCAGATCGGTGGTGTCGCCGCTGTGACCCAGGATCACCCGGTTTGCAGGCACGCCGCAGCTCTCGAACAGGTCCAGGATCTCCCCGCCGCTGTGGACAGAGGGATCGTGGTGGCAGAAGATGGGCAAACCGGTCTCAGCCGCCACCCGTCCGGTGGCATGGAGCACCTTGTTCAGCAGAGGAGTCACGCCAGCCCGGGCCACGCCAGCCTTCAGGATGCCCGGCTTACTGTCTGTACCCTGAATGCCGTCGGTGCAGTCGCCCATCAGCAGGTCGTAGATCTGCTCCTCGTCCCGGAAGCCCAGCCAGGGCTCCTCCTGATAGTAGAAGCCGGTAGACGCGATGATGTTCAGCCCCGTGCGGCGGGCCACCTCCCGCATCAGGTGGACATCACGGCCCAGGTTTACCGGCGTGCCGTCCACCACGGTGGCCACGCCCTGCTGTGCTGCCTTGCCCAGCATCCCGCAGGCCATCTCGGTCACCTTGTCCCCTTCATAGAAGCGGGAACCAAAGTTCATCCGCATGGACCAGTCGGCACAGGTCAGATGCTCGTGCATCAGCACCTGGCCCAGGTCGGCCGTATCCACCGGACCCAGTACGCTCTGGATCTTCATATCAGTCGATCCCCAGAGCGGCGCGGACCTTCTCGCCGTCAAAGGCGGGAATGCCCAGGATCTGGCGGGCCTCGGCGGGGGTAGCGGGGGTATTGCCGAAGGCCTTGACGGCAGCCACGGCGCGCTCCACCAGCATATGGTTGGTGGCCATGATCTTCTTGCCGTTCTCGTCCACGCCAAAGACCACGTTGTCCTCCATGCCCACGCGGATGTGGCCGCCCAGGGCCAGGGCCGCGAACATGATGGGCAGATGACCCTTGCCCACGCCGAAGGCGGACCAGGTGGAACCGGCGGGGATGTGGTTCACCAGGTAGAGCAGGTTCTCCACGGTGGCGGGCATACCGCCCAGCACACCCAGGCAGAACTGGTAGTGGCAGGGGTTGGGCAGGTGGCCCTTCTTCACAAAGTAGTCGGTGACGCCCAGCATACCGGCGTCAAAAATCTCGATCTCCGGCTTGGTGCCCTTCTCCATGTACAGGTCGCCCAGCTGCTGGAGGAACTGGGGGGAGTTGATGAACACGCCGCCGGGCATCCAGTTGAAGGAACCGGCGTCGTAGGAGCCCATCTCGATACCGGCCAGCTCCTTGTGGTGGGCCATACGCTCCTCATCGGTGGCGGGATGCTGGGGAGAGGCGCCGGAGGAGGTGCAGTTGATGATGACGTCACAGTCCTTGTGGCTGCGGATCAGGCGGATGGTCTCACGGAACTTCTCCTTGTCCATAGCGCCCAGGCCGTCGTCGGCACGCATATGCAGGTGGACCACAGCGGCGCCCAGCTTCCAGGCGTCATAGGCCTCGTCGGCGATCTGCTGGGGGGTCTCGGGGATCTTGTAGCCCGCGGGGGTGACCGCGCCGGTCAGCGCGGCGGTAATGATGGTCTTTGCCATTTCAGTTCCACTCCTTTTTATGATTCCGCACCGGATTTAGGCTGCGGGTATGGGAAAAAGAGGCCGGAGGCGGCCCCTTCTTCCCTGCTGGATCAAAATTCGTAGCCCTCCGGCTCGTTGCTGTGCTCAAAGACGAAGGGATTCTCGATCTCTCCGGCGTTGACCTTCTTCCACCACTCAGCAGCCTTCTGAGGCATGGTGCGCCAGCTCTCGGCGGTCTGGGGCTGCTCCATGTCGTGGGTGGCGTAACGCCAGTCGCCCACGCGGCTGATGTACTTCTCATCCTGCTGAGCGGAGTTCTCATCGCCCAGGTCGCCGGCGGCCACCCGCAGCAGAGAACCATACTGCTCGGAGACGGTATGCAGCTTCAGGTCCTCCACCAGCAGCTTCTTGAGCGGACGCTTGGCCAGGTTGGACATGATGGTGCGGTTCTCGTAGGGCATGGTCTTCCACATCCGGGCGATCTCCCAGGCCCGCTCCAGCACCTTGCCCTTGGGCAGCACCTCGTTGACCATGCCCCAGTCCAGCATCTGCTGGGCGGTAAACTGGCGGGAGGTCATCATGTAGTAGTTGCCCCGCTTGGTGCCGAAGTAGTGCTGGCACATCAGGCCCATGCCGTCGCCGGGCACCAGACCGCCCTGAGCGTGAGGCACCTCCATCTTGGTGTCCTCAGAGCACAGGGTGATGTCGCACAGCATGGCGGAATCCCAGTGGAAGCCGGGGCCGGGGATAGCGCCGATGGTGGGCACATCCAGATCAAAGATCATGTTCTTGATCAGGTTGGTGTCGTCAAAATACTGGTGCTGGAACCGCTCGGTGGGCAGCTTGGAGTAGGTCTCCCAGCCGTTGGCATCCGACTCGATCATCCAGTTGTCGCCGATGTGGGTATAGATAATGATCTCGTTCTTGTAGTCCAGGCTCAGCCAGCGGGTGAGCTGGCTCATGGCCCGATGGGACATACCGCTGTGGTGCATGGGGCCGTCGTTGGTCTTCCAGGTGACCTGGACGATGCCGTCCTCCCGCTTCAGGTCCGCAAAATCCTTGAACCACTCTTTATACTCGTCAAACTCAGGCAGCTTGACGTAATCAGCCATAGGCTTTCCCATTACAGTAACCTCCAATACTCAAATCGTTCCGGTCTTTGGCTTACTTCTCGTCGGGGCGATAGGGCTTCACCGGGCGGTTGGGATCGAAGGGGTTGACCTCCCGACCGGCCTCCACTTCCTTGAACCACTCGATGGGCTTGGTACGGAAGCCGGCCCAGCTCTCCCGGGTGGGGGGCTGCTGCATCCAGTCGTGGCAGTAACGCCAGTCGTTGGTCTGGCTGATGTACTTCTCGTCCTGCTGGGCAGCGTTGCGGTCGCCCATGTCGCCAGCGGCGATGCGCAGCAGAGAGCCGTACTGCTCGGAAACAGTGTGCAGCTTCAGGTCCTCCACCAGCAGCTTCTTCAGGGGCCGCTTGGCCAGGTTGGACATGATGGTACGGTTCTCATAGGGCATGGTCTTGAGCATCCGGGCAATCTCCCAGGCACGGGCCATGACCTGATCCTTGGGCACCACTTCGCTGACCATGCCCCAGTCCAGCATCTGCTGGGCGGTCCACTGACGGGCGGTCATCATGTAGTAGTTGCCCCGCTTGGTGCCGAAGTAGTGCTGAGCCATCAGGCCCATGCCGTCGCCGGGCACCAGGCCGCCGTGGGCGTGGGGTACCTCGATCCAGGTGTCATCGGAGCAGATGGTGATATCGCTGAGCATGGCGGAGTCCCAGTGGAAGCCGGGGCCGGGCAGCACGCCGATGGTGGGCACGTCCAGATCGAAAACCATGTTCTTGATCAGGTTGGTGTCATCAAAATACTGGTGCTGGAACCGCTCGGTGGGCAGCTTGGAGTAGGTCTCCCAGCCGTTGGGATCGGACTCGGTCATCCAGCTGTCGCCGATGTGGGTGAAAATGATGATCTCATTCTCGTTGTCCAGGGACAGGATGCGCACCAGCTGGCTGATGGCCCGGTGGGACATACCGCTGTGGTGCATGGGGCCGTCGTTGGTTTTCCAGGTCACCTGCAGGATACCGTCCTCACGGTACAGGTCCGCGAAATCCTTGAACCACTCCTTATACTCGTCCAGCTGGGGGAGCTTCACATAATCAGCCAAAGGCTTACCCATAACAAATACCTCCGTAAAATAGTCAAATAGAATGATTATTGCGTCAATTTATTCCGTTTTAAAGATACCGGCCGCGCCCATGCCGCCGGCGATGCACATGGTCACCAGGGCGTACTTGCCGCCGGTGCGGCGCAGCTCGGAGATGGCCTTGCAGGACAGCACCGCGCCGGTAGCGCCCAGAGGATGTCCCAGGGCCATGGCGCCGCCGTTGGGGTTGACCTTGGCGGGGTCCATGCCCAGCTCCTTGATGCAGGGGCTGACCTGGGCGGCAAAGGCCTCGTTGAGCTCGATCACGTCCATGTCATTGACAGTGAGGCCGGTGTACTCCATCACCTTGGGCACGGCGTAGATGGGACCCAGACCCATATAGGCGGGGTCCAGGCCGCCCACGCAGAAGCCCAGGAAGGAGGCCAGAGGCTTGATACCCAACTCAGCAGCCTTGTCCCGGCTCATGAGCACCAGGAAGGCAGCGCCGTCGCTGGTCTGGGAGGAGGTGGCGGCGGTGACCCGGCCATTCTCCCGGAAGCAGGGCTTCATGGAAGCCATCTTCTCCATGCTGGTGTCACGGCGGATGCCCTGGTCCTTGTCAAAGACAATAGGGTTGCCCTCGGCGTCCACACCGGGCAGGGGGATGATCTGCTCGTCAAAGTAGCCGGCGTCCTGGGCATGGGCCGCCTTCTGATGGCTGGCCAGAGCCAGAGCGTCCATCTCCTCCCGGGTGACGTTGTACTTCTCAGCCACGTTTTCGGCGGTCTCGCCGTTGGAGATATACTGATTGGGGTCGTTCTCCAGCAGCCAGGGGTTCATATCTCCGCTGCGGTCCAGGGTCATGGGCAGAGCGGTCATGGACTCAATGCCGCCGGCCACGATGCAGTCGGCCTGACCGGCCTCGATCTGCCAGGCGGCCTGGGCCACGGCCTGGAGAGAGGAGGAACAGAAGCGGTCCACGGTGAGGCCGCAGGCGGTGTAGGGCAGCCCGGCCCGGGCGGCCACCAGACGGGCGGGGTTGAGGCCCTGCTTGGCCTCGGGGATGGCGCAGCCCAGAATCACGTCCTCCACCAGAGCGGGGTCCAGCTGGGGGATCTTCTCCATAACGCCCTTCAGCACCAAGCCGCCCATATCAATGGGATGGAGCTGACGCAGAGCGCCCTTCTTGCCGGATTTAGCCACGGCGGAGCGGCCGTAGGCCACGACAACCGTCTTGCTCAGCGGTTTTGCCATATCAATCTTCCTCCATTTCAATCAGATCGGGGGCCACCAGGAGCTTGGGCTCCACGGCGGCCTGAATTTCTTCCACAGTATGACCCTTGCGGATCTCGGCCAGTACCAGGCCCTCCGGGGTCACGTTGATGACGCAGCGGTCGGTGACGATATGGTCCACACAGCGGATGGCGGTGAGAGGCATGGTACACTGGTTGACCACCTTGGGTGCGCCGTTCTTGGCCACCAGATCCATGGCCACGATCACCTTCCGGGCGCCGTTGCACAGGTCCATGGCGCCGCCCATGCCGAAGGCCCGGCCGGGAGAGGCCCAGTTGGCCAGATCGCCGTTGGCGGACACCTGAAGGCCGCCCAGTACGGTGGCGGCCAGCCGACCGGAACGGATCACGCCGAAGGACATGGCCACATCAAAGGCGCTGGCGCCAGGGACAGGGATAAAGTTCACGCCGCCGGCATTGACAAACCGCTCGTTCATCATCAGGCCCTCATTCACCGTGGCGCCGATGCCGATAAAGCCGTTCTCGCTCTGGAACAGGACCCCCTCGGCAGCATAGCTGCCGCAGAGGCTGGGGATACCGATGCCCAGGTTGACCACGTCGCCGGGCTTGAAGTAGGCGGCGGCCCGCTTGGCGATAAAGTTTCTGTTGTCCATCTGCTCCCCCTCCTTACACCAGAATCATGTCCACGAACATACCGGGCACCTTCACTTCGTCCGGGCCGATCTCGCCCAGATCGCAGAAGTGATCGCACTCCACGATGGACAGGTCGGCACAGGTGGCGATGACCGGGTGGGAGGCGTGGCCGCTGCTGCCCCGATAGGCCAGGTTGCCCAGAGGATCGGCCTTCCGGCAGCGGGTCAGGGCCACGTCGGCGTGGAGAGCCGTCTCCAGCAGGTACTGCTGGCCATTGACCTCAATGACCTGCTTGCCCTCCTCCACCACGGTACCCAGGCCGGTCTTGGTGAGCACGCCCCCCAGGCCCATGCCGCCGCAGCGGATGCGCTCAATAAAGGTGCCCATGGGGATGAGCTCCGCCTTCAGGGAGCCGTCCTGGATGCGGGCGTTGGTGCGGGGATTGGTCCCCACATGGGTGGTGATCATCTTGTCCACCCGCCCGGCCTCGATGATGCGGCTGATGCCCATGCCGGGGTCACTGGAGTCGATGGAGTACACCGTCAGATGCTTGGCCCCGCTCTCCAGCACGCAGTCAATGAGCCGCTCCGGCATATAGTGGTTGGTCTGGCCGCCGATGGCGATGGTCTGGCCGTCCTTGAAGCTGGCGATGATCTGCTCCATGGTACGCACTTTACTTAATTCCATATCATTCTCCTTTGCGGGACACAGGTTTCAGGAAGCGGGAGAGGACCAGGCCCACCGCCGCCAGCACCGCGGCGGTAACATAGGCTCCGGTATAGCTTCCCCCTCCCATGGTTTTAAAGGTGGTAGCCAGGCTGGGCCCGATGAGGCTGGCCAGACCGAACACCACATACATGACGCCGTAGTTTTCCGTGATGTACCGGGGACCGAACATCCGGGCGGTCAGGGGGGTGAGGATGGAAGCCAGGCCGCCATAGCAGGAGGCCGCCACGCCCATCAGCACCAGCACCGGCACCTCCTGCCCCACCACGGCCAGCAGGCCCATGGACAGGATGCACAGCACAAAGACCGCGCCGGCGGTATTGACCAGTCCCAGCTTGTCCGACAGGCTGCCCCACAGGAAGCGCCCGGCCATGTTACAGGCGGAAAATACGCTGACGAAGAGGGCCGCGCCGGAAGCGGTATAGCCCAGGGTCTGCTGGAGGATGGGAGAGGCCTGGCTGATGACGATAACCCCCGCCACCAGTCCGCAAGTAAACACCACTACCATCTTCCAGAAGGTACCGGTGCGTACCATCTGGCCCCGCCGCAGGTCGGCGGCTCCCCCCTGCTCTCCTCCGCGCTTGGGGGCCATGGCGGCCTGAAAGCCCTCCGGGGGGTCGGTCAGCAGCAGGGAGCCCACCAGAATGACGGCGGCGAAGAGGACGCCCAGCACCTGGAAAGCCCGGTCCATGCCCACGCCCTCCATCAACGCCGCGGCGGTGGGGGCCCACAAAATGGCGCCCGAGCCGTAGGCGGCGGTGCCCAGGCCGGAGGCCAGGCCCGACCGGTCGGGAAAGAGACGAACCACATAGGCCATCATGCTGGGGTAGATGAAGCCCACCCCCAGGCCGGAGATCACGCCGTAAAACAGGTAGAGCTGCCAGATCTGATTCATCAGGCCGGTCAGCAATAGCCCGCCGCCGAAGAGGACCGCGCCCACAATGACGCCGGTCCGGGTGGACATACGGCGGATCAGCCCGCCGAAGATGAGGGGCGCCATGGTGGAACACAGCACCGTAATGGTATAGGCCAGGGCCACGGCGGAGTCGGCCCAGCCGAAGCGGGTCACGATGGGGTTTTGCAGTACGCTCCAGGCGTAACCAAAGCCGGCGCAGATACAGATGACCATGGCGGAGATGAGGCACACCCAGCGCCGCCGGGCAAAAACGTTAAAATCCTTTGGGGAACTCATTGGACCTCCCCTTACAGCTTGCGGTGGAGTTTCAGCAGCTCAATGAGCATCTGATCCCGGTACTTGGCGCAATCCTCGTTGGTGTGGCCGATGTGGTCGGGGAAATTGGCCATCTCCTGATCCACGCCGGGCTGAGCCACCTCGGCCCAGTTGTCGGGCTGATGGGTCCAGGAGGCCATGTCGGCCAGCCAGCGGTCGCCGGAGTTGCCCAGCATCTGCACCATGCCGGTGAGACCGCCGGGGTTGCCCAGCTGCATGATCATGTTGTGGCCGAAGATGGCCCAGCGCAGGCCGGGGCCGTACACCAGAGCCTTGTCCGCATCCTCCACGGAGCACACGCCCCGCATGATCAGATCCTGCACCTCCCGGTAGAGGGCCAGCTGAAGCCGGTTGGCGATGAAGCCGGGGCACTCCTTGCGCAACAGCACCGCCTCTTTACCGATGGACTGATAGAAGTCGTAGGCCAGCTGAAGCAGCTCCGGATCGGTCTTGTCGCCGGAGGTCAGCTCCACCAGGGGGATCAGGTGAGGGGGATTGTAGGGGTGGGCCCCCACGCACCGCTGAGGATGGGCCGCCTGGGCGGCGATATCACTGACCAACAGGCCGGAGGTGGAGCTGGCATAGATGGCGTCGGGGGAGGCAAATTCCTCCACCTGGGCCAGGATAGACCGCTTGATCTCCAGCCGCTCAGGGCCGCTCTCCTGGATGAACTGGGCGTCCTTCACCGCCTCCTCCATGGAGGTGGTCAGCTTCACCTGGTCGGCGATCTCCTGCCGCCGCTGAGGTGTCACCGCCTTGAACTGCTCCAGGGCATCCAGGCTCTTGTGCATCTGAGCCTGGCTTTTGGCCAGCTGCTCGTCATTGATATCGTACAGAACCACATCCAGGCCCTTCATGGCAAACTGAATGGCCCAGCTGGAACCGATCACACCGCCGCCCACACAGGCCACTCGCTTGATCTCTTCCGGTTTCATATGTAAATCCAGCTCCTTTCACTGTGTAACCCGGCGGCGTGCTGGCGCCGGCGGTCCGTTGGGACCCAGGTTCGAGAATAGAGTCAGAGCCCTGGAAAGACACTCTTTCAGGGCAAGCTGACTCTGTTCCCACGCAGGGCCTTCCGCCCTGCGCCCTGCCGGGGCGTGATCCCATCCCGCCCCGGCAGAACAACTGTGGAATTATAGCGGAGACCGGTATGGCCTCCCCTTCCCCGCTTAGCTGCAATGATAGCGCAGGCTGGTGGCGGAGCGCACCATCTCGTCCCAGTCGGCAAACTGGGTGCTCTCCTTCACAAAGCTGTCCAGCAGAAGGGGCGCGTAGACGATGGTATCGGCCTTCCAGTTGACCATCACCGCGCTGGAGAACTTGAACCCGTCGAAATTCTCAAAGCGGGTGTGCTTCTGCATGAACTCGTCGGTGAAGATGTCCTCCAGCAGCTTCATCAGTTCCGGGGCATCCGTCAGGGTCACATAGCCCTGATCAAGTCTTGTCTGTTCCATAAAACTTCGCAGCCTCGTTCTCCACATAGCCGCGCCAGGCGGGGGCGTCGATTTCCATCCGCTCGCGGATCCAGTGCATCTGCTCGGGCTTGCCGGTCATGGCCTCCTTGCGGAGGATGGACATATACAGGGAGCCCTCTCCGGGGGGGCACCCCTGGAGGAAGAAGGCGTTGGGATGATCCTTCAGATGCTTGCGGGCGCAGTTGCCGTGGAGCATAATCTTTTCGTCGGGCGTATCGGGAGACAGGGTGTTCTTGCCGCCGGCCACGATAACCATATCGGTGTTCTTATCGTAGACGCCGATGGCCTTCAGGGTCTCCATGTTCAGGGTGAGCAGGGCCTGGCAGCTGGAGCAGGCGCCCTCGCAGTGGACCTCATACTCAGGCCAGCGGTTGCGGATGTCCTCCAGGTAGGGAACCCACATCTTGGTGGAGCAGGCGGCCAGATCGTCGCCAATAACCTCGATCTTGTCCCGCTCGGTGGTACCCAGACCGGCCTCCTGGGCTACGCGGAAGTAGTCCACGCCGTCGGGATCGATGCCCACCAGCTCGCAGGCGATGCGGTCCAGAGCCACGGGGTCATAGGAGCCCATGATGCAGTCCACCTCGATGGGCACGGGAGTGTGGGGAGAGTAGCCGCTGGCGGCGTGCATCACGTCCATGATGTTGATGTCGGCCCGGCAGGCCCACCACACATCCATCATGGCCATGGTCAGGTTCTGCTGGTGCATCTGCACGTGGACCTGGTCCTGCACCACGCCCTTGATGTTCTTCAGCGCGCCGGAGAACACCATGCTGGCGTGAGCCTTCAGGATGGGCAGGTTGATGATGTGCTCGGCCTCCAGCAGCAGGCGGGGCAGCTTCACATGGCTGATGTTGGAGCGGTAGCCGCGGACAGCCACATTGATCAGGTCCTTGTCCCGCTTGATGTCGACCAGCTCCACGCCCTCTTCCTCGGCCACCTTGGCAATGCCGCAGGCCTCGTAGCACTCGATGGTGTCGCAGCCGACGGCGGCGGCCTCAGCGATGACGATGCGCTTGGGATTGGCCTTCTTGACCTCACGGATCACAGCCCGGACGGTCTCGGGATGGGTACAAACGGCAAACTCGGGGGGAGCCGCATGACCGGCGTTGGGCTTGAGCACCACGGTGGAGTTGGGCTCGATCATCTTGGTGACGCCGCCCATCATCTCAAAGACGCGGGTGACGTTTTCCTGCACGTCCTTGCCGTGGGCCAGAGCCACGGTAGAGTTCTTGCTCATAGAGTTACCTCCTTTTGTATTCAGACCGCTCACTTTTTATGGGCGGCCATATAGTCCTGGTCATACTTGTGATCCTGCAGGGCCAGGATCAGCAGAGTGGAAATCAGAGCCAGTACGGCGAAAACGATGTAAGCCACGCTCAGGCTGTTGAACAGCTGCTTGATCAGGCCGTTGACGGCAAAGTTGAGCATAAAGATAATGCTGGTCAGGGGGAACACCACGCTGTTGACCTTGGCGTAGCCCACCCGGCCAAACACGGAGCCGGGAACGGAGTTCATCAGGTTGGGAGCGGCGGCGCCCAGGAAACCGATGATCACCAGGGACACCCACACCAGAGGCATGATGCCGCTGACGTTGCACAGCATGGCGACGATGTACAGCACGCCGGTGAGCACGCCGGCCTTTTTGATGCCCAGCTTGAACACGATACGGCCGAAGATCACCGAACCGATGATGCCGATGACGGCGATGGCGCTCATGACGCCGGTGGCCATGGCCAGATCCATGCCCACCTCCATGTTGCGGGCAACCAGCTGGGTCATAATGCCCATCTGGACCAGCATCAGCAGGCCGGTGGAGAACACGCACAGCCACACCTCTTTGGTGCGCAGCAGCTTGCCGGTGGTCCAGCCGGCGTCGGAGACCTCGGGGGGCTTGGTGGAATAGTTGGCCTTGAACTCGGCCTCGGTGACGTTATCGGGATACAGGCCCCGCTCGGTGGGGGTGTTGCGCAGCAGGATGGCGCCGATCACGCCCACCGCCACGGCCACCAGGCCGCAGATCATGGAGCTGGTGGCGATGCCCATGGCGCCCACCATCACGGTGAGCAGGGGGACGAAGAGCATGGTGCCGAAGTTGGAGCCCATGGCCACAACGCTCATGGCCTGGCCCTGCTTCTTGGGGAACCACATGGCCACCAGAGTCCCGATGCCCACGAAGGAACCGGCGCTCAGGCCGCCGCCCACGCAGCACATGGCGATGAGATACATGGGCACGTTCACGGCGTTGCCGGTGGCGATGTGACCCAGGCCCGCCAGGATCAGGCAGCCGGCGGCCACCTTACTGGGACCGATGCGCTGGTTGATCTGGCCGGCCACGATGGCCACCAGGACGCCGATCACACCGGCAATGGAGTTCATGGTAAGGATCAAACTCTGATCCACGTTTAACTTTTCCGCTACCGCGGGGGAGATCACGTTGGTGCCGTCAGCAAAGAAGCCGCCGTTGCTGAAGAAGATCAGCAATCCGAAGATCAGCAGAAACCAACCCCAGGCACCAAAGCCTCGCTTCGTTTGTTCCATACTTTCACATTCCTTTTTACACATTCCATCTGGGCGGACCGAACGGCGCCGACCGCCCTTCCCTCTTGCATAGCATCGTCTGACGTTCCGGATCGTCTTGGAGCGATTCCCAGTATAAGCTTTACAAGCTTTTTTGAAAAATATATAATGTTTACAGCAGTATAAACAATTCATATACTTACCAGGAGGAAACTTGGCATGGAACTTTCACAGCTCCGGTACTTTTCTGCCGTAGCCCAGTTGGGTAATATGTCCAAAGCGGCTGAGACCATGTTCGTCTCCCAGCCCAATTTGAGCACTTCTCTATCCCGGCTGGAGGAGGAGGTAGGAGTCCCGTTGTTTGAACGCAGGCGGGGCAAAATCACCCTGAATCAGAGCGGCGAGTGCTTCCTGCGCTACGTGGATCAGGCTCTGTCCGCCCTGGAGAAGGGCGTGCAGGAGGTGCGAAATCTCAACGCCGACCGCCCAGAAGCGCTGTCCATTGCCTGTATGGTAGACGACACTATCATGCTCCAGCAGTTCCTGCTGAAAAATCCGGATATCAGCCTCAACCACCAGCGCGCCGACCTGCCTTCCGTCACCGCAATGCTGGAGCGCCAGGAGGTGGACCTGGCCCTTACCGTACTGGAGCCTCCGGGAGACGATCTGGCCTTTGAGCGGCTGTACGAATGTGAGTTCGTGCTGCTGCTCAACCGGGCCCACCCTCTGGCCAGCTGTCAGAGCATCAGCCGTCAGCAGCTGGCAGGCGAGCATCTGGCCATCGATGGTTCCCGGGTCAACCGGACCACCTTCTGCGCCGCCGAAGGAAAAATGGGAAGCACCCCCATCATCGACTACGACGTGCGGCACCTGGAGCTGCTGCTCTCCCTGGTGGAGGCCAACCGCTGCATCTCCATCGTGCCTTCGGTGAAATACCGGGAGCTGCGGCTACTGGGCAAGCACAGCGACGTGGTCTGTCGGCCCTACACCGACGGTGCGCCGGTGGCCTATTTCGGCATCGCCTACCACAAGCGCCGCCCGCTGAACGCCCAGGGCAAGCGGTTCCGGGACTTCGTGCGTGACTATATGCAGGGCATCGACCGGGCCTATGAGGCGCTGATGGAGCAGGTCCGCTCCGAGATTGCGGACGGTTCCCCGCAGGATGGGGTCAACTGATCTGAGACAGCACAAAAATGCCCCCGCCTGGGACCGTAAAACAGTCCCAGGCGGGGGCATTTTCCATTTTGTTAGGATACGTTCTTTGCGATTTTCCAGCGGTTGGAGCGGTAGAACCACCAGCCCACCGGCACCGAGCTGGACACTGCCACGCCGCAGGCCAGGTAGACGCCGTAGATGCCCATGAAGTGCTCCAGCACCACAGCCAGCACCAGGCGCACCACAATGCAGTTGAGGAAGGAGTTCCACATGATGAACACCGTGTGACCCGAGCCGGTGGCCAGGGTGTTGTAGGTGAACATTCCCGCGTAGAACAGCTGGCACACAATCTCAATCCGCAGGTTGATCACTGCCCAGGCCTGCACATCGGGGTCGGGTGTGAAGATCATCACCAGCCAGGGGGCCAGCACCTCGGCCAAAACGATAATGACCGCCGCCATACCCAGAGACAGCTTCATACAGGTTTTCATCACCTGTTCCGCCCGGTCATACAGCTTGGCGCCCAGGCACTGGGCGCACATGGTACCCGCGCCGGTGGTCAGGGCGGACAGGAAGAGCTGACAGAAATCACGAATCTTGTTGGATACACCGTTGGCGGCGGATACATCCACGTCGTACTTGTTGATGAGGGTGAGCACCACCAGCCAGGATACACTGGCGATGGTCCACTGGAGGGCCACCGGCAGACCCAGCTTCAGGGTACGGCTCACCACCTGCTTCTCCGGGGAGAGGTAGCGGGGCAGAAGGCCCAGGCTCTCCCGGTGAATCAGACAGAAAACGAGGGCGGTGACAAAGGAAACCCCCTGCCCGATCACAGTGGCCAGAGCGGCTCCCGCCACCCCCATGCCCCGCACCGCCACAAAGTAGATGTCCAGCACCACATTGAGGCTCACCGACAGGATGATGCAGTACAGCGGGATACGGGAGTTGCCCACCCCCCGCAGGATGGCTGACAGGGCGTTATAGCCGAAAATAAAGAACAGTCCCACGCCGCAGATCCCCAGATAGGCCACGCTGTCCTCCATGGCCGGGGCCCGCAGCAGCACCAGAATGGGCCGGCACAGCAGCACCACCAGGGCGGTAAAGAGAATACCGGCAATGATACCGATGGTCAGGGTGTTGCCCGCCGCCTTTCGGCGGTCCTCCTCGGCACCGCTGCCGAAATAGCGGCTGACCAGGATGTTGCCGCCCACCGTGACGCCGATGGCCAGCTGGGTAAGCATATTCATGATCACGCTGGAGGTGTTGATGGCGGAGATGCCGTTATCTCCAATAAAATGGCCGGCAATGATGATATCCGTGATGGAATAGATGGCCTGTAACAGGCTGGAGGCCACCAGAGGCATAGCGTATCGAACCAGTTTTCGGCTGACGCTGCCCTGGGTCAGGTCATTTTGAAGGGCGGGCATTCCCATCCTCTCCTTTTCTCTGTCTCATACAGAGTATAGTGTACCTCTCCCCCGTTCCCGCCGCAATCCCCACCTTTTGCACAGTCACTTTCCTTTCAGTAAGCAGAGACATAAAAGGGCCCCGCCGCTGTGCGGCGAGGCCCTCAGGACTTACTTGCTGTGTTTTTTGGTCAGATACTCGTGCATGGAGGCGGCGGCCTTCTTGCC
Source organism: Candidatus Flavonifractor intestinigallinarum (assembly GCA_019119165.1). Taxonomy (GTDB): domain Bacteria; phylum Bacillota; class Clostridia; order Oscillospirales; family Oscillospiraceae; genus Flavonifractor; species Flavonifractor intestinigallinarum. The sequence goes on along the minus strand of DWXO01000083.1, from coordinate 14,397 downwards.
GGCGCCCATGGCCAGAATCACGGTAGCCGCACCGGTGACGGCGTCGCCGCCGGCGTACACGCCCTCACGGCTGGTCTCCATGGTGTCCTCGTTGACCTGGAGGCAGCCCTTCTTGTTGGTCTCCAGGCCGGGGGTGGTGGACCGGATCAGGGGGTTGGGGCTGGTGCCCAGGCTCATGACCACGGTATCCACGTCCATCACGAAGTTGGAGCCCTCCACCACCTTGGGGGCACGGCGGCCGCTCTCGTCAGGGGCGGTCAGGCGCATCTTGACGCACTCCAGGCCGCCCACCTTGCCGGTACCGTCGTCCAGCACCCGCACAGGGTTGGTGAGCAGCATGAACTCGATGCCCTCCTCCTTGGCGTGGTGGACCTCCTCCTTACGGGCGGGCATCTCCTCCTCGTCCCGGCGGTAGAGGACATAGACGTGCTTGGCGCCCATACGCTTGGCGCAGCGGGCGGCGTCCATGGCCACGTTGCCGCCGCCGATGATGGCGGCGGAGCCGGAGATCTTCAGGGGGGTGTCGTAGCCCTCCCGGTAGGCCTTCATCAGGTTGATACGGGTCAGGTACTCGTTGGCGGAGTACACGCCCGCCAGAGTCTCGCCCTCGATGCCCATGAACATGGGCAGACCGGCGCCGGAGCCGATGAACACGGCCTCATAGCCCTCCTCAAACATCTCGTCGATGTCGAAGGTCTTGCCGATGACCATGTCGGTCTCCAGATCCACGCCCAGGGCGGACAGCTTGTCCACCTCGTTCTGCACGATGGCCTTAGGCAGACGGAACTCGGGGATGCCGTACACCAGTACGCCGCCGGCAGTATGGAAGGCCTCGAACATGGTGACCTGATAGCCCAGCTTGGCCAGGTCGCTGGCGCAGGTCAGGCTGGCGGGGCCGGAACCCACCACCGCCACCTTGATGCCGTTGCTCTGGGGCTTGACCGGCATGGCGTTGATGTTCTCACGGTACCAGTCGGCCACAAAGCGCTCCAGGCGGCCGATGGCCACCGGCTCGCCCTTGATGGCCCGGACGCAGCGGGCCTCGCACTGGCTCTCCTGGGGACACACGCGGCCGCTGACGCTGGGCAGGGCGTTGGTGTCGGAGATGATCTCATAGGCGGCCTTGAAGTCGCCCTCGGCTACCTTGGCAATAAACTCGGGGATGCGGATATTCACCGGGCAGCCGCCCACGCAGGGCTTATGCTTACAGTTGAGGCAGCGGGTAGCCTCCTCCATGGCCATCTCGGCGGTGTAGCCCAGAGAGACCTCCTGGAAGTTATGGTTGCGTACGTTGGGGTCCTGCTCCGGCATGGGGACCTTCTTCAAACTCATATTCGGCATTGTATCAGTCTCTCCTTACTGGATCATTTCCTTGGCAAGCTGGTCCATACGGCAGGCGTGGCGCTCCTTCTCCTCCGCCTCCTGGGCGCGGTAGACCGCGTTGCGGTTCATCAGCTCGTCAAAGTCCACCTCGTGGCCGTCGAAGTCGGGGCCGTCCACACAGGCGAACTTCATCTTGCCGCCCACGGTGACACGGCAGCCACCGCACATACCGGTGCCGTCGATCATGATGGGGTTCAGGGAGACGATGGTCTTGATGCCATAGGGCTCGGTGGTCTTGGACACAAACTTCATCATGGGGATGGGGCCGATGGCGATGACGGCGTCATAGTGGATGCCGGAGTCGATGAGCTCCTTCAGCTTGACGGTAACGAAGCCCTGCTCACCATAGGAGCCGTCGTCGGTCATGATGTAGCAGTGGTCGCTGACAGACTTGAACTCGTCCTCCAGGATCACGATATCCTTGGAGCGGAAGCCGGCGATCACGTCCACCTCCAGGCCCTCGGCGTGGCAGGTCTTGGCCTGGGGATAGGCAATGGCGCAGCCCACGCCGCCGCCCACCACACAGATGCGCTTGGCGCCCTCGGGCAGCTCGGTGGGCAGGCCCAGGGGACCCACAAAGTCCTGGATGTGGTCGCCCTCGTTCAGGTCGGCCAGCAGCTCGGTGGTCAGGCCCACCTTCTGGAAGATGATGGTGATGGTACCCTTCTCCCGGTCATAGTCGGCGATGGTCAGGGGGATGCGCTCTCCCTGCTCATCCAGCCGCAGGATGATAAACTGTCCCGCCCGCGCCTTCTTGGCGATCAGGGGGGCCTCAACCTCCAGCAAGGTAACGCTGGGGTTGAGTACCTTCTTGCGTACGATCTTTACCATAGTATTCAACCTCTTCTTCTCAATAACAATCTGCGGCACGGTTTCCCGTCTCGGCCGCGTACGCCATTTTATGACTGCTCAGTTTAGAAAACCTTACAGCCCCAATGGTTTGCGGCCTTCCAGTCATACGGATAAACGATATCAGTTTTCCCTTACTTTGTCAAGCGGCAATCACCGCCTTCGGCACATCATCCAAAGCCCCGCCCCTGCCAGAGGGGCCACTGTACCCGAATGGCAAACATACCGTTTTCCAGTTCAGCGGTCAGTCGGCAGCCCATCTGCTCCGCCAGCGTCTTGACGATGGCCAGACCAAGGCCGGTATTGCGACCGGTCCGCATTTTGTCGGAAGTGAAGAAGCGGTCGAAAATGTGGGGCAGATCCTCCGCCGTCAGCTCGTCAGTCTCGTTGGCGAAGAGACTGACCACCCTCTCCCCCTCCTGCCAGAGCCGGACCGTCATTTTTCCACGCCCGTGATCCAGGGCGTTGCGGATCAGATTGGTGAATACCCGCAAAACCCCGCCGTTGTCCGCCTGCACCGGCGGCAGGTGCTCGGCCAGCTCCACCGTCATATCGAAGTTCCGGTCGGTAAAGTCGTTATAAAAGGCGGCCAGCAGGCCGGACAGACTGGTATAGAGGTTCACCGGCTCCTGCTCCAGGGGGTACTCTCCCCCCTCCAGCCGGGACAGGTCATAAAAGCCGGTGATGAGGCTTTGCAGCGCCTTGGCCCGGCTCTCCACCACCGCCAGATACTCCCTCCGCTCCCCCTCCGGCAGCTTGGGGTCCTCCAGCAGCTGAAGGTAGCCCAGGATGGAGGTCAGAGGGGTACGCAGGTCGTGGGACACATTGGCGATCTGCTGACGGAGGGAGCGCTCCCGCTCCAGCCAGCGGGACTGGTCCTCCCGCCGCAGCTCCAGCAGAAGATTGACCCCCTCCAGCAGCTCCTCCGCCGCCCGGTTGGGCACCGCCATCCGCAGCCGGGCGGTGCTGTCCCCCCGGGTCAGTTCCCGCAGCTGAGCCGCCGCCCCCTTCAGCGCCCTGCGCTGGGTCCAGACCCACAGGCCCAGTCCGGCACACACCGCCGCCAGCACAACGCAAAGGATGATCACCATGGTCCCATCTCCTCTCCAGCCCAAGCGGGCGTGCCGCTCCATGCGGCACGCCCGTGGAAAGTGTTTTTATTTGATCTCCCGCCGCCGGAACCAGAGCAGGCCCAGCGCCGAGGTGAATACCAGCCAGCCCATCCCCACGGCCCAGCACCAGAACTGGTACTCCCAGGTAAGCCAGCCGGACAGAAAGTCGGGCATCAGCAAGGCCATTGGCATTAAAATCGCCTGAATCAGACTGCTGATCCGGCCGCCGGTGCCCATGGCCGTCAGGGCTACCAGCACAGGCTGGCCGAAGAAGCTGAGGATATAATAGAGCGCCATCCATGCCGCCGTACTGGGGATGAGCAGGGCCATCATGTGGCACAGGCTGAATATCCCGCACCAGACGGGAAGGGCCCCCAGCAGGGAGAAGCCCACCACCGCCAGGGCGGTCAGGTCGGCCTCACTGGAGTCATGAGGCAGGGCCAGCCAGCCCACCAGCAGGTAGCCTCCCACCAGCAGCAGGCACAGCCCCAGCCCCAGCATCAGCCCGGTCAGCAGCTTTCCCCAGTAGATCCGCCCCCGGCTCAGACCAAAGGACACCTCGTTTTTTAAGCTGCTCATGGCCTTGCCGTCCACGATCTGGGTGAGCAGCGGAGCCACCAGCACCCCCAGCAGCATGGTTGTAGCCGCGGCGGAGGCCATTTGGGAAAAGTTATCTGCCTCCAGCATGATGGAGGTAAACAGGGCGGTACACAGTCCCAGAAAGAGGACCAGCCCGTAGAGTCCCTTATGCCGGAAGGCCTTCCACAGCTCCGCCCTGATATAGTTGAGCATACCCTTCCCTCCCGGCACCCTCTGTCAGCGAATCTCTTTTTTCCGGAATGCCAACAGGCCCACCAAAATGGACCCCGCCAGCACCACCAGGCCCACCATCCAGCACCGGCCCACATAGTCCCACTGGAAGGCATAGATATGCAGCTGCTCCAGCATGACGGCGGGCATAAACTGCCGGATCATTTCAAAGGTCGGATGGATGAGCAGACCGCACAGCTGGAGGATGGGGGGCACCACGCCCAGCAGAGCCACCGCCACAAAGGCGGCCAGTGTGGTGTTGCGTACCAGGAAATAGCAGGCCAGCACCACGCCCTGGGCGCCCAGCCACAGGGGGAGCGCGCCGGCAAGGGTGTAACCCACCAGCGCCAGGCCGGTCTGATCCAGTTCATTGTGGGGCAGCAGCACCCAGCAGCCCGCCATATAGAGGGCCACCATCACCACCGCCGCCAGCAGAGCCACCAGGGTGGCCACCGCCAGCTTGCCCAGGTAGATCCGCACCCGGGACAAGCCGTAGGACACCTCATTCTTCAAGGTGTTGTGCTTGTATTGCTCGGAAAAAACCATGTCGCCGGTGAGTATGGTGGCGTACAGTCCGATGCTCAGCATCATGGGGATCATGATGACGGCGGAATAAAAGTCCATCTGCGTGTTGCCGTTGGACCAGGTGAACCAGAACCCCCACAGCATCAGCCCCTCCAGGGCCAGCACCACCAGCAGGGTCAGGTAGAGATACTTCCTCCGGAATACTTTATAGCATTCCGCGGCCAGATAGTTACGCATGGCGGACACCTCCGATCATGGACAGGAAGTAGTCCTCCAGGTTGGCCCCCCGGCTCTCCAGGGAGCGCAGGGACACGCCCCCCTCCACCAGCACCTTTGCCACCGTCTGAGGCTGATCCAGAAAGCTGTACAGCCGCAGTACGCCGCCGGAGAGCACCTCGTAGTCCCGGGTGCCCAGCTTCTGCTCCAGCACCAGGGAGGCGGCAGAGGGGTCCTCCACCCCCACCTCGATACAGGCCCGGCACTTCTCCTCCAGGGCCCGGGCGGTGATCTGCTCCAGCATAACCCCGTTGTCGATGAAGCCGTAGCAGGTGGCCAGGTTGGCCAGCTCCGGCAGGATGTGGCTGGAGATCAGAATGGTGGTCTGCCGCTCCCGGTTGAGCTTGAGCAGCAGGTTGCGGAACTCCACAATACCCTCCGGGTCCAGGCCGTTGATGGGCTCGTCCAGCAGCAGGAAGTCGGGCCGGTTCATCAGGGCCAGGGCCAGACCCAGCCGCTGCTTCATGCCCAGGGAAAAGTTCTTAAAGACCTTTTTCCCGGTATTGGCCAGGTCGGTCTCCTCCAGCACCTGGTCCACCGTCCCCTTGCCGGGAATCCCCCGCTGGATGCGGTAGTATTCCAGGTTCTGCCGGGCGGTGAGATAGGGATAGAAGCTGGGGGTCTCCACCATGACTCCGGTGCGGGCACGCACCTTCATCAGGTCCTTGCCCGTGGCCCCGAAGAGGGAGATCTCCCCCGCCGTGGGCACCGTCTGGCCGGTGACCATGCGGATGATGGTGGTTTTTCCGGCGCCGTTGCGGCCCACCAGGCCGTAGATCTGGCCCTTCTCCACCGTCAGCTCCGCCCGGTCCACCGCAGTGTGGGCCCCGTACCGCTTGGTCAGGCCCTTTGTGTGTAATACGGTATCTGTCATAGGGCATCCGCCTTTCTCTTGGGACACTCTGATTCCATCGACAAGAGCTGACGTCGAGAGATTTTGGTACAGCCGAACGTTTGAAAAGCGGAGGAATACTGTATGTATTTCCCGCTTGGCAAACGGCACGGATGGGGCAAAAGATCCGGCGTTCAGCCGCAGGCGATGGAGTCAGAGCGTCCCTTTGTTTGTGATGCCAGTATACAGGCAAGGCCATAACCGGACTTTAAGCAAAGGTGAAGAATCTTTAAAATTACAGGCCTACAGGTCATTCAGCTTGAAGCCGATGCCCCAAACCGTCTTGATGTACTCCGTGGGGCTGGCCTTGGCCAGCTTGGAGCGCAGATTGGAGATGTGGACATTCACCGTATTGTCGTCCCCCATATACTCCCCGCCCCACACCTGCTGGTAGAGCTCCTCCCGGGTAAACACCTTTTTGGGATGCTCCATCAGCAGGGCCAGAATCCGAAACTCCCGGGCGGTGATGGTCACCGGCTTACCTCCGGCGGTGACCGTCACCCCCTCCTTATCCAGCACCAGATCCCCGTGGGTGAGCACCGCGCCGCCGCTCCCCCGGTCAAACTGCTTGTACCGGCGCAGCTGGGCTTCCACCCGGGCCAGCACCTCGGCGTTGTCGAAGGGTTTGGGGATGAAATCATCCGCCCCCAGCCGCAGCACGTTCACCCGGTCCTCCAGCCCCGCCTTGGCGGAGAGAACGATGATGGGCATGGTTTTGCGCCGGCGGAGCTGGGCAATGAACTCCTCCCCGGTCATGCCGGGGAGCATCAGGTCCAGCAGCACCAGATCATAGTCGTACTGCTCCGCCCACAGGGCGGCCTCACTGCCGGAATAAGCGGGGCGGCAGTCATAGCCCGCCCCGGTCAGGATCTTGCACAGCAGGTTATTGATGTCCTGGTCGTCTTCCACCACCAGGATGTGGCAGGTCTCCATAGATGATTCCTCCTGGTTCCCGGTTATTTCGCCCGCAGGCGCTTGGCCAGCTCGTGGTCCGGGTCCACCACGGCGGTCTGGTAGGTGGTATACACCACCATGCCCGGCCGGGCCCCGGCGGGCTTTTTCACATACTTCACCGGCGTATAGTCCACCGGCACCCGGGTGCTGTCTCCCGCCTGGGAGAAGGTGGCCGCCAGAATGGCCGCCTCGGTGAGGCTCTGAGCGTCGGCCTCCCCTCCCTCCAGCCACAGGATCACATGGGAGCCGTGGATCTTCTGGGTGTGGAGCCAGATGTCGCTCTTATAGGCCATCTTGGTGGTGAGCTGGTCATTCTGGCTGTTGTTCTTGCCCACGGTGATCCGCAGCCCGGAACTGGAGCGGAACTCCATGGGCTTGCCCGCCACCCGCTTCTCACGCTTGGCGGCGGTCTTGGCCCGGCGGAGATAGCCGGTGTCCGTAAGCTCCTGGCGGATCTCCCCCAGATCTCGCTCCCCCTCCGCCAGGCGGATGTTTTCCAGTACGCTGTTCAGATACTCCAGCTCACGCTCGCCCTTCTCAATTTGGATGGTGAGCATCTCCTCCGCCTTTTTGGCCTTGTTGTAGTCCTTATAATACTTGGCGGCGTTCTGCTGAGGGGTGAGCAGAGGGTCCAGCTTGATGTCGATCTCGCCATAGTCCGGGTCATAGAAGTTCTGGGCATGGAGCACCGCCATCCCCTTCTCCATCCGGTGGAGATTGGAGGTGATGATGTCCCCCTGTTCCCGCAGCTTCTCACGGTCAAAGGTAGCGGCCAGCTCCTTCTCCTGGTTGGCCAGCTTGCGGGCGGTGCGGTCCCGTGCGTTGGTCACTGCCTTCACCAGATCCTGCCCCCGCTGTTTGACCCGTTCCGCCGCCTCCCGGCGCTCATAGAAGCCGTCCAGCAGAACGGAAAAGCTGTCCTGACGGATGCTCTCGGTCTCCGGCCCGTACTGGAGGATGGGCAGGAAGGAGAAATCCACCGGCTTACCCTCCCGGACCAGCAGATATGCTGTAAAGTTATTTTGCTGTACAATATTTTGCAGCTTGAGCAGCTCCTGAACCAGGCCCTCCTCCCCTCCGGCCCGGAACACGATTTCCCGGGCAATCAGGGGTGAAAGGCCAGTAAAGGTATCCATCAGCAGCTTTTCCGGCTCTTTTCCCATGGGATTATCCAGGGCCGCCCTCAGCCCGTCCTCATCCAGTGTAAAGGGATTCAGCTTGGCAGGCGCAGCAGGGGGACGGTAGAACAGGCCGGGCAGCACCTGGCGCTGTCCTCTGGACAGGTCGCCGTCAATGCGGCGGATACAGTCGATGATGCGCCCCTCCCCGTCCAGCAGGATCAGGTTGGCGGAGCGGCCCATGGCCTCCAGCACCAGACGGCGCTCCACCCGGTCTCCCAGCTCGTCAATGGTCTCCAGTCTGAAGTCCAGAATACGCTCCAGAGGAGGCTGGTTCAGCTCCAGGATGCGCCCGCCCAGCAGGTGCTTGCGCAGCAGCATACAGAACATGGGGGGCTTGTCCGGATTCTCCCGGCTCAGGGTGGTAAGGTGGGCTCTGGGATGGCCGGGATTGGCGGAGAGCAGCAGCTTCAAATTCTCGCCCTGCCCCCGAAGGAAGAGCACGATCTCATCCCGGGTGGGCTGGTATATCTTGTCGATCTTTCCCCCCACCACGGCCCGGCGAAGCTCCTCCGCCACGGCGGTCAGGCACAGTGCGTCTAACGGCATTCCTCTTCCTCCATCATCACGGCAAACAGTTCATTGAGCCGGTCGGTGCGGCCCTGGAGCCACAGCCAGCCAAACAGGGCCTCCAGTCCCGTGGCAGCCTGGTAGTCAGCCCGGCTGGCGTTCTGGGGCACACTGTGGGGGCTGGTGTTGCGGCCCCGGCGGAACACGTCCTGCTCCCCCTCCTCTAACATGGGGAGGATCTTCTCCACCGCTCTGGCCTGGGCGGGAGCCGCCACATAGCGGACGGTGGCCCGGTGGAGTCCCTTGGAGGTGGCCTTGCCGTGGAGGCACAGCCAGGAACGCACCATCAGTTCAAACACGCCGTCCCCCAGATGGGCCAGGCCCAGGCTGCTGATCCCCTGGATCAGCTCCGGCCCGGCATTGAGATGAAAATAATCGGTCATAGTCCATTCCTCATTCGTAAATTGGATATCATTAGGTCAGTATAGCGCAAACGGAGCAAAATTACAACAGATCTTCCAACCGGGGACACCCGCCGGGCCGGAAGGGAAAGCAGAGGTAATTCCGTCCCTCCAGCCTCTCCAGCCGTGCAAAGCAAAACAGCGGCGTCAGGGGAAAGGGCCGGTCGGGCCGGTAGGGATAGGCCAGGAGAAAGCCGCGCTCATCCCGACGGATCAAAGCGGGACCGCTTGCGCTCCCGGCCAGCAGAGGCTCCCCCATCAGCCGCCCGGGCTGCTCCTCCCGCCGCCAGCCCGCCGGGGCGCGCTCCCTTCCATCAAAGGAAAAGGCAAGCACAGCCTGACCGCCCTCCGGCGGCCAGGCCCCCTGCCGCTCCAGCTCCCCCACCGACAGGGTCCGTTCCAGCCGCAGAACGCCGCCCTGGGGCACAAAGGTGCCCAGCAGGGCCTTCCCGCCCCTTCCAGTGAGCCAGCACTTGTACAGTCCCTTGCTGTCGTCAGGCAGCTGGGCGGCGCACACCGCCCGGCTCCCCTCCTCCCGGACCGTGAGCCAGCCCCGCCCCTCCGCCAGGGAAAACCGCCGTTCCATGCCTCCACCTCCCTTTCTGCCATTGTATGCGCGCCGGGAGCCGGACAGACGAACCGGGGGAGCGCCCAAAGGCGCTCCCCCGGTGATCTCTTATGAACCGATACCGTCAGCAGCAGCTGTTGCCGCAGCCGCAGCCGTTACCACAGCCGTTGTTGTTGCCGCCGCAGCAGCAGCACAGCAGGATGATGATCAGAATGATCCACAGGCAGCTACCGCCGCCAAAGCCACAGCCACAACCATTATTGCACCCCATCATAGAAGTACCTCCCGGTTTAATGATAGAAACCTGGAGCTGGCGGCGGAGCTTCCCGCTGTCCGGCCCGGTCTCATTCCATACTATGCCGCGCCCCCGATGTGGTGCGTTGCCGGGCAAAAAAACTGCGGGCCGCCCGGTCATACCGGGACGGCCCGCTGCAAAGAGAGGGTTTCGCTTACTCCAGCTCAAAGGCGCCGGTGTACAGCTGATAGTAGACGCCGTGCTGGGCGATCAGGTCCTCGTGGTCGCCCCGCTCCACGATGCGTCCGTGGTCCAGCACCATGATGGCGTTGGAATTGCGGACGGTGGAGAGCCGGTGGGCAATAACAAAGACGGTGCGCCCGCACATCAGGGAATCCATGCCCCGCTGCACGATGGCCTCGGTACGGGTATCGATGGAGGAGGTGGCCTCATCCAGGATCATCACCGGGGGATCGGCCACAGCGGCCCGGGCAATGGCGATGAGCTGCCGCTGGCCCTGGGACAGGTTGGCGCCGTTGCCGGTGAGCATGGTGTCATACCCCTGGGGCAGACGGCGGATGAAGTCGTCGGCGTTGGCCAGCACGGCGGCGGCCTCCACCTCTTCATCGGTGGCGTTCAGGTTGCCGTAGCGGATATTCTCCCGGACGGTGCCGGTAAACAGGTTGGTATCCTGGAGCACGATACCCAGAGAGCGCCGCAGGTCGGGCTTTCTGATATCGTTAATGGAGATACCGTCGTAGTGGATCTTACCGTCGGCAATGTCATAGAAGCGGTTGATCAGGTTGGTAATGGTGGTCTTGCCCGCGCCGGTGGCGCCCACGAAGGCCAGCTTCTGGCCAGGCTTGGCAAAGAGGCTGATGTCGTGGAGGATGGTCTTGCCCTCCTCATAGGCGAAGTCCACATGGTCGAACCGCACGTCGCCGGCCAGCTTGACATACTGGAACGTACCGTCCTCCTGAGGCACCTTCCAGGCCCACAGGTTGGTGTGCTCGTCGGTCTCATGGATCTGGTCGTCCCGGTCAAAGGCCACATTCACCAGCGTGACAATGCCGTGGTCCTCCTCAACAGGCTCATCCATCAGATCGAAGATACGCTGTGCGCCGGCCAGAGCCATGACCACCGAGTTGAGCTGCTGGGAGATCTGGCTGATGGGGTTGGACAGGCTCTTGGACAGCTGGAGGAAGGTGGCGATGACGCCCAGGGTAATGCCGGAGCCGATACCGCTGAGGGCCAGGGCGCCGCCGGCCATGGCAATGATAACGTACTGGGCGTTGCCGATGTTGATCAGGATGGGCATGAGGATGTTGGCGTACTTGTTGGCCTTGTCGGCACTCTCAAAGAGGGCGTCGTTCACCTTGTCAAAGCCCTCCTGGGCCTCCTCCTCATGGCAGAATACCTTAACTACCTTCTGGCCGTTGATCATCTCTTCAATATAGCCGTTGAGGTCGCCCAGCTTGACCTGCTGGCGGATGAAGTACCGGCCGCTGCGGCCGGCCAGGAACCGGGTAACCAGCAGCATACCGATGATGCACAGGATGACCACGCCGGTGAGCAGCAGGTTGGTGGCGATCATGCCCACAAAGGCCACCACAATCATCATCAAAGAGTTGATGACCTGGGGGATGCTCTGGGAGAACATCTGGCGGAGGGTATCCACGTCGTTGGTGTACACGCTCATCACGTCGCCGTGGGCGTGGGTATCGAAGTATTTGATGGGCAGCTCCTGCATATGACCGAAGAGGTCGTCACGGATCTTCTTCTGGACGCCCTGGGAGATGGTGACCATTATCCGGTTGTAGGCCAGGGCGCACAGGGCGCCGGTGAGGTACAGGCAGCCCATCAGGATGAGGGCGTGGAGCAGGCCGTCAAACACAGGATTGTCCATGGCCAGCAGCGGGGTGATATAGTCGTCGATGAGGGAGCCCAGAAACAGAGAGCCGGACACCGAGGCAATGGCGCTGATCAGGATGCACACCAGCACCAGCATGAACCGCAGGCCGTAGCCCCGGCCCACATAGCTCATCAGCCGCCGCACGGTATGGGACCGCTTCACGGGAGAGGGATTCATGTGCTTACTCATCGTCGTCACCTCCCTTGGTCTGGGACTCATAGATCTCGCGGTAAATGTCACAGTTCTGGAGCAGCTCCTCATGGGTGCCCATGGCGGCGATCTTGCCGCCGTCCATCACCAAGATCTTATCGGCGTCCTCGATGGAGGAGATACGCTGGGCGATGATGAACTTGGTGGTCTCGGGGATCTCCTCCCGGAAGGCCTTGCGGATGAGGGCGTCGGTCTTGGTGTCCACCGCGGAGGTGGAGTCGTCCAGAATGAGGATCTTGGGCTTTTTCAGCAGGGCCCGGGCAATACACAAACGCTGCTTCTGACCGCCGGACACGTTGGAGCCGCCCTGCTCGATGTGGGTATCGTACTTGTCGGGGAACTCCTGGATGAAGGGATCGGCCTGGGCCAGCTTGCACACCCGGACCATCTCCTCATCGGTGGCCTCCTTGTTGCCCCAGCGCAGGTTCTCCTTAATGGTACCGGAGAAGAGCACGTTTTTCTGGAGCACCATGGCCACCTGCTCCCGCAGGGCCTCCATGTCGTAGTCCCGCACGTCCACGCCGCCCACCAGCACCCGGCCTTCGGTGGCGTCGTACAGGCGGGGAATGAGCTGGACCAGGGTGGTCTTGGAGGTACCGGTACCGCCCAGGATGCCCACCGTCTCGCCGGAGCGGATGGTGAGATTCACGTCCTTCAGGCACTCCTTGTCAGGGTCCTTGGCATAGCTGAAGCTGACGTTCTCAAAGACTACGGAGCCGTCCTTCACCTCGTGGATGGGGTTGGGGCCGTTCTTCAGGTCGCTCTCCTCATTGAGCAGCTCCACGATACGCTCGGCGGAGGCCCGGGAAATGATGATCATGACCAGCACCATGGACAGCATCATCAAGCTCATGAGGATCATCATGATATAGCTGAACATACTGGTGAGCTGGCCGGTGGTCAGCTCACCGCCCACCACCAGATTGGCGCCCAACCAGGACACGGTGAGCATACAGGCATAGACGCAGATCTGCATCAGGGGCATATTGAAGGCCACGATCTTCTCGGCCTTGGAGAAGTCCATGTAGATCTCGTTGGACACCTTGCCGAACTTCTCCTTCTCGTGGTCCTCCCGGACGAAGGACTTTACCACGCGGATACCCAGCAGGTTCTCCTGCACCACGTTGTTCAGCCAGTCGTACTTCTTAAACACCCGCTCGAAGAGGGGGTGGGCCGACTTCATGATGACCAGCAGGCCCACCGCCAGAATGGGAATGACAATGAGGAAGATCATTGCCAGCTGGGGGTTGATAGTAAAGGTAAGCACCCAGGCGCAGATGAGCATGATGGGGCAACGCACCGCGATCCGAATGATCATCATAAAGGCCATCTGCACGTTGGTCACATCGGTAGTCAGACGGGTAATGATGCCGCCGGTGGAGAACTTGTCAATGTTGGCAAAGGAAAACTTCTGGACGCTGTGGTACATCTCCCGGCGCAGGTTGCGGGAGAAGCCGGTGGACGCCCGGGCGGCAAACCGGCCCGACAGAGCGCCCAGCAGCAGGGCGATGAGGGCCATGGCAATTACCGTGATGCCATACTTCAGGATATGGGCCATGCTGCCCGCCTTGACGCCCTCATCCAGCAGTTTGCCGGTCATCAGAGGGATCAGCACATCGAAGGCCACCTCGCCGATGACAAAGATGGGAGTTAGGATGGTATCCCGCTTGAACTCCTGGATGCAGCTGACCAAGCCGCGTTTTTTCTTCATAGGGTTCCCTCCTTAGGATAACGATGCAGACCGCCGTCTGCGATGAGATGACGCAAAAGCCGCCGCCGTGGCGGCTCACATCAGGTTGCGCTTGAGCTTTTCCACCGTGGCAAGAAACTGGTCGATCTCCTCCCTGGTGAGTCCTCGGGTGAGCGCGGCCTCCACGTTGTCAATCCGCTCCATAACCTGCTGGCACAGGGCGTCGGCCTTGGGCGTTGTGGTCACCCGCTTGAGCCGGGCGTCCCGCTTTACCGACTGGCGCACAATGAAGCCCTGAACCTCCAGCCGCTTGAGCAGCCGGGAGGCGGTGGATCGCCGGATATAGAAGGCCTCCTCGATGTCCTTTTGGCAGATCTCCTGATCCTGGTTGTGTGCCAGGAAACCCAATACCTTCACCTGCATCTCGGTGAAATCGTCTCCGTCCGCAGAGCCAGCGGACTCCAGCACCTTGCGCCGCAGCAGATTGGACAGGGCCTTGATCTCATAGCCCATGTGGCGTTCCTGCCGCATTCCGTCATCTCCTTTATCTGTACTATCAGTAGTTTAGTTTCTTTGCTAACAGTTGTCAATGAGCAATATCCACAAATGCTTTCGTGGCCCATCCAGTGATTTCTGTAGCACAGGCGCATTGTGTCGGCGGCATAAAAAGGGAGAGCCCGCTCCGGCAGGCTCTCCCCTGTTTGTATAAAGAAAACCACTCGCTAGGCGAGTGGTTCAAAAAAGCCTATGGCGATGAAAAAGCTAAAGAAACTCCCTTTGCTATAATTTGAAGTGCGGTCTGCCAACTGCACTAGAAATAGCAAAGGGAGGA
>DWXO01000082.1 GCA_019119165.1 Candidatus Flavonifractor intestinigallinarum | reverse complement strand
ACGTGGCCCTGCTGATGAGCCGGGTGGAGGCCGGCGTGAAGGAGGCCGTGGGCTCCCTGATCGTCAATTTCGGCTCCTACGGCAAGGCCCCCCTGGTGGAGCAGAAGACCCTGGAGGACATGATCGCCTTCTACAAGAAGTAAGGAGGAGCGGCCATGAAGCATCTGTATCTGAATCTGAAGCGGTTTGACGTCCCCGTGGAGTACGGCGGTGTCAACCGTATCGCCCCGCTGAAGGACTGGGGCGGCTATATCGTCTCCCACACCCAGGAGGGGCTGAAGCACTATGACCCCAGCCAGGTGGAGTTCGTCCAGTACTTCCCCGAGGCCCACATCCTGGGGGCCGTGGGCGCCCGGTGTGAGGGCAGCCCCGTCCAGGTGGGCTGCCAGGGCGTCTACCGGATGAACACCGCCGTGGGCGGGAACTTCGGCGCCTTCACCACCAACCGCCCCGCCTCCATTGCCAAGGCCATGGGCTGTACCTCCACCATCATCGGCCACTGCGAGGAGCGCAACGACAAGGCGGGCATCCTGGCTGAGGCCGGGGTGACCGACACCGCCGCTGTCAACCGCCTGCTGAACCAGGAGATCCGCCTGGCGGTGGAGCAGGGCCTCACCGTCCTGTACTGCATCGGCGAGAAGAGCGAGGAGCAGGAGCGCTGGCAGGAGGTGCTGGGCGAGCAGCTTCGCGTCGGCCTGGAGGGTGTGGACATCTCCAAGGTGGTCATCGGCTACGAGCCGGTGTGGTCCATCGGCCCGGGCAAGACCCCCGCAGGCAAGGACTACATCACCATGATTGCCCGGTTCGTGAAGGAGCAGACCGGCGGCCTGGACGTGGTATACGGCGGCGGGCTGAAGGTGGACAACGCCGAGATGCTCGCCTCCATCGACGAGATCGACGGCGGTCTTATCGCCCTGACCCGGTTCCAGGGGGAGATCGGCTTCTACCCCGACGAATACCTGGAGATCATCAAAACCTACCTGGGAGAGTAAGGAGATACAGCCATGAAGCTTGATTTTGAATACGGCCACGGCCTGATGAGCGCCGAGCTGCCCGACAATACCAAGGTCTTTATCCCCGGCGAGACCGTGCCTGATCCCCCCTGCCTGCCCCAGGACTGGGACAGCCTGTACGCCGCCACCCTGGAGTCCATCCGCCACCCCCTGGGCATGAAGCCCCTGAAGGAGCTGGCCGGCCCCGGCAAAACCGTGGTGTTCGTCATCCCCGACATCGTCAAGGGCGGCACCCAGCCCACCGCCCACCGCCGGGTATCCATCCGGGCCTGCCTGGACGAGCTGTACGCCGCCGGGGTGGAGAAGAAGGACATCCTCCTGCTGTTCTCCAACGGCCTGCACCCCCGGGCCACTGTGCCGGAGATGAAGAAGATCCTGGGGGAGGAGCTGTTCAACGAGTTCTACTGGTCCAATCAGATCACCAGCCATGACAGCGAGGACCCCGAGCACATGGTGGACCTGGGCACCACCCAGCGGGGCGACCCGGTGCTCATGAACAAGTACGTCTTTGAGTGCGACATCCCCATCCTCATCGGCCACACCCAGGGCAACCCCTACGGCGGCTACTCCGGCGGGTACAAGCACTGCGCCACCGGCATCACCCACTGGCGGAGCATCGCCAGCCACCACGTGCCCAAGGTGATGCACCGCTCCGACTTCACCCCCGTGTCCGGCCACTCCCTCATGCGCACCAAGTTCGACGAGATCGGTATGCACATGGAGGAGAAGATGGGCCACCCCTTCTTCTGCTGCGACGCAGTGCTGGACACCTATTCCCGGCAGATCGCCATCTACTCCGGCTACGCCAAGGTAATGCAGCCTGAGTCCTGGAAGGTCGCCAACAAGCGCACCTATGTGCCCTGGGCGGAGGAGAAGTTCGACGTGATGGTCTTCGGCATGCCCCAGGACTTCCACTACGGCAACGGCATGGGCACCAACCCCATCCAGATGATGCAGGCTCTCAGCGCCCAGGTCATCCGCCACAAGCGGGTGATGAAGGACAACTGCGTCATCATCTGCTCCTCCATCTGCAACGGCTACTTCCACGACGAGCGCTGGCCCTACCTCCGGGAGCTGTACGAGATGTTCCAGCACGACTATATGAACATCCTGCCCGACATGGACCGCTATGGCGAGTACTTCGCCACCAACCAGGAGTATATCCGCAAGTACCGCTTCTGCAATGCCTTCCACCCCTTCCACGGCTTCTCCATGATGAGCTGCGGCCACATCGCCGAGATGAACACCGCCGCCATCTACATCGTGGGCGCCCAGGAGCCGGGCATCGCCCGTGGTATGGGCCTGAAGACTAGGGCCACCTTCGAGGAGGCCCTGGAGGACGCCAAGCGGAAGTTCGTCGGTCCCAACCCCAACATCCTGGCCCTGCCCAAGACCTTCAAGCTGGGCGCCGTCCATCTGTGCATGAAGGACGACGACCTTGCCACGGTGTAAGGGAGGCGCGATACATATGCTGAAAGGAAATATGCTCATCGCCCACGGCGGCGGACCCACCCCGGTGATCAACAGCTCCCTGCTGGGGGCCGTCCGGGAGGCCAAGCGCCACGGCGAGATCGAGACCATCTACGGCGCCCGGTTCGGCGCCGAGGGCATCCTGGCCGGGGACCTGATGGACCTGGGGGCGTTTGATGACGGGCAGCTGGACCTGCTCTCCCGCACCCCCGCCTCCGCCCTGGGCTCCTGCCGGCGGAAGCTCACCGATGCTGACTACCCTGCGGTGCTGGAGTGCTTCAAAAAGTTCAACATCCGCTACTTTTTCTACAACGGCGGCAATGACTCCATGGACACCTGCCATAAGGTCTACCAGCTGGCCTGCCAGTCCGGGTATGAGCTGCGGGTCATCGGCATCCCCAAGACCATCGACAATGACCTGGCGGTCACCGACCACTGCCCGGGCTTCGGGAGCGCAGCCAAGTACGCCGCCGTGTCCGCCCTGGAGCTGGCCTTTGACGCCTCCGCCCTGCCCATCCACGTGGTGGTGATGGAGCTCATGGGCCGCAACGCCGGGTGGATCACCGCCGCATCCGCCCTGTTCGCCGGCCAGATGCCCTGTGAGCACCTGGTGTACCTGCCCGAGACCGACTTTGACAAGGAGCAGTTCCTGTCCGCCGTCAAGGAGAAGTGGGCCAAGGGCCGGGGGCTGCTGGTCACCGTGTCCGAGGGCATCCACTACGCCGACGGCTCCCCGGTGGCCGATTCGGGCATCGTGGACGGCTTTGGCCACAAGATCCCCGGCGGCGCCGCCCAGACCCTCAGCGATATGATCATGCAGGAGACCGGCCTGAAGTCCCGGTCGGAGAAGCCTGGCCTGCTGGGCCGGGTGAGCGTGGCTCTCATGTCCGAGGTGGACCAGCGGGAGGCCCAGGAAGCCGGCGCGGCGGCGGTGCGTGCCGCTGTAGAGGGCAAGACCGGCTATATGGTGGGCTTCCAGACCACCCGGGAGCCGGAGTACCGCACCGCGACCTGCCTCATTCCCCTGGAGCAGGTGGCCAACGCGGAGAAGAAGTTCCCCCTGGAGTGGATTGGCGAGGACGGAGCCAGTATCCGTCCGGCGTTCCAGGACTACTGCCTGCCTCTGCTGGGCGGCTATGACAGCCGGTTTGCCTATCTGCGCTGAGGGGAGTGACAGCTGACCATGGAGATCCTGTTCAGTTTTCTCATCTGTCTTCTGGCCACCACCATCGGCGGCATCAGCGGTGTGGGAGGCGGCGTCATCATCAAGCCCGTGCTGGACGCGACCTCCGGTATGCCGGTGGCCACGGTGAGCTTCCTGTCGGGGTGCACGGTGCTGGCCATGACCATCACCTCCATGCTCCGCAGCCGGGGCGGCGAGGTGAAGGTGGAGCCCCGCCGGGGCACGCTGCTGGCCATCGGGGCCGCCGTGGGCGGCGTCGTGGGCAAGGAGCTGTTTGAGCTGGTTCGGGCCTCCGGCGGTTCAGCGGTTTCCGTCGCCCAGCAGGTGATGATGATCGTCCTCACTTTGGGCGTGCTTGTCTACACCCTGAACCGCCCCCGGATCGCCGCCAAGGATGTAAAAAATCCGGCGGCCTGTGTGACCATCGGACTGGTGCTGGGCCTGCTGTCCGCCTTCCTGGGCATCGGCGGTGGCCCCATCAATCTGGCTGTGCTGTACTATTTCTTCTCCATGGACACCAAGACCGCCGCCCTCAACTCCCTGTATATCATCCTGTTCTCCCAGGGAGCCAGCTTCCTCAACACGATTCTGAGGGGCACGGTACCGGAGTTCCAGTGGCCGGTGCTCATCGTCATGGTGATCGGCGGCATTGTGGGCGGGACTCTGGGCCGGAGCATCAGCAAAAGGCTGAGCAACAGCGGCGTGGACCGTCTGTTCTTCTGGCTGCTCATCGCCATTACCGGCATCAGCTGCTACAATCTGGTAAGATGCTTTGTTTAACACACAGACACCGGGAGGAACCATGCTGTACCACATAAAAAACGAATTTCTTACCGCGACAATAAACAGCGTGGGAGCGGAGCTCTGGGGTATTCAGACCCTGGGGCAGGACCCCGTTTCCTGTCTGTGGGATGGGAAACAAGAGTTGTGGCCTCGACGGGCGCCGGTCTGTTTTCCTTGGTGCGGGAAAATAGAAGACGGTTGGTTCGAGGCGGAGGGGTGCCACTACAAGGCCGGACAGCAACACGGTTTTGTGCGGGACTTGGAACATATTCTGGTGGAAAAGAAGGCGGAACGTCTGCGCTTCCGTCTCGAATGGGATGGCGATGAGGTCTGCTGGCCGTGGCCCTTTTCCTTTGAGACAAGTCATACTCTGGAGGGACGGACCCTGCGCACTGCCTGCACCGCTGTCAATTTGAGCTCCCGTGCTATGCCGGTGCAACTGGGGTTCCATCCGGGTCTTCGCTGTCCCTTTTCTCCAGAATACGGTATCCAGGACTACTGCATCCGATTTGAAAAGCCGGAGATATCCGGTGGGACCGACACTCTGGACCTGACCCCTGCCCTTTTTGACCACGACAGCATCTGTTTCACCAACCTTCGATCTGATTGGCTTCAGCTGGAAGAACGGAAAACCGGGCGCTATCTGCGGGTATATACACAGGGGTTCCCGTATGTACTCCTTTGGAGCCGGCCTGGAATTCCGGGATGGGTATGCATTGAGCCGTGGACCGGCTACACTGGTCCCGGACATATGCTCTCGGAGCGGCCGGGGACCGTCCTTCTTCCGCCCGGCGGATCCTTCAGCCGCGCTCAGAAGATAGAAATTGCCCTGTAGGGGAACGTGGAGGTGATAGAAAAGCACCGCCGTCCCTACGGCGAGCTCGCCCAAAGCAGCAGGAAGCGTTTTATCACAGGACGAAATCGTTGATGGAGCTATGATTCCCCCTGTGTTAATTTTTTTGATAAAAAGCGCGAAAAGGAAGGTGTCATATGAAAGGAAAAACCAAGAAAAAGGGAATCAGTGACAAACTATGGCTGCTACTCTCATTCTGCGCGGCGTTGGTAGTTTGGTACCTGCTTTCCCTCGGCAAGCGGACAGGAAACAGCTTTCCCTTTATTCCCGTTGTGTTAGAGGGACTCCAGACAATGATCGATCGCGGTGCATTCTGGTCAGATCTGTCCAGCAGCTTGACTTCTATCGCTGCTGGTTTTGGACTGGGTTTTGTCTCCGCAGTGCCGGTCGCGTTTCTGATGGCCTGGTACATGCCGGTGCGTAAGATCATCGAGCCCTGGATCAACTTCATCCGCAACATCCCCGCCCTGGCTTACGCGCCTCTGATCGTGATTGCGGCTGGCGTTGGTAAGCCTCCCCAGATCATCCTGATTTGGATCTGCACATTCATGACCATGTCCATCACGATTTTCCACGGCATCCGCAGCATTGACAACACGCTGATCAAGGCCGCCCGGGTCCTCGGCGCCAACGATATGGATATCTTTTTCCGTATTATTCTGCCCGCGACCCTGCCCTTCGTCATCACGGCTGTGCGGCTGGGCCTGAGTGCCGGCCTGACCACCCTGCTCGCTGCGGAATCCACTGGTGCACAGGGCGGCCTGGGCATGCGGATTCGGAGCCTGCAAACCACCTTTGAAACCGGCTCGATGTTGGCCTACATCATTATCATCGGCATCATTGGACTTCTGTTAAACCTGTTTGTGGACATTATTGAAAGGAGACTGACATCGTGGCAGGAGAGACGCGAGGAGTAAAACTCCACATTGAAAATGTAGTCAAAGAGTATAAAGGCGAGCATGGAACAACCATCGCACTTAACGGCGTCAACCTGGATATCATGGAAAATGAGTTTGTTTGCGTGGTCGGCCCCTCTGGCTGCGGCAAGTCTACTCTGCTGAATATCCTGGCCGGTCTCCATGAAGCCACCAGCGGCGAGTGCTATCTGGACGGCGAGCGGATCGTCGGCACGGACGTAAGGCGCGGCGTGGTGTTCCAGCAGTACGCCCTGTTCCCCTGGCTGACCGTTCTGCAGAATGTTATGTTTGGTCCCGAAATGAGGCGTATGCCCAAGGAGCAGTGCTTAGAGATCGCCCGCAAGTACATCAAGCTGGTCGGTCTGGAGGAATTTGAAAATTCCTATCCCAAGGAGCTGTCCGGTGGTATGAAGCAGCGTGTGGCCATCGCTCGTGCCTACGCCAACAACCCCGAGGTTCTGCTGATGGACGAGCCCTTTGGCGCGCTGGACGCACAGACGCGCGCTCAGCTTCAGACCGAATTGCTGAAGACCTGGGAGACCGAGAAAAAGACCTGCTTCTTTATCACGCACGACGTCGATGAAGCCATCCTTCTGGCACAGCGGGTCGTTATCATGTCCGCCCGTCCCGGCCGCATCAAGAGAATCGTGGACATTGATATCCCCTATCCCCGCGATCAGGCCACCAAAAATGATCCGCGGTTCATGGAACTGAAGGCGGAGGTCTGGAACGAAGTCTACCAGGAGTATCTGGAAGTTCGGAAATAGAGCTGTCTGCCGCTTCGGCGGATAAAAATGTAGTAAATTAGGAGGAACTAAAATGAAAAAGCTCACAGCCCTGTTGCTTGCATTCGTCATGGTCCTGTCTTTGGCGGCCTGTGGCGGCGATACCGGCAACAACGCGTCAACCCCCAACAACAGCGATAACGCCAACCAGTCTACAGAAGCCAACAATACCGGCGACACCAGCGAACCCGCTGAGACGGGAACCGACAGCGAGAGCGTCGAGCCCATCACTCTGCGCATCGCCTACATGCCCAACTACGCTTCCCTGTGGGGCGTCCTGTCCGCCATGAACACCGGCGCCTTTGAGGAAGAGGGTATCACCGTCGAGCTGTGGGAGTTCGCAGACGGCCCCTCCGAGATCGCAGCTATGGAAGGCGGCAGCATCGATCTGGCCTATATCGGCAAGGGTGCCCACACCCTGTGCATCCAGGGCCGCGCCCTGGTCTTCGCCCCCAGCTCCGTCCACACCAGCGACAAGATCGTGGTGACCGCTGAGAGCGGCATCGAGTCCATCGAGGACCTGGCCGGCAAGCGGATCGCCTACAACAGCGGCTCCTCCTCCGAGTCCACTCTGCAGAGCGCCCTGTCCCAGGCCGGCCTGACCGAGGATGATGTGGAGCTGTTCGACATGGACGTGTCCTACATGGTGTCCGCCATGGTCTCCGGCACCGTTGACGTGGCCGTCGCCTGGAACCCCTACACCACCGAGATCCTCAACCAGGTGGAGGGCGCCAAGGAGATCGAGTTCTCCAACGGCTCCATCAACCTGTCCAGCTGGATCTGCCTGCCCGACTACGCTGAGGAAAACCACGACATCCTGGTCCGCTTCTCCCGCGCGCTGTACAAGGGCATGGATTACGGCTCCAACCCCGACAACTGGGAGCAGGTCGCCCAGTGGTGCGCTGACACGACCAAGACCAGCCTGGAGGCCAACCTGGCCCAGACCGGCGACGCCACCTGGTTTGACAGCGCCACTCTGATCTCCAACATGCAGGACGGCACCATGGAGGGCTACTATGACCACCTCCAGCAGGACTTCCTGGACGGCGAGTCCATCACCGAGGATGAGGCCGTGGATATGAGCACCGTCGTCCTCTATGATGTTATGAGGGAAGCCCTCGGCATCTAAGGAGTCCATCCTGCCTCTCTGCGGATAAACGAAACATAGGAACGGACCCTATGGAACGGCTTTTGTCCGGTTCATAGGGTCCTGTCTATTGGCAATTTTTTGACGGAGGTATATCGTATATGAAGATTTCCTGCGGCGCAGTCTCCTCTCAAACAATTCAGTTTGCCGCCTCCCAGTTGGAGGAGTACCTGACGCGAATGCTTCCTTCTTCGGCGCCCCCCCTTGCTTTTCAGCTTGTTGTGACTGGCCAGGACTCCCACGACAGCTTTTCTGTCGATGTAGGACCGGACGGAGGCGAGATATGCGGAGTCAATGACCGCAGCGTGCTGCTTGGCGTCTATGATTACCTCCATTATCTGGGGTGCAGATTTTTGGGGCCGGGCAAGGACAGCGAGATCGTGCCGACGATTTCTCTTTCCAGTATTCCGGCCAGCTACAAGAAGCGCGCCTCTTTTCGCCATCGCGGCGTATGTATTGAAGGCGCTGACTCCCGGGAAAATATTCTCTCTTTTATTGATTGGCTCCCGAAAATAGGTTATAATAGTTTTTTTCTCCAGTTCAAGGTTCCATATGCATTTTTGGCGCGCTGGTATCACCACCAGGGCAATCCCTATCTGAAACCAGAGAAGTATACTGTCGATGATGCCGCGTCGGATGTGGCGGTACTGGAGCAAGAGCTCAAAAAGCGGGGACTGCTCCTCCACAAGGTGGGCCACGGCTGGACGGGAGAGGTCCTGGGGTATGAAACGGTGTCCTGGGATCAGGAAACGCTGCCCCTCTCTTCGGAAAAGAGGGCCCTTGCCGCCGAGGTGGGCGGTGTCCGTGGGCTATGGCGGGGCAGCCCGGCAAACACAAACCTGTGCTTCCACAACGGAGATGCCGTAGAGGCGTTTGCCGATCTCGTCGTAAAATATGCAAAGACAAATCCCACCGTAGATTATCTCCATGTCTGGCTGGCCGATGAATACAACAACGTCTGCGAATGTGAAGGCTGCCAGCAGACGACGCCCTCGGACCAGTATGTCAGTCTGCTCAATGAAATCGACCGCAGACTCTCTATGGAGGGCCTGGATACCCGAGTAGTTTTCCTGCTCTACCAAGAGCTTCTTTGGCCGCCTCTCAAAGAGAGGTTGAGGAATCCCGACCGCTTTGTTCTGATGTTCGCACCCATCAGCCGTACTTTTGAGGCATCTTACGATCTGACAGGACCAGAGGCTTCCATGCCTCCCTATGAGCGAAACCGCATTGTGCTGCCAACCAATCTCCAGGAGAACCTGGCATTTCTGCGGGGTTGGCAGCAGCTGTTCCAGGGAGACAGCTTTGTTTACGACTATCCTCTGGGCCGGGCCCACTACGGCGACTTCGGGTATGTACATATCGCAGAGGTGATCGGCAGCGACATCAAACAGCTTCGTAAAATGGGGCTGGACGGCTACATCAGCTGCCAGGAGCTTCGGGTATCCCTGCCCAACGCCTTGCCCAACTATGTCATGGGCTACACCCTTTTTGACGAGGCCGCTGATACCCAGGCCCTGATCCGGGAATATTTTTCCGCCGCCTACGGCTCCCGAAGCGAAGAGGTCCTGTCCTATCTGGGCGAGCTCTCCCGGCTGAGCAGCTGCGATTACCTCAACGGGAAGGGCCCCCGCGTCGATCCGGAAATAGCGGCCCGAATGGATCAAATCGTCAATCTCTGTCAGAATATTTCCATTCCCCAACCTGAAGACGGTTCCGCTCTCTTCTGGAAGCTCCTGTCCTACCACCGAGCATATGTTGAAGCGCTGAGCCGCGCCACGGCCTCTCTGGCCAAGGGAGATATCCCACACAGCCGGATAGACCGACTTGCCTTGAGAGATCTGATCTGCCGGAACGAACTTGAATACCAGCCTTATCTGGATGTATACCGGATTCTGGAGATCACAGAAAAATATACCGGATTCCCCCCCATCGAGGAATGAAAGGAGTTCACTATGCGTCACGATTACTACTATTACAGCAGAGAGGAGCTGTTGAAGGCTCCCAAGCTGCCAATCGAAATTCTATCTGATAATCAGGCTGTGTTCCAGGCGATCGCCCAGGAGATGGCAGATGAGATCAAGCGAAAAAACGCGTTGGGTGAACGCACCGTATTCATATGTCCTGTGGGGCCCGTCGGCCAGTATCCTTACTTTGTTGACACGGTCAATCAGGAGAACATCAGCCTGAAAAATGTCTGGTTTCTGAATATGGATGAGTATCTGACAGATAATCTCGAGTGGATCGATCATGAGCATCCCCTGAGTTTCCGGGGATTTATGGACAGAACGGTCTATTCCAAGATCAAACCTGAGCTGGTCATGCCCAAGGAGCAGCGTGTCTTCCCTGATCCGAAGGACCCGGACCGGATGGGGAAGCTGATCGACGAGCTGGGCGGCGTGGACATCTGCTTCGGCGGCATCGGGATCAACGGGCACCTGGCCTTTAACGAGGCGCAGGACGAACTGTCTCCGGAGCAGTTTAAGGCGCTCCATACCAGAGTGTTGAAGATCACCCCTGAGACCCGCACCGCCAACGCCATCGGTGATTTTTGCGGAAGGCTTGACGACATGCCCCATTGGTGTGTTACAATAGGAATGCACGAAATCTATCATGCGCGCAAGATCCGTCTCGGCTGCTTCCGGGACTGGCACCGCAGCGTGGTCCGTCATGCGGCCTATGGCGATATCTCCGCTCACTTTCCTGCCACACTGCTCCAGGAGCACCCGGACGTTTTGCTGCGTTTCACAGAATTCGTGGCCAACCTGCCGGACTGATCGAAACAGGGACGGGAGATACCAATGAGTGAAACATATATCATCAACGGTCAGGTGTATGTCGGCCGCCGCTTTCAGCGAAAGACGATTTCCGTAGAGGCGGGGAAAATACACCTGATGGACCCGGACGTACAGGTGTCCGGCGACGTTATAGACATCTCCGGCCGAAAAGTGGTCCCTGGCTTTATCGATATCCACACCCATGGCGCGGTGGGGGTAGACGTGAATGGCGCTGACGTTGACGGCCTGGAAAAGATCGGG
>DWXO01000081.1 GCA_019119165.1 Candidatus Flavonifractor intestinigallinarum | reverse complement strand
AGGGCTATCTGGTAACAGATCCACCGCCCACTTAGATTTTAAGCTCAACTTCAATCTTCGCCCGCTTTTAGGGGGCTTGGCTTTGTGCGTCCTTTTTCGGAACGGTACTTAAATTACAATGTTTCAACCTTGACACTCCTTTAAAAATTGATGTATTGTGTTTTGTTTTTTCTCCTTGTGTAACAAATACTAACACCACATCACTGAAATGTCAATCATGTAATAATAAATCAAACTGTGATAAAAAAATTGTGCGCTTTAGACAAATATACATCGTGTAAAAAATACTTACATCATAAAACGGGCCGGGCGTCAAAAAAGGCGCCTGCCGCAAACCTGCGGCAGGCGCCTTTAAACAGACTATATAAGAAAGAGGAAGGGAATCAGAACTTGACGCGCTCGGCGATATAGGCCTTGACCTGATCCATGGGGATACGCACCTGCTCCATGGTGTCCCGCTCACGGATGGTAACGCAATTGTCAGCGGGGGTGTTCTCGTCGCCCACGGTCTGGAAGTCCAGGGTGATGCAGAAGGGAGTGCCGATCTCGTCCTGGCGGCGGTAACGCTTACCGATGGAGCCGGCGTCGTCGTAGTCCACCATGAAGTCGCGGGCCAGCTCGTCCCGCAGCTGCTGGGCGGGGCCGGACAGGACCTCCTTCTTGCTCAGGGGCAGCACGGCGCACTTGAAGGGGGCCAGAGCGGGGTGGAGGCGCAGTACGGTGCGGATGTCGTCGTTGCCCTTCTTGTCCTGGCCCACCACCTCCTGATCGAAGGCGTCCACCAGGAAGGCCAGGGTCACGCGGTCGGCGCCCAGAGAGGGCTCCACCACATAGGGGATATAGTGCTCGCCGGTCTCCTGGTCGAAGTAGGTCATATCCTTGCCGGAGACGTTCTGATGCTGGGTCAGGTCGTAGTCGGTACGGTCGGCCACGCCCCACAGCTCGCCCCAGCCGAAGGGGAAGAGGAACTCGAAGTCGGTGGTGCCCTTGGAGTAGAAGCACAGCTCCTCGGGGCTGTGGTCACGCAGCCGCAGGTTCTCCTCCTGCATCCCCAGGCTCAGCAGCCACTCCTTGCAGAAGGAGCGCCAGTACTGGAACCACTCCATGTCGGTGCCCGGCTTGCAGAAGAACTCCAGCTCCATCTGCTCAAACTCACGGGTGCGGAAGGTGAAGTTGCCGGGGGTGATCTCGTTGCGGAAGGACTTGCCCACCTGGCACACGCCGAAGGGCAGCTTCTTGCGGGTGGTGCGCTGGATGTTCTGGAAGTTGACAAAGATGCCCTGGGCGGTCTCGGGCCGCAGGTAAACGGTGTTCTTGGCGTCCTCGGTGACGCCCTGGAAGGTCTTGAACATCAGGTTGAACTGACGGATGTCGGTAAAGTTGTGCTTGCCGCAGGTGGGGCAGGGGATGTTGTGCTCCTCGATGAAGTTCTTCATCTCCTCCTGAGAGAAGGCGTCGATGGGCTTGCTGAGCTCCACGCCGCTCTCGGCGCACCAGTCCTCGATGAGCTTGTCGGCGCGGAAGCGCTCCTTACACTCCTTACAGTCCATCAGAGGATCGGAGAAGCCGCCCAGATGGCCGGAGGCCACCCAGGTCTGGGGGTTCATCAGGATGGCGGCGTCCAGACCCACGTTGTAGGGGTTCTCCTGGACGAACTTCTTCCACCAGGCCTTCTTGACGTTGTTCTTCAGCTCCACACCCAGGGGGCCGTAGTCCCAGGTGTTGGCCAGGCCGCCGTAGATCTCGGAGCCGGAGAAGATGAAGCCGCGGCCCTTGCACAGGGTGACGATCTGCTCCATGGTCTTTTCGGTGTTTTTCATGGTACAATCAAACTCCTTTTGTTTGTGGTTACCTTCGCCCCTGAGGGGGGAAGGTGGCCCAGAGGGCCGGATGAGGGGGCGTGGGAGAGAGGGAACCCCTCATCAGTCAGCCTTCGGCTGCCAGCTTCCCCCCGCAGGGGGGAAGCTCATGCCGCACTCCGTTCAAACCTTCCCCCCTGAGGGGGGAAGGTGGCCCAGAGGGCCGGATGAGGGGGCGCGGGATAGAAGGAACCCCTCATCAGTCAGCCTTCGGCTGCCAGCTTCCCCCCACAGGGGGGAAGCTTTTGCTTGGCCCAGAGCATAAAAAACGCCCTGAGCCGGTTTTCGGCTCAGGGCGAACAAAATGTCCGTGGTTCCACCTGAATTCGTACCTGGCTGGTACGCGCTTCATTCCCGGTAACGGCGGGGGACCGGCGGGGCATTGCCTCCCCGCGGCTTACGGGCGCCTTCCCTCCACCTCCGCCGGAGCCTTGCACCGTCCGGCTCCTCTCTGGTGCGGAAAATGGGGGTACTCCTCCCGATCACTGCCTTATCGCGGGCTATTCTATCATTTTTTCCACCCACCGTCAAGGAGAAAAGGGGGGAAAGCTCACCGGCGGCTCATAATTTCGTCCAGCAGGGCGTGGGCGGCCTCCTCCTTGCTCATGAGGGGCAGTTCCTTGGCCCCGTCGGCGGCAATGAGGGTGAGTAGGTTGGTGTCCACCCCGAAGCCAGCCCCTTCCTGCTTCAGGTTGTTGGCGGCAATGAGGTCGATGTGCTTTTTCTCCAGCTTCTTCCTGGAGTTCTCCACCATGTCTCTCGTCTCCATGGAGAAGCCGCACAGGAACTGACCGGGCGCCCGGTGCTCCCCCAGCCAGGCCAGGATGTCGCTGGTGCGGGCCAGAGGGAGGGAGAGGTCGGCGTCGGTGCCGCTCTTCTTGATCTTGTCCTCCGCCACGGTGGCGGGGCGGTAGTCGGCCACGGCGGCGGCTTTGATGATGATATCCTGGTCGGGGGCACGGCTGGTCACCGCGTCAAACATATCCTGGGCGGAGACGATGTCCACCACCTCCATGTAGGGGGGCTTTTTCAGGTTCACCGGCCCGGACACCAGGGTGACAGAGGCCCCTCGGGCGGCGGCGGCTTTGGCGATGGCGTACCCCATCTTGCCGGTGGAGTGGTTGGTGAGGTAGCGCACCGGGTCCAGAGCCTCCCGGGTGGGACCGGCGGTGACCAACACCTTGAGGCCGGTCATGTCCTTCTCGTGGCTGAGGGCGTGGAGAACAGTCTCCAGCAGGTCCTCCGGCTCGGGCATCTTGCCCTTGCCCACCGCGCCGCAGGCCAGCCGGCCGCTGGCGGGCTCCACGATCTCCCAGCCGTATTTTCTCAAAATGTCCAGGTTGTCCTGGGTGACGGGGTTCTCGTACATTTTGGTGTTCATGGCGGGGGCGGCGATCTTGGGGCAGTTGCAGGCCAGAATGGTGGTGGTCAGCATATCGTCGGCCAGGCCGTGGGCCAGCTTGGCCAGTACGTTGGCGGTGGCGGGGGCCACCAGCACCAGATCGGCCTGGTCGGCCAGGGCGATGTGCTCCACCTGGAACTGATAGTTGCGGTCGAAGGTGTCCACGCTCACCCGGTTGCCGGTGAGGGACTCAAAGGTGTGGGGCCCAATGAACTCGGTGGCGTTTTTGGTCATGAGCACCTGGACGTTGGCCCCCTGCTTCACCAGGGCGGAGGCCAGGTTGGCGGA
This sequence comes from Candidatus Flavonifractor intestinigallinarum, assembly GCA_019119165.1. Classification (GTDB taxonomy): domain Bacteria; phylum Bacillota; class Clostridia; order Oscillospirales; family Oscillospiraceae; genus Flavonifractor; species Flavonifractor intestinigallinarum. The sequence goes on along the minus strand of DWXO01000081.1, from coordinate 29,423 downwards.
TTTGTAACAGGCAATGCCGCCGGTGACCCCCAGCAGCACGGTTTTTCCTTTCAGCATACAGTTCTCTCCTTTGCAGGCGGGCGGATGTGGGCATCCGCCCCTACTATCTGTATATAGCCATCCAATTATAGCAAACCGGAAGATGGTTTTCCACATTCCCATTGCATTTTTGGGATAAAACCGCTATAATATCTGCGGCTGTCCCCGTTCGGGGCCGCTGTACTCTCAGGAGACGGCAGGTCCCAGCCCATCGGAGGTCAGTCACCCAAACTACGCGCTGTATCCTGACGAGAGGAACGGCAGCTGGAGGTAATTGAATATGAAAAAAGCGCTCACCCGGTCTCAGCGGAGCAAACAGGTGCAGGGTATGGCCATTCTGGCCATGTTTACTGGCATCATCTTTTTGCTCACCTTTACACCCCTGGGTCTGATCGACCTGCCTGTCATCAAGGCCACCATTCTCCATGTACCGGTCATCATCGGCTCCATTCTGCTGGGGCCCAAGAAGGGCGCGTTCCTGGGAGGAATGTTCGGTCTGTCCAGCATGATCAAAAACACGCTGGTGCCCGGTCTTTCCTCCTTTGTGTTTTCCCCCTTCATCCCCGTGCCTGGCCTGGACCGGGGCAGCCCCTGGGCCCTGTTCATCTGCTTTGTGCCCCGTATCCTGGTGGGCGTCACCCCCTGGCTGGTGTACACCCTCATTAAAACCCTCTTCCGCAAGTCCAACGCCGGTATCCAGACGGTTGGCATGGTGATCGCCGGTATTGTGGGCGCGCTCACCAACACCGCCCTGGTCATGGGCTCCATCGGCGTCATCTTCACCGAGGCCTATGCCGCCGCCCAGGGCATCCCCGCCGACGCGGTGCTGGGCTTCATCCTGGGCATTGTGGCCGCCAACGGCGTCCCCGAGGCCATTGTGGCCGCCGTCATCACCCCCGCGGTATGCGTGCCCATGGTGCGGGCCCTCAAGCTGGAGAAGAAGGCCCCCGCCGCCGCTCAGCCCGCCTGAGATGCTGTTCACGGTTGACATCGGCAACACCACCGTTGCCATCGCCGGCCTGGAGGGGGAGCGGGTGGCCTTTGTGAAAAAGCTGCCCAGCGACCCAGGCCTGAACTGGCCCGCCGCCCTCCGGCAGCTGCTGGAGGGGGTGGAGGCCCAGGGGGCCGTCCTCTCCTCGGTGGTGCCCGCCCTCACCGGTCCGGTGGGGGAGGGGCTCAAAGCCATCACCGGAAAGCCCGTCCTGGTGGTGGATAAAACCACTCCCACCGGCCTGGATCTTAGCGGCTACGACACCGCCAACCTGGGCATGGACCGGGTGGTGGACTGCGTGGCCGCCCTGGCCATGTACACCACCCCGGTGGCCGTCTTTGACATGGGCACCGCCACCACCCTGTCGGTGGTGGACCGGGGAGGGCTCTTCCGGGGCGGCATGATCCTGCCAGGCCTTGCCCTGGGGCTGGAGGCCCTGTCCGCCCGGGCCGCCCAGCTGCCCCCCATCACCCTGTCCCAGCCGGAGGGGCTGCTGGGGACGGATACGGTGTCCTGTATGAAGTACGGCGCCCTGTACGGGGCCGCCGGGGCCATCGAGGGCATTGTGAGGCGGCTGGAGGAGGAGCTGGGAGGGCTGACGGTGGTGCTCACCGGCGGCAACAGCACTTTGGTGCGTCCCCTGCTGGGTATCCCCACGGCCTGGGAGCCCCATCTGACCTTCCTGGGGCTGGGGGAGATCTGGAAGGGAAATAACTGATAAAAAAGCACGCTGCATCAGCAGCGTGCTTTTTCTTTTATCGCTCCTCTTTTTTCAGCTCTTTGAGCAGTTTTAGCTTTTTGTGGCGGTACCACACGCAGTTGAACACATTGCCCAGAATGAGGATGTTGCCGCACAAGTAGAGCCACACCAGCATAATGATGATGGAGGCCAACGACCCGTACACCAGGGAGTACCGGGAGGACAGGCCGATGAACAGGGAGAACAGGATGGAGAAGGCGGACAGGGCCACCGAGGCCAGAAAGGCGCCGGTGAGCACGGGAGGCCGGGGTTTGCCAACCGGGGCGGCCACCCGGTACACCAGCATCACAAAGAGGAACACCAGCAGAAAGAGGAGCAGAAAGCGCATCCACTGCCAGTCCCAGGGCAGGCTGTTGGTGTCCAGCTGGAGCAGCCGCTCCGCCGCCTGGAAGAGCCAGCCGCCGGTGAGCAGCACCACCAGCGAGAGAAAGATGGTGACCAGCAGCAGCAGGGCGAAGAGGACGCTGGCGATCACCTGCCGCAGGCCCCGGTAGCCCTTGCGGCCGTAAATCTCCTCCATAATGTTCATCAGGGCCCGGAAGGCCGCCGAGGCGAAGAACACCGTCATGAAAACCCCCGCGATCAGCAGGCCGGGGGACTGGTTGGTGGTGATGTAGCCCACATACTCCGCCAGAATGTCATGGATGGCCCGGGGCAGCAGGGGGGCGGCGGCGGTCAGCACCGCCTCCAAATCCACCGGCAGCAGGGCGATAAAGGCGTTGATGCAGATGAGCAGGGGGAAGAAGGACAAAATCAGAAAGTAGGCCAGCTCCGCCGCCGAGCGGGAGATGTGCTTGGAGAAATAGAGGTCCACCATCTCCAGCACAAATTTAACCGGCTTTTTGTTCAGCAGCGCCTTGGGCATGGGTCCACCTCCCGGATAAAGGTTCCTTCTAAATATACCATAAAATGGAAAGCAATGCAAGTAGGGGCGGGCCTTGACCGCCCGGACGCCCCCGTTTGGGCAGCAAAAAACCGCCTGCTTGGCAGGCGGTTTCATGTTGACCACAATCAGGCCAGCTTGTTCAGCTTGATGGTCATGGCGCTCTTCTTGTGCGCAGCGTTGTTCCGGTGCAGCAGACCATGAACCACGGCCTTGTCGACCGCCTTAACGGCCACCTTGTAAGCGCCCTCGGCCTCGCTGCGGTTGCCTTCAGCCAGCGCAGCCTCAAACTTCTTGATGTCGGTCTTGAGAGCGGACTTCGCGGCCTTGTTCTGCATGGCCTTGGTCTCGTTCACCAGGACACGCTTCTTGGCAGATTTAATATTCGGCAAACCAAACACCTCCTCCGATGACGATAGTAATACACATAGTTTGCCTGTGCATTTTTACATTCTAGCAGGAAGCAAGAGAAATTGCAACAGTTTTTTTTAGGTTTTTTCACTTTTTTTGTATATGGGGCCGCTCTCCGCAAAAAATAGAGGCAAGCAGCATACAAAACACCATATCTTGGGGTGTACAGGAGGACGTATATGGAACAAAGACGGACCGATCTGGCCTTGGAGGCCGCCCAGCTGTGGCGGGAGGGAGGCAATACCGGGGAGCTGCCCGGCGTGACCCAGGAGGAATCCACCCGGGAGGGCTACCCGGTGACCACGGTCAAAGTGCTGGACGACCGGGGGGCAAAGGCCATCGGCAAGCCGGTGGGCACCTATGTGACGGTGGACCTGTCCGCCCTGGTCCGCCGGGAGGAGGACGCCTTCGGCCGGGCGGCCCGGGCGGTGGCGGCGGAGCTGAACGCCCTGCTCAAGCTGCCGGAAGGAGCGCCCGCCCTGGTGGTGGGGCTGGGCAACCGGGCCATCACCCCGGACAACATCGGACCCGCCGCCGCCGACCACACCATGGTCACCCGCCATCTGGTGGAGCAGGTGCCCGAGCACTTCGGCTCCTTCCGGCCGGTGGCCGCTCTGGCGGCGGGGGTGCTGGGCACCACCGGGGTGGAGAGCGGGGAGCTGGTGCGGGCGGTGACCGAGAAGATCCGCCCCTCCTGCGTCATTGCCGTGGACGCCCTGGCCTCCCGCAGCCTGAGCCGGGTGTGTACCACCGTTCAGCTCTCCGATACCGGTATCACCCCCGGCTCCGGGGTGGGCAACGCCCGGGCGGCCCTGGACCGGGCCAGCCTGGGGGTGCCCGTCATCGCTGTGGGGGTGCCCACGGTGGTGGATGGGGCCACCCTGGCCGCCGACCTGCTGACCGAGGCGGGCCAGGCCCATCTGGACCCCCAGGCCCTCCAGGGGGCGGGGGAGGGGCTGATGGTCACCCCCAGGGACATTGACGCCCGGGTCACCGACCTGGCCAAGGTGGTGGGGTTCGGCATCAATCTGGCCCTCCAGACCGGGTTGACGGTGGAGGATGTGGAGCTGTTTCTCAGCTAGGAAACCGGAAAAGCAGACGGGCCTGCCGCAAAATCCCGGCAGGCCCGTCTGTTCAGAGGATGAATTTGTCATTAAAAATTGGTTTGTTCCCGCCTGCGGCGTAGCTCCTGCGCCTGCATGGTGAAAAGGTCGCCGTACAGCGCGTCCTCCTGATCCGTGGTCAGGTCGCAAAACTGGCAGCCGTAAAAGTAGCCCTTCTCAGACTGCTCCCGGCTGCGCCTCAACTCGCAGAAAACCGAGTGGATCGGTCCGCCGTCCCGCAGCTGCAGGTTTTTGATCTCCAGTTTTGTGCCGATCTCATAGGCCTGCCGGGAAATCAGACCAATGCCGCTGGCGCTGATATCCACAATGGTGCAGGTATCGCCGGGGCCTTCATCCCCAGACAGCCGGATGACGGCGCTTTTCATCACCGGCTGGCGGAAGCTGACCCGATCCTCCTGCTTGGAAATGGCCGTTTCCACATCCACCAGCAGATGGTCCTTCATAACCCGGGCCACGCAGCCCTCCACCACGGTCAGCTGACCGTTGCTCCCGCTGTTGCCTATGATCAGCTTCAGCTTCCGGTCGGGCACGATGCTGCCCCAGGGAGGAGGGCTGGACTGGTTCCAGGCCAACTCAAGCTGCTGTTGATCACCGTTGAATTCGGTGATACTGCCCTGAAAGAGAAATTGATTCTGGTTGGAACGAACAATGCACCTTTATGCACCTTTTTCCCAGACTGGTTATGATCAGATCGTCTCTTGTCAAGCGTCAACCCCCCACACATAGTTAGAAAAATGGGTGTAAAACGTTCTGAGTTTACTCCTCGTCCAGCTTAAGCACAGCCACCGCAGCGTTAAGCAAACGTGCCGGTGGCACGTTTGTAGCGTAGGCCGCAGCGGCTATGCCGCGAGGAGGGAACCTTGCGGATGCTTACTCCTCGTCCAGTTTTAATACAGCCATGAACGCCTCTGTGGGAATCTGAACGGTTCCCAAAGAGCGCATCTTCTTCTTGCCCTCTTTCTGCTTCTCCAGCAGCTTCTTCTTTCGGGTAATATCGCCGCCGTAGCACTTGGCCAGCACGTCCTTCCGCATGGCCTTGACGGTTTCCCGGGCAATGACCTTGCCGCCGATGGCGGCCTGGACCGGGATCTCAAAGAGCTGACGGGGGATGTTCTCCTTCAGCTTCTCGCACAGCCTTCTGGCCCGGGGATAGGCCTTGTCCTTGTGGGCGATGAAGGAGAGGGCGTCCACCTGGTCGCCGTTGAGCAGCATATCCACCTTCACCAGCTCGGAGGGCTCGTACCGGTCCATCTCGTAGTCCAGGGAGGCATAGCCCTTGGTGCGGGCCTTCAGAGTGTCAAAGAAATCGTAGATGATCTCTCCCAGAGGCATAGAGTAGTGCAGCTCCACCAGATTGGTGTCCAGATACTGCATATCCTTATACTCGCCCCGGCGCTCCTGGCACATGGGCATGATGTTGCCCACATAGTCGGGGGGCGAGACGATGGATACTTTGGCGTAGGGTTCCTCCGCCATCTCAATGACGGCGGGATCGGGGTAGTTGTGGGGGTTATCCACCATGACCACGGTGCCGTCGGTCTTGGTGATGCGGTAGATCACCGAGGGCAGGGTGGTGATCAGGTCCAGGTCGAACTCCCGCTCCAGCCGCTCCTGGATGATCTCCATGTGGAGCATCCCCAAAAAGCCGCAGCGGAAGCCGAAGCCCAGGGCCACGGAGGACTCCGGCTCAAAGGACAGGGAGGCGTCGTTGAGCTGGAGCTTCTCCAGAGCGTCCCGCAGATCGGGGTACTTACTGCCGTCCTCGGTGTAGATACCGCAGTACACCATGGCCCGGGCGGGGCGGTAGCCGGGCAGAGGCTGGTTGGCGGGGGCATCGGCGCCGGTGATGGTGTCGCCCACCTGGGTGTCCTTCACGTTCTTGATGGAGGCGGTGAAGTAGCCCACCTCGCCGGCGATCAGCTCTTTGCAGCTCTCCATGCCCAGGGGCAGCAGGTGGCCGCACTCCAGCACCTGATAGGTGGCGCCGGAGGCCATCAGCTTCACGTTCATACCGGTTTTGATGGTGCCCTCCATGACGCGAAAATAGACGATGACCCCCCGGTAGGCGTCGTACTGGCTGTCGAAGATGAGGGCCTTCAGAGGGGCGTTGGGGTCCCCCTTGGGGGCGGGGACGTGCTTCACAATGTCCTCCAGCACGGCGGGGATGTTGATGCCCACCTTGGCGGAGATCTCGGGGGCGTCCTGGGCGGGGATGCCGATGACGTTCTCGATCTCGTCCTTGACCCGCTGGGGATCAGCGGCGGGCAGGTCGATCTTGTTGACCACCGGCAGGATCTCCAGGTCGTGCTCCATGGCCAGGTAGGTGTTGGCCAGGGTCTGGGCCTCAATGCCCTGGGCGGCGTCCACCACCAGAATGGCGCCCTCGCAGGCGGCCAGGGACCGGGACACCTCGTAGTTGAAGTCCACATGGCCGGGGGTGTCAATGAGGTTGAGCTCGTAGGTGTTGCCGTCCTCGGCGGCGTAGTTGAGCTTGACGGCCCGGGCCTTGATGGTAATGCCCCGCTCCTTCTCCAGGTCCATGTTGTCCAGCAGCTGGGACTCCATTTCCCGGGCGGTAACGGCGTTGCACTGCTCAATCAGCCGGTCGGACAGGGTACTCTTACCATGATCAATATGGGCAATAATCGAAAAGTTACGGATTTTGGATTGGTCGGTCAAGGTCATACCTCCCGTAATGATGTCATTTTAGTAGTGGGCTGGAGTCCGCCCTTATTTCTCCCGGCGCTCCGCCGTCCGGCGGTTGATGCGCTCGCCGGTGTTATGGATGATCTGGAGCAGGGACTGGTACAGGCCGGGATAGTTCTCCATGAGAGCGTCGTTGTTCATGGGGGGGAAGGTCCCCTTGTCCTTGGCGTGGGCGGCCAGGGCCTCGGTGTAATCGGCCTCGGCGCAGATCATGTCGGCAAAGGGCACCCCGGCGATAAACTGCCGGGCGGACACGGAGAAAAAGTCCTCGTTCTGGGTGCCGTCCGCCCGATAGAGGTGGCGGAACAGCTTGTAGATGGCGGTGCCCAGATAGTCGGCGGCGGCGTTGATGGCCTCCTTCTTGCCGGTCTTGCCCAGCAGGTCGAAGAGCACGCCGGTGGAGTTGACCAGCAGCTTCTTGTTCAGGGTGGCCAGGATGGAGCCGTGGAGCACGTTGTCCTTCTCGGTGGAGTAGTCGTACAGCTCCTCGGCGGCGATGGTGGTGCCGTCCCGGCTCAGGGTCCGGCCCAGCAGGAAGTCGGCGGACACATTGTAGTAGTTGCAGGCTTTGATGACAAAGGCCAGGCCGGGCTCCCGGACGCCGTTTTCATAGTGGGACAGCAGCGCCTGGCTGATGCCCAGGTCCTTGGCCACCGCCCGCTGGGACGCCCCCTTCTCCTGCCGCAGCAGAGACAGGCAGCGGGAAAAATCTGAAGTCATAGCACACCTCTCCTAAAAAACAGTGTGTATAGTATAATTGCAAAAATACCAAAAGTAAAGCGGATTTTTCCACAATATTTTTTCGTACTGGTCCTTGTGATTGTCCTCAGATCAGGTGTATAATAGCTATACCGCCAAGTATTTGGCAAAAGTTCGGATCTTTGAAATGGAGGAGATTCCCATGGCTATTCATATGTTCCAGACCCTGATCGATACCCTGAAAAAGAGCCCCAAGCGCATCGTGTTCACCGAGGGCACCGACCCCCGCATCCTGGAGGCCAGCGCCCGTCTGCTGGCCGGTACCTTCCTGACTCCCGTGCTCATCGGCAACGAGGAGGAGGTCAAGGCCGCCGCTGAGGAGGCCGGCTACAACATCCGGGGCGCCGAGATCATTGATCCCAAGACCTACCCCGAGATGGACAAGCTGGTGGAGGCCATGGTGGAGCTGCGTAAGGGCAAGATGACCGCCGACGAGTGCCGTGCCGCCCTGCAGAAGGGCAACTACTTCGGCACCATGCTGGTGAAGGTGGGCGTGGCCGACTGCCTGCTGGGCGGCGCCACCTATTCCACCGCCGACACCGTCCGTCCCGCCCTGCAGCTGATCAAGACCAAGCCCGGCAACAAGATCGTGTCCTCCTGCTTTATCCTGGTCCGTGAGGGCGTGGGCGGGAACACCGTGTTGGCCATGGGCGACTGCGCCATCAACATCGACCCCACCGAGGACGAGCTGGTGGAGATCACCACCGAGGTGGCCCACTGTGCCCGCACCTTCGGCATCGACCCCAAGGTGGCCATGCTGAGCTACTCCACCAAGGGCTCCGGCAAGGGCGACACCGTGGACAAGATGCGCCACGCCTATGAGAAGGTGCTGGCCACCAACCCCGACTTCGCCGTGGACGGCGAGCTCCAGTTCGACGCCGCCGTGTCCCCCAAGGTGGGCCAGCTCAAGTGCCCCGGCTCCCCTGTGGCCGGCTACGCCAACACCTTTATTTTCCCCAACATCAACGCCGGCAACATCGGCTACAAGATTGCCCAGCGTCTGGGCGGCTTTGACGCCTACGGCCCCGTGCTGCTGGGCCTCAACGCCCCCATCAACGACCTGTCCCGCGGCTGCAACGCCCAGGAGGTCTACTCCATGGCCATCATCACCGCGGCCCTGGCGTAACAAAAAGGTACATCAAACCGGAGCACTCTCAGGGGTGCTCCGGTCTTTTTATGGCCATGGAGGAGACCTCCGACCCGCCCATGGCGGGACCGGCGCCTGGGCCGCCAAGCGTTTTGTGCCAAGGGCACAAAACCTTGATGCCGGGGCAATTCATTTGCCCCGAGCAGATATCAAAATTGGGGTCCCCGCAGGCCTTGGGCCTGTGGGGCCTACTCTATGGCCATCATCACCGCGGCCCTGGCGTAACAAAAAGGTAAAAGGTACATCAAACCGGAGCGCTCTTATGGGCGCTCCGGTTTTTTGTCGTAATATGGCAATGCCCATCCGGCGATGTGACGAAATATTTTGTGGACCGTCCGCCCCCGGACCACCGGTCTTGGGGGTGGGGCGGTCCCTTTTTCCCATGGGCTACCAGATGTTGTGGCATGAAAATTTCTTTCTTTACTGAGAGAAAAAACGTTTACTTTTTCCGGAAAGCCTTGACTTTTTACCAAAATGCGTGTATGATTACAACTGTAACCATTTGTAACCTTTTCGTTTCCGGCTGTTACCGATCGGATACAGACCGGATACAGACTGATTGATATTCCATGATATAGGAGGGGAATCTCCCCATGGACGAGATCCTTCATATTCCACAGGAACGGGAGACTGAGAGCCTGCCCGCCCGGCTGCGGGCCAAAGCCCAGGCTGCCAGCACCGCTCTGCGTGCCGGCGTCGTGCGGTTCCAGCACTGGTCCGATGCCGCCACCGCCGGCGGCTGCCGCATCGTCAGCCCGTTCCACTTCCTGGCTGTAGCCGCTGTTGTGGGCGTGGCCGCGGTGGTCACCTCCGTTTACACCCCCGCCTATGTGGTGGAGATGAACGGCGTGGCTCTGGGCACCGTCACCTCTCCCCAGGTCTTTGAGGACGCGGTGGATCGGGTGGAGGCCCGGGCGACCAAGATCCTGGGCTACGACTACACCCTGGACGGAGAGATTTCCTACTCCTTCGCCCTCACCGAGCCGGAGAACATCACCCCCACCGCCGAGTTTGAGACCTACCTCTTTGATCAGATCGGCGACGTGATGAAGAACTATGTGCTCACCGTCAACAGCCAGTTCATCGGCGCCGCCCAGGACCAGGAGACCCTCAACGCGGTGCTGGAGCAGGTGAAGGCCCCCTATGTCAACGAGAACACCATCTCCGCCGAGTTCACCTCCGGCGTGTACATCACCCATGAGTACACTGCCTCCGACGTCAACCAGGACACCGACGCCATGCTGGCCGCCCTCACCGCCAACCAGAACGGCCAGACCACCTATGAGGTGCAGCAGGGCGATACCTTTGTGGACATCGCCGTGGCCAACGGCATGACCCTGTCCGAGCTGGAGGCCCTCAACCCCGATGTGGACAGCAGCCGCATCTACATCGGCCAGATCGTCAATGTTAAGGAAGAGATCCCCTTCCTGTCCGTCAAGACCGTGGACCATGTGACCTACACCGAGGAGATTGCCTGCCCCGTGGTGGAAGTGGAGGACGACTCCATGTATCAGGGCGAGTCCAGGGTGCTGGACGCCGGTACCCCCGGCGAGCAGGTGGTCACCGCCGACGTGGCCTACCTCAACGGCGTGGAGCAGGAGCGCACGGTGCTCTCCACCGAGGTCACCCGTGAGGCCACCAACAAGGTCATCGCCGTAGGCACCAAGGTGCGGCCCTCCTGGCTGCCCACCGGCACCTACATCTGGCCGGTGTACGGCAACATCACCTCCAGCTTTGGCTACCGCTCCATCTTCGGCTCCTACAGCTACCACAGCGGTCTGGATATCGCTACCTCCTACGGCACCACCATCAAGGCCTCCGACGGCGGCACCGTGGTGTGGTCGGGCACCGGTACCGGCAGCTACTGGAGCTACGGCAACTATGTGGTTATCGACCACGGCAACGGCGTGCGTACCCTGTACGCCCACTGTTCCAGCCTGCTGGTCTCCACCGGCGACAAGGTGTACCAGGGCCAGCCCATTGCCCGCGTAGGTTCCACCGGCCGGTCCACCGGCAACCACTGCCACTTTGAGGTGCAGATCAACGGCACCGCCGTCAACCCCCTGGCCTACCTGGGGTAAGAGTATCAAGCATACAAAAGCCCGGCGCGTCACATGACGCGCCGGGCTTTTTCGTTCTGTTATTGGTCCCCGTAGGTGTGGGCCAGCACCTGGGCCAGGGCGGCCTTCCGGCAGCGCTCACACAGCTTCTCCGGCTCCTCGCCCGTCTTTTGGGCGGCCAGGGCCAGCTCCTCCGCCGTGCCGATGACCGCGCCGCAATGGGCACACCGCACCAGGCGGAAGGTTTTGCCCCAGATGGTGCGGGTATCCGCCGTCTCGGTAAGGGGGATGGCGTCGGTGGGGCACACGCTGGCGCAGGAGCCGCAGCCCACGCACACCGGGCTCTCGTCGTGGTAGGGGGTGGCCACCTCCTTGGTGACCCCCCGGTTGACGGTGGAGATGGCCCCCACGCTCAGCTCGGCGCAGGCCCGGGTACACAGCCCGCACAGGATGCACTTTCCGCTGTCCACCGGCTTGAGGCGCTCCAGCGGGGGCGCGCCGTAGTGGGTACACATCTGGGCAATCAGTTCGCTGTCCGGGGCCCGCTTGTAGAGGAGGGACAGAATCATCCCCCGCTGACTGCGGACCTTGTCGCTGTCGGTGGATACGGTACATTCCCGCTCCACCGGGTAGACGCAGGACACCACGATCTTGGGGCCCTTGCCCTCGTCTACCTCCACAATACACACCCGGCAGCAGCCCTGCCCAGGCAGGGCCTCGTGGTGGCACAGGGTAGGGATGTAGATGCCGTTGCGCCGGGCCACCTGGAGGAGAAATTCCCCCTTCTCACAGCTGCACTGCTTTCCGTCAATGGTAATGATCATCCCGCCACCTTGCCTTTCGTCTCCACCGCGCCGAACTTGCAGGCCTCCCGGCAGGAGCCGCAGGCGATGCACCGGGCGGGATCAATGACATGGGGCTCCTTCACGCCGCCGGAGATGGCCCCGGCGGGGCAGGCCCGGCTACAGGCCCCGCAGCCCACACACTTGTCCGGGTCAATGGCAAAGCTGGTGAGGGCGGTACACACCCCCGCCGGACAGCGGTGCTCCAGAATGTGGGCCTCGTACTCCTGCCGGAAATACTTCAGAGTGGTGAGCACCGGGTTGGGAGCCGACTTGCCCAGGGCGCACAGGGAGCTGTCCGCCAGGGTGTGGCACAGCTCCTCCAGCAGGTCCAGGTCGCTGAGCTGCCCCTTGCCCTGACAGATGTCGGTGAGGATGGTCAGAATGTGCCTCAAACCCTCCCGGCAGGGGGTACACTTGCCGCAGGACTCCTCCGAGAGGAACTTTACATAATACCGGGCCACCTCCACCATGCAGCTGCGGTCGTCCATGACGATCATGCCGCCGGAGCCCATCATGGCCCCGTGGCTTTTCAGGGTGTCGAAGTCCACCGGCAGGTCCAGCAGTTCCTCGGGGATGCACCCGCCGGAGGGGCCGCCGGTCTGCACCGCCTTGAAGGGGCGATCCCCCTGGATGCCGCCGCCGATGTCGAAGATCAGGTGGCGGAGGGTGGCCCCCATGGGTACCTCCACCAGGCCGGTGCGCTTCACCTTGCCCACCATGGAGAACACCTTGGTTCCCTTGGACCCCTCGGTGCCCAGCTTGGCAAATTCCGCCCCGCCCCGGTCCAAAATCACCGAAATGTTGGCGAAGGTCTCCACGTTGTTGAGCACCGTGGGCTGGTCCCACAGGCCCCGCTGCACCGAGCGGATGTACTTGGCCCGGGGTTCGCCCACCCGGCCGGCCACCGACGCCATCAGCGCCGTGGACTCGCCGCACACGAAAGCGCCGCCGCCCCTGACAACGGAGAGTTTTAATTTCTTGTCAGATCCCAAAATGTGATCACCTAAAATGCCCGCCGCCTCGGCGTTGGCGATGGCCTCCCGGATGTGGGCCACCGCCAGGGCGTACTCGTCCCGGATGTAGAGGAAGCCGGTCTCCGCCCCGATGGCCAGGGCGCAGATGGCCATGCCCTCCAGCACACTGTGGGGGTCCCCCTCCAGAATGGAGCCGTCCATGAAGGCGCCGGGGTCGCCCTCGTCGCCGTTGCACACCACATACTTGGGGAAGTTGTCATACCCGGCGGCGGTGCGCCACTTCCGGCCGGTGGGGAAGCCCGCGCCGCCCCGGCCCCGGAGGCCGGACAGCTCCACTTGGGTGATGATCTCGTCGGGGGTCATGGTCAGGGCCTTTTTCAGGGCGCTGTATCCGCCTCGGTTGACATAATCTTCAACGCTGGCGGGGGAGATGATGCCCACGTTCCGCAGGGCCACCTTCACCTGGGGGGCGAAGAAGGGATTGTCCTCCCGGCGGGTGACCGGCTGGCCGGCGTCGTTTTTGGCCAGCAGCCGGGTGACGGGCAGGCCCTGTTCCACCGTCTGGGCCACGATCTCGGCGGCGTCGGCGGGCTTGACTTTGTAGTAGGTGATGTCGTCGGGGAGTATCCGCACCATGGGGCCGTTTTCGCAGAACCCCTGGCAGCCGGTCTCCTTGACGAAACACTCCACCTGATGGCCGGTGCCCGCCAGCAGAGTGCGGAAGGCCTCGGCCACCTTGGCGCTGCCGTTGGCCAGGCAGCCGGTGCCGCAGCACACCAATACCGTTTTATTCATGGCCTTCCACCTCCCGGTACTGGTCCAGAATTTTGGGCAGCTTCTCCAGGGTCACCCGCCCGTAGTAGGTGCCGTCCACCACCATCACCGGGGCCAGAGCGCAGGAGCCCAGGCAGTTCACCAGCTCCAGGGAGAAGAGCCCGTCCTCCGAGGTCTCCCCGGCGTTAATGCCCAGCAGCCGCCGCACCCCGTCCAGCAGGGTGGTGGAGCCCCGGATGTGGCAGGCGGTGCCGTCGCACAGCTTGATGATGTGCCTGCCCTTGGGCTTGAGGCTCAGGGCCTTGTAGAAGGTGGCCATGGCGTACAGGGAGGACAGGGGACAGCCCAGGTAGGCCGCCAGGGCCTCCATGCCCGCCCGGGGGATGTAGTTGAACTTGTGCTGCATATCCTGGAGCATGGCCAGGCTGAACCGCTGCTCCGGGGGATAGGCCTGTAAGATGGTCTGAATGTCCTCCATGGGGATATCCATATGGGTTTCACCGCCTTTGTTGGGTTTGGCGGGGGAGCGGGGGCTCAGCCCCCGGCCACCACCGGGAAGATCTGCACCGTGTCGCTGTCTTTCAGCGGGGTGTCCAGGCCGGAGAGGAACTCCACCCGGCGGCCGTTGACCAGCACGATGATTTTCTCCCCCAGTGCGTCCCCGGCGGGGGAGAAGAACTCCCCCCGGAACCGGGGGCCAAAACGCCGGGACAGGTCCTCCCCCAGCGCCCCCACGGTGGGGGGCGGGGGGAGGACCAGCTCCTTGGTCCCGGCAAACTCCTTTTCCCGCAGATAGGCAAAGAATTTGACCGTCATGGGCTTATTTCAGGTTGAGGGAGGCCAGCTTCTCCGGGGTGGGAACGCCCTCCGCCGTCCAGCCACGGGCGGCGTAATACTCCGCCAGCATGGTGTACAGGTCGTTGACCTTGCCCGCCGCCGGGCCCTCAGGCAGCTTCTCCCGCAGCAGCCGGGGAGGCAGGGTGTCCTTCTCCACCCCGGCGGCAATGTTGAACTGCTTCTCCAGGTTCCAGATCCGCTCACCTTTCAGCAGGATCTCCTCGTCGCTCTCGTCGCTGCCCACCGCCTCCCGGTACTGGGCGGCCACCTCGGGCAGGCCGATGCCGAAGGTGGTGAACAGGCAGATGCCGGTGGCGTCCACCAGGGCGGTGAGATCCTGGAAGGTTTTCAGCAGCCCCGCCTTGCCCTCGGTGACCAGGGGGTCCATCTTCATGGGGATGCCCAGCACCTCGGGGGAGATCATGTAGCCCCGGACGTGGCAGCCGCCCCGGTTGGAGGTGGCGTACTCCAGGCCGATGCCCTGGATGGCCCGGCCGTCATAGGCGGGCATCTCCTGCTTCTTCACCGACATGGACAGCTCCGGGTGGCCGTATTTTTCCGCCATGCGGTAGGAGCCCAGGCCCATGATTTTGCCGAAGCCCTCCCCCTTGCAGGTCATCTCCACCGCCTTCACCATGGCCGCCGCGTCGCCGAAGCGGAGGGGGAAGCCGATGTCGGACTCGGGGATGGCCCCCAGCTCAAAGAGCTCCATGGCGCAGGCCACGGTGGCTCCCATGGTGATGGGGTCGATGCCGTACTGGTTGCACAGGAAGTTGGCGTCGCACACCGCCGCCAGGTCGTTGATGCCGCAGTCGGCGCCGAAGGACCAGCCCGCCTCGTACTCGGGGCCCTCGCCCTTGGAGGCAAAGGGGCCCTCCTTGATCTCCACCGCCCGGCCGCAGCCGATGGAGCAGCCGAAGCAACCCTTGTTCCGCAGCAGGTATTTGGCGGCCAGAGTCTCGCCGGAGATGTCGTCGGCCAGATCATACACCGAGCCGTCCCGGCCGTTGCGCAGGGGCAGGCCGCCGGTGGCGTTGACGATGTTCACCAGAATTTGAGTGCCGTAGGCCGACAGGCCGGCTCCGGTGACCGGGTGGGCCTTCAGCTTGGCCCGGGCGTCCACGCAGGCCTCAAAGAAGGCCTCGGGCCGGGCCACTGTCACCGAGCCGGTGCCCCGGACGGCAATGGCTTTCAGCTTCTTGGAGCCCATCACCGTGCCCATGCCGCCCCGGCCCGCCGCCCGGTGCTTGTCGTTCATGATGGCGGAGAAGAGGCAGCCGGTCTCCCCGGCGGGGGCGATGCAGGCGATGCGGAACTCGTCCCCCAGCTCCTCCCGCAGCAGGTCGGTGGTCTCAAACACGTCCTTGCCCCACAGGTGGGCGGCGTCCCGCAGCTCCACCGTGCCGTCGTTGATGTAGAGGTACACCGGCATCTCCGAGCAATGCTCAAAGATGATGCCGTCGTACCCGGCGTATTTCAGCTCGGGGCCAAAGTGGCCGCCGGAGTTGGCCGCCCCGATGGTGCCCGTCAGGGGGGACTTGGCCACCGCGTTGTACCGGCCGGAGGAGGTGGCGCAGGTGCCTGTCAGAGGGCCGGTCATGAAGATCAGTTTGTTGTCCGGACCCAGGGGGTCGCAGTTGGGGTCGCACTCGTCGCAGTAATACTTGGTGCCCAGACCACGGGCCCCCACATACTCCTGGGCGTTCTTCTGGTTCAGGGGCTCCCTGCGGATGGACCCCGCCGCCAGATCAATGCGTAAAATCGTGCCGGTATATCCGTTTCCCATGGCTCACCCCTCCGTTCCCATGGCGGCCACAATCTTGTCCGCCGTCCATTTTTTCCGTACGTCCCGCAGGTCCGGGTCCTCAAAGCTCAGGGCCCCGCCGGGGCAGTATTTGACGCACTTGGGGTCCCCGCCGCACAGGTCGCACTTGAATACCTTCTTCACGATGGTGGAATAGGACATATTGCCCAGAGGGCAGGCGCTGCGGCACATCTTGCAGCCGATGCACTTGTCGTAGTTGATGACGCAGGCCCCGTTTTCGTCCCGGCGGATGGCCTTTACCGGGCACACCTTCATACAGCTGGCGTCCTCGCACTGCTGGCACACCACCGGCACCGCCAGGGTGGCGGCCTCATACTCCAGCACGGTGATGTTGGCCAGGCGGGGGTTGAACTGCTGGTAGTGGCCGAAGGAGCACACCAGCTCGCAGGTGCGGCAGCCGATACACTTCTCCGGCTTGACAACGAGTTGTTTCATCCCTTTCCTCCCATTCCCGGCGGGAACGGAGGCACACCTCCTTTTGAGACAGAATTTGAACTCCTGATTTTAGTGTAGGAGCACAGGGCTGGGAAGTAAAGGGAAGGACTGGTAATTCATATTGCTTTTGTGCATAAAGGGCCTTATAATAAGGACGTCTAAACTGTACGTTCTGCCACAGAAACCGGGGTGGAAACCGGGGGACGCCGGAGATTCCCGGCCTGAGGGCATATACCTTTTGGCTATAAGGAGGGAGCAGCTTGCAGATCGCCCAGATCCGATATTTCGTTACCGCAGCCCAGCTGCAAAACCTCTCCAAAGCGGCGGAGGCCCTCCACCTCAGCCAGCCCTCCCTGTCCCGCAGCATTGCCCGGCTGGAGGAGGAGCTGGGCACCCCGCTGTTCACCCGCTCGGGCAAGCGTATTCTGCTCAACGAGCCGGGCCGCCGGTTTCTGGAGAGCGCCCGGACCATGCTCCGGGACCTGGACGATACCCTGCTGGAGCTGGGGGAGCTGTCCGCCGGGCCGGTGAAGCGGCTGTCGGTGGGGTGCTGCGGCGGGGAGGAGAGGGTGGCCGCCTGTCTGGCCGCCTTTGCCGATACCCGGCCGGGGGTGGAGTTCCAGCTGGACTGCCGCATTGAGGAGCTGGAGGTCCCCGACATCAACAAGTATGATATGCTGCTCTGCCCCGACGACAGCCGGTATGAGAAGTTCCGGGGCTACCCCCTGGGCAGCGAGCGCTATCTGCTGGCCCTGCCCGCCCACCACCCCTTGGCCCGCCGGGAGCCGGTGGATTTGAAGGCCCTGGAGGGCCAGAGCATGGTCTTTCTCAGCAGCCCCGGCCACTGGCTGGAGGAGCCCTACTACCTGTGCGCCGGGCTCAACCTCCATCCGGCCACCCGCTGTCTGGTCAACGACCGGGAGGGCCACCGGCAGGTGGTGGCCGCCGGGCTGGCCCTGGGCTTTGTGCCCGAGGGAGCCGCCGCCCCCTACCGGGCCGACTCCCGCATCGCCCTGGTCCGGCTGGCCAGCGGCCGGTTTGCCCGGCCTCTCATGCTGTGCTTCAAGCGGGAAAAGCATCTCAGCCCCGTGGGGCTGGAATTTCAGGCCTTCGCCCTGGACTTTTTCGGGGTGGGAAAGGAGGGGGACCATGCTCACCGTCATGACCCCTGAGGAACTTTTGACCCTGATTGCAAATACCTTCGCCCCCCTGGACCGGCCTCCGGAAACCGTGGGGCTGGACCGTGCCCTGGGGCGGGTGCTGGCCCGGGAGATCCGGGCCGCCCAATTTGTCCCAGGGTTTGACCGCTCCACCGTGGACGGCTACGCCCTGCGGGGAGCGGACACCTTCGGGTGCAGCGAGTCCATTCCCGCCCTGCTCATCTGTACGGGGGCGGTGGAGATGGGAAAGGAACCCGCCTTTGCCGTGGGCCCCGGCCAGTGCGCCGCCATCCCCACCGGCGGGGCCCTGCCGAAGGGGGCCGACGCCGTCCAGATGGTGGAGCACACCGAGGACTACGGCGGCGGGGAGATCGGCATTGTGAAGAGCGTCCCCCCGGGGGCCAACCTGATTTTCAAGGGGGACGACGTAAAGCCGGGGGACCTGGTGCTGCGGAAGGGCCGCAGGCTGGAGCCCCAGGACATCGGGGCTTTGGCGGCCCTGGGTGTGACTCAGGTACCGGTGGTCCCCAGACTGCGGGTGGGGATCATCTCCACCGGGGACGAGCTGGTGCCCCCGGAGCAGGACCCCGGCCCCGGACAGGTGCGGGACGTAAACGGCCCCCTGGTGGCCGCTCTGCTGGCCCAGGCGGGGGCGGAAGCGGTGCCCCTGGGCATCGTCCCTGACCGGGAGGAACTGCTGAGAGAGGCGGTGGAGGAGGCTCTGGCCGCCTGTGACTGCGTGGTGCTGTCGGGAGGCAGCTCGGTGGGGGAGAAGGACGCCGCCTACCGGATCATGGCCTCGCTGGGTGAGGTGCTGTGCCACGGGGTGGCCATGAAACCGGGCAAGCCCACCCTGCTGGGCAGGGCGGGGGGCAAGCCCATCCTGGGCCTGCCAGGCCATCCGGTGGCCGCCCCTGTTTACCGCAAAACTCTTTCTCATCCCCCTGCTGGCCCGGCTGGAGGGGCGGACCTGGAAGGGGCGGACGGTGTCCGCCAAGCTGGCCCAGACCGTCCCCGCCAACCACGGCAGGGCCCAGTACACCGGCGTCACCCTGGAGGAGAAGCCCGACGGGCTATGGGCCCAGCCCATCTGGGGCAAGTCGGGGCTCATCACCACCCTGGCCGGAGCGGACGGCTTCTTCTGCGTCCCCCGGGACCGGGAGGGCATCCCGGCGGGGGAACTTGTGGAGGTGTCCCTCTTCGGGTAGTTTTGTATCAGGAGGCGTTACTATGCCCTTTACCTATCTGACCAACCTCCCTTTGGAGCAGGCGGAGGAGCGCTATCCCGCCTGGCTGGCGGAGGGGGGCTTTCAGCCCAAAACCGAGACGGTGCCGGCGGCGCAATCGGCGGGCCGGGTGACTGCCCGGGCGGTCTACGCCGCCCTGTGCGCCCCCCACTATCCCGCCTGTGCCATGGACGGCATCGCCGTGGCGGCGGCGGACACCTTCGGGGCCACTGAGACCACGCCGGTGGCCCTGGCGCCCACTCAGTTCACGGTGGTGGATACCGGCGACCCCCTGCCCGAGGGGAAGGACGCGGTGGTGATGATCGAGGACGTGCTGTGGGAGGGGGAGAAGGCCGTCCTCCATGAGGCCGCCGCCCCCTGGCAGCACATCCGGCAGATCGGGGAGGACGTGTGCGCCGGGGAGATGCTCCTCCCCGCCCATACCACGATCACTCCCGCCGCCATCGGGGCCATGATCGCCGGGGGTGTGCTGGCGGTGGAGGTGTTTACCCGCCCGGTGGTGGGGATCATCCCCACCGGGGACGAGGTGGTGCCCCCCACCGACCACCCCCAGCCGGGGGACGTGCTGGAGTTCAACTCCTCCATCTTCTCCGCCATGATCGTGGAGTGGGGCGGTACGGCCAAGACCTATCCCATTGTAAAGGACAACAAAGCCGACCTCACCGCCGCCCTCACCAAGGCCACGGAGGAGTGCGACCTGGTGATCCTCAACGCCGGGTCGTCGGCGGGCCGGGAGGACTACTCCGCCGCCGTCATTGGTACGGTGGGGGAGGTGCTGTGCCACGGGCTGGCCATCCGCCCGGGCAAGCCCGCCATTCTGGGCCGGAGCGGCCCGGTGCCCGTACTGGGGGTGCCCGGCTATCCGGTCAGCGGGATTCTGGTGCTGGAGCACCTGCTCCGTCCTTTGATTGAAAGCTGGACCGGAAAAAAGGCCCCCGCCCGGGAACAGGCGGAGGCGGTGCTGGCCCGGCGGGTGGTGTCGGGGCTGAAATACCGGGAGTTTGTCCGGGTGCGGCTGGGCCAGGTGGGGGATAAGCTGGTGGCCTCCCCCCTGGCTAGGGGAGCGGGAGTGGTGTCCTCCTTCCTGAAGGCCGACGGCATCCTGGATATCCCCCAGGGCAAGGAGGGCCTGGAGGCGGGGGAGAGGGTCACCGTCTCTCTCCTGCGGCCCCGGGAGGAGCTGGAGCACACCCTGGTGATGATGGGCAGCCACGACCCCCTGCTGGACGAGGTGGCCGACCTGCTCCACCAGACCCACCCCCATCTGTACATGAGTTCCACCCATGTGGGCTCCATGGGGGGTATTATGGCCCTCCGCCGGGGGGAGGCCCACGGGGCGGGGTGCCACCTGCTGGACGAGGCCGACGGCAGCTACAACACCTCCTATCTGGAGAAGTATTTCCCCAACGGGGGCGTGTATCAGGTGGAGTGCGTGGGCCGCACCCAGGGCCTGATGGTGGCCAAGGGCAATCCCCTGGGTATCAAGGGCTTTGGGGATATCGCCAATCTGCGGTACGTCAACCGGCAGAAGGGCTCGGGCACCCGTATTCTGGCCGACTACCTGTGCCGGAAGGAGGGCATTGACCCCGCCACTGTGTATGGCTACGACCGGGAGGAGCTGACCCACACCTCGGTGGCCGCCCAGATCGCTTCCGGCACTGCCGATGCCGGTATGGGCATCCTGTCCGCCGCCCGGCTGTATGACCTGGACTTTCTGCCGGTGTGCGTGGAGCAGTACGACCTGCTTATCCCCGACTACGCCTGGGACACCCCGGCGGTGCGGGCCTTGCTGGAGGTGCTGCAAAGTCCCGCCTTCCGGGAGCGGCTGGAACAGCTAGGGGGCTACACCCTGGACCGGCCCGGCCGGGTGCGGCGGCATTTCCAATAGTGAGGAGTTAGAAGATAGAAGATAGGAGATAGCGGGCCGATCAAGAGAGGAGGACCTTCCATGGAGCGCTATGATGTGGCGGTACTGGGGGGCGGGCTGCTGGGCTGCTTTATGGCCCGGGAGCTGCGCCGCCACCCCCTGAAGGTGGCCCTGGTGGAGGCCCGGGAGGACGTGTGTACCGGCATTTCCCGGGCAAACACCGCCATTGTGTATACCGGCTGCGACACCAAGCCGGGCACCCTCAAGACCCGGCTGTGCGTGGCGGCCTGCAAGGGCTTCGGGGACCTGTGCCGGGAGCTGGGGGTGCCCTTTGCCCGGCGGGGGTCTTTGATGGTGAGCTACGGGCCCAACGCCGACCAGACTCTCCAGCGGAAGATGATCCAGGGCCTGGAGAACGGGGTGGAGGGCCTCAAGCTCATGTCGGGCCGGGCGGCCCTGGAGTGGGAGCCGGGGCTGGCCCCCGGCGTGTCCTCCGCCCTCTATGCCCCCGACACCGGGGTGACCGACCCCTGGGCCCTGTGCTACGCCGCCTGGGAGAACGCCCTGGCCAACGGCGTCACCCCCTGGCTCAACGCCCCGGTCACCGACCTGCTGCCGGAACACGGAGGCTGGCGGGTGGTCACCCTACGGGGGGAGCTGTGGGCGGCGGCGGTGGTCAACTGCTGCGGCCTCCACGCCGACCAGGTCCAGGAGCTGGCCGCCCCGCCCACGGTACGCATTACCCCGGAGAAGGCGGACTATCTGATCCTGGACCAGGGGGCGGGCCACTATGTCAATCATGTCATTTTCCATGAGCCGGAGGAGAAGGGCAAGGGCCTGACCATGGTGCCCACCCTGGACGGCAAGCTGCTGCTGGGGCCGTCGGAGCAGCCGGGAGTGGGACCTCTGTCCGCCACCACCCGGGCGGGGCTGGACCGGCTGCGTCAGCTGGCGGCCCAGGTGGCCCCCGAGCTGGATCTGGAGCTGACCATCCGCTCCTTCGCCGGGGTGCGGCCCAAGCCCTACAACGTGGTGCGGGCCCAGAGCATCCACGATTTCACCGTCACCAATCCGGCCAGAGGGCTGTGGAGCCTCATCGGCATCAAGACCCCCGGCCTCACCTGCGCCCAGGCCCTGGGGGCCTGGCTGGCCCCCCAGGTGGCGGACCAGCTGGGGAAGGGGGAGCCCGACCCCACCTTCCGGCCGGAGCAAAAAGCGCCGGTACGTCCCCGGGAGCTGACCCGGGAGGCGCGGGCGGCCCTGGCGGCCCGGGACCCGGCCTATGGCCGCATCCTGTGCCGGTGCGGCGGGATCACCGAAGGGGAGGTGCGGGACGCCATCCGTCGGGGTGCGGTTACCCTGGACGGGGTAAAGCGGCGGACAGGCACCGGCCTGGGCCGGTGCCAGGGGGCCTTCTGCGGGGACCGGATCATGGCCCTCATGGCCCGGATGCTGGGGGTACCCCCGGAGGATCTGCAAAAGGACGGGCCGGGTTCCCGGCTGCTGACAGGAGGACGGCATGGAGAAGGTTGATCTGTTGGTGGTGGGGGGCGGCGCGGCGGGGATGTCCGCCGCCCTGGCCGCCGCGGGCGCGGGGCCGGTTTCGGTGTTGCTGGTGGACCGGGAGGAGCGGCTGGGGGGCATTTTGCCCCAGTGCATCCACCAGGGCTTCGGCCTGGGCTACTTCCAGCGCAACCTCACCGGGCCGGAGTACGCCGCTCGCATTGTGGCCCAGATGGAGGGGGCGGCGGTGAGCGTGCGCCTCAACACCACCGTGCTCTCCCTGTCCCAGCGGCGGACGGCGGAGCTGTCCGGCCCCGGCGGATATGAGCCGGTGGCCTTCCGGCGGCTCATTCTGGCCACCGGCTGCCGGGAAAAGACCATCGGTTCTCTCCCCGTCGCCGGTACCCGCCCCGCCGGTGTATTTACCGCCGGGGAGGCCCAGCGGATGATCAACCTCCGCCACTGGCGGCCGGGGAAAAAGGTGCTGGTGCTGGGCAGCGGGGATTTGGGCCTCATCATGGCCCGCCGGTTCGTGCTGGAGGGCTGCCAGGTGCTGGGGGTGGTGGAGCAGAAGGGGAGCTGCGGCGGCATGGTGCGCAACTACCGGTCCTGTCTGCTGGAGCACCGCATTCCCCTGATGACCCGGACCACCGTCACCCAGCTCCACGGGGAGGGGCGGCTTACCGGCGTCACGCTGCACCATCTGGACAGCGGCAAGGAGGAGCAGGTGGCCTGCGACACCCTCATAACCGCCCTGGGCCTCATCCCCGAGCGGGAGCTGCTGGCGGGGCTGGGGGGGAAGCTGCCGGGCTGGGCCTCCCTGTGCGGCAACTGCGACTACGTCCATGAGATCGTGGACACCGTCACCGCCCAGGCCGAGGAGCTGGGCCGCCAGGTGGGCATGGAGCTGCTGGGCAGGGGATGACCTGCGGGCCGATGTGGGCAGAAGGTGAATTGCCCCAAAGGGGCAAGAGAGGCCACCCTGGGGTGTCGGCCCCTGCGGGTGGTCAAAATCGATTCCATCAAAAACGGCCCCCATCGGAGCATATCCGATGGGAGCCGTTCTCTGTTGTCTTATTCCTCGTCCTCTTTCTTGGTACACACGATGTTCAGCTCGTTGAGCTGGGCGTCGGTGACGAAGGAGGGAGCGCCCAGATCCCGGACAGCCTGGGTTGTCCGGGGACCCAGGGATGATTTTACTTGCTCGGCGGAAGTGAATTCCGCCTGCGCCAAGGTTTTCGCCACAGGCGAAAACGCTTGTACGCGCAAAGCGCGCCCCGCTGTGCGGGGCCCCTGATGATGGGCGCTTTACTCGTCCTCTTCCTTTTTGGTGCACACGATGTTCAGCTCGTTGAGCTGGGCGTCGGTGACAAAAGAGGGAGCGCCCATCATCAGGTCCTGGGCGTTCTTGTTCATGGGGAAGGGGATGATCTCACGGATGGAGTCCTCGCCGGCCAGCAGCATGACCATACGGTCCACGCCGGGGGCGATGCCCGCATGGGGGGGCGCGCCGTAGGTGAAGGCGTTGTACATGGCGGGGAACTTGGCCTTTACGTCCTCCTCGCCCAGCCGCACCAGCTGGAAGGCCTCGATCATGATCTCGGGGTCGTGGTTCCGCACCGCGCCGGAGGACAGCTCCACGCCGTTGCACACCAGATCGTACTGGAAGGCGGTGATGCTGAGGGGGTCCACCTCGCCGGCAGCCGCCTTCTTCAGGATCTCCAGGCCGCCGTTGGGCATGGAGAAGGGGTTGTGGCAGAACTCCAGCTCGCCGGACTCCTCGCCGATCTCGTACATGGGGAAGTCCACGATCCAGCAGAACTCATAGCGCTCCTTGTCCATGTGGTTGGGGCAGAAAGCGCCCAGCTTGGAGCGGAGCACACCGGCGGTTTTCTGAGCGGTCAGCAGCTTGCCGGCGGTGAGGCCCACGAAGCAGCCGGGCTCCAGGCCCAGAGCGGACACCACGGCGTCCTTGATGGGCTGGACGAACTTGGCGATGCCGCCCACGATCTCACCCTTCTCATCCAGGCGGAACCAGTAGGCCTTGTTGCCCGACTGGACCTCCACCTCGTTGCAGATGCCGTCGATCTGCTTGCGGGTGCCCTCAAAGCCGGACACCACGATGGCCTTGACGGTGTTGCCCTCGAAGGGACCGAAGCCGCAGGAACCCAGTACCTCGGTGGCGTCGGTGACGGTCAGGTCGATCCGCAGGTCGGGCTTGTCGGAGCCGTACTTGTCCATGGCCTCCAGGTAGGAGATCCGCTTAAAGGGGGCCTCAGAGGCCACGTTGTAGGTGCCGTACTGGGCGAAGATGGGGGGGAGCACCTGCTCCAGGACGGCAAACACGTCCTCCTGACCGGCAAAGGCCATCTCCATGTCCAGCTGGTAGAACTCGCCGGGGGAGCGGTCGCCCCGGGCGTCCTCGTCCCGGAAGCAGGGGGCGATCTGGAAGTACTTGTCGAAGCCGGAGGCCATCAGCAGCTGCTTGAACTGCTGGGGAGCCTGAGGCAGGGCGTAGAACTTGCCGGGGTGTTTTCTACTGGGTACCAAATAGTCTCTTGCGCCTTCCGGAGAAGAAGCGGTGAGGATGGGAGTGGTGATCTCCATAAAGCCCTGGGCGGTCATGGCCTGCCGCAGGGCGGCCACCACCTGGGAGCGGAGGATGATGTTGTTCTTGACGGCGGGGTTGCGCAGGTCCAGATAGCGGTACTTGAGCCGCTGAGTCTCGTCGGCCTCACGGCTGCGGTTGATCTGGAAGGGCAGCTCGTTGTGGCGGCAGCGGCCCAGCACCTCGATCTTCTCGGGCACCACCTCGATGTCGCCGGTAGGCAGCTTGGGGTTCTTGGAATCCCGCTCCCGCACCACGCCGGTGACGGCGATGGTGGACTCCTTGTTCAGAGCCTTGATGGTCTTGACCATCTCCTCGGTCTCGGCCACCACCTGGGTGGTGCCGTAGAAATCCCGCAGGACGGCGAAGCCCAGGCTGGCGCCCACCTCACGGAAGTTCTCCAGGAAGCCCGCCAGGGTGACGGTCTGGCCCACCTGCTCCATGCGGAGCTCCCCACAGGTGTGGGTGCGGTAGGCGGTTTTGACATTAGCCATGTGAAATCAACTCCAGATTGTAATATATAATTATAAAAATACAAATGGGAAATAGAAGAAGGGGCAGATAGCACTAGCTTCCCCCCTTAGGGGGGAAGCTGTCAGCCGCAGGCTGACTGATGAGGGGGCCTTTGTTGTCCCGCATCCCCTCATCCGGCCCTGCGGGCCACCTTCCCCCCTGTGGGGGGAAGGTCAGGTGCGCAGGTCGAGATACCGGCTGTAGTACACCTGCACGTCGAAGTTCTTGTACAGCTGGGTGCCATCCTTTGCGGTGACGCCGAAGTGGGCGAGGGCGGTGTTCTTCACGTAGTCCAGGAAGGTGACAGAGTCCACGGTGTTGAACCAGTTGAACTCCATGCCCTGGGCGGCGCAGTCGGCCTCCAGGCCGTCAATCAGCTCCTGCACATAGGGCAGGTAGGCCCCGGCGGTGGTGCCGTTGGTGAACAGCACGTCGGAGGGCTTGAGCCCGGCGGCGGTAAAGGGGGTGTAGTCCGCCGGGGTGAAGGTCTGGCGCAGGTCGGTGCGGGCCACACGGGCCACCATGGCGGCGGTCTCGGCACGGGTCAGGCTGTTGCCCGGGGCGAAGGTGCCCCAGTCGTCCACGCCGGTGAGGATGCCCGCGTTGTAGAAGCGCAGCACCGCCTCATCCTGGGTGTCGGGCAGGGTGGTGATGGTGTTGATGGGGGCGAGCATATCCTCGGGCACCACGGCGGCCAGGATGGACACAAACTCCTGACGGGTGGCCTGTTTTTCCGGGTCGGGCACGTCGATGCCCAGGTCCTCCAGGTACTTTACATAGGAGAAGTACCAGGGCAGGGTCTCGCCGGGCTTGGGAGTGGCCATGGGGATGGGGTCCCCGGTGATGGCCTCGTTCATGCGGGCGGCGATGGTGGCCACCTCGCCCACGGTGAGGATCTGGTAGGGGGCAAAGGCGTGGCCCGTGCCCTGCATCAGTCCCACCTCGGCGCAGATGCGGGCGGGATCTTCGTACCAGGAACCGGCCTCCACATCAATGAAGCCGGGGTACTCGTTAACCTTGGGGAAGGCCTCCTCAGGGGAGATGGCGGCGGCGGAGCCCGCCAGCAGGGCGGCGGACAGAATCAGAGCGGCAAGCTTTTTCATGGAAACATTCCTCCTAATTAGATCCAAAAGGGGCAGATCCCCTCATCCGGCCCTACGGGCCACCACGGGGTAAGGAAGACCTTCTTTGATCGGACTGTCCCCCGGACAGTCCGACCCCCCTGAGGGGGGAAGGTCTTTTTCCTATAGACGATGGGGGAGGGGGAAAGTTCCATTCAGTCCTTGTCCCGGATGGGAGCGCCGCCGGACCGGGCGGCCAGACCGGCCTGGACCAGGGCCACCGCCTCAGCGGGGGTCACGGTCTGCTGCTCACCGGAGGTCAGGTCCTTCACCGTCACCTTGCCCTGAGCGATCTCATCCTCGCCCAGGAAGGCGGCGTAGGGGATGGACAGCTTGTCGGCGTAGGACAGCTTCTGCTTGAATTTCTTCTTCTCGCAGTGGAGCTGGGCCCGCACCCCCGCGTCCCGCAGGGCGGTGGCGAAGGAGATGGCGGCGGACAGGTCCTCGGTCATGGGCAGGATGAGCACGTCGGCGGGGGCGGTGTTCATCTCCTCGTTCAGGTAGCCCTGGGCCTCCAGCACGGAGAACAGCCGGGTCAGGCCGATGGAGATGCCCACGCCGGGCAGCTGCTTGTCGGTGTAATATTCCGCCAGGTTGTCGTACCGGCCGCCGGAGCAGATGGAGCCCACCTCCGGGTGGTCCAGCATGACGGTCTCATACACGGTGCCGGTGTAGTAGTCCAGGCCACGGGCGATGGTCAGGTCCACCATGAAGTGGTCCTCCGGCACGCCGTAGGCGGACATATACTTGACCACGGTCTCCAGCTCGGACACACCCAGGTCGAACAGCTCGTTCTTGCCCTTGAAGGGCTCCAGAGCGGCCATGGGGTCCTCAGCCGCCAGCAGGCCCAGCAGGGTGTCGGCGGTGTCGGCGGCCACGGCAAAGTCGTCCGTCAGGATGGCCTTCACCTTCTCGGGGCCGATCTTCTCCAGCTTGTCGATGGTACGCATCACGTCCCCGGCCTGCTCCTCCAGGCCCAGCAGGGCGAAGAGGCCGTTGAGGACCTTCCGGTTGTTCACCCGAATCTTGAAGCGTTTCAGACCCAGGGCGGTAAAGGTCTTGTAGATGATGGAGGGAATCTCGGCCTCGTTGGTGATATCCAGGGAACCGTCGCCAATCACGTCGATGTCGGCCTGATAGAACTCCCGGTAGCGGCCCTTCTGGGCCCGCTCACCCCGGTACACCTTGCCGATCTGGAACCGGCGGAAGGGGAAGGTAAGCTCGTTCTGGTGGAGGGCCACATACTTGGCCAGGGGGACGGTCAGGTCAAAGCGGAGGGACAGGTCGCTGTCCCCCTTGGTGAAGCGGTAGATCTGCTTCTCCGTCTCGCCGCCGCCCTTGGCCAGCAGCACCTCGCTGGCCTCGATGGCCGGGGTGTCCAGGGGGGTGAAGCCGTAGAGGGAATAGCTTTTGCGGAGGATGTCCACCATCCGGTCGAACTGCACCTGACGGGCAGGCAGCAGCTCCATAAAACCGGACAGGGTACGGGGTTTGATCTGGGCCATAGTAATGCTCCTTTGTAGAGTAATAGAGGCTGCTGCCTGCCAACGCCGCAAATGCGGCGTCAAGCGTTTTGCGCAGCAAAACCTTGAAATAGGCCGAATTCAGTTCGGCCTATTTGAATCAAATCCGGGGCCCCCGGCGGGTCGCCGACCCGCTGGGGTCAGCAGCTCCATAAAACCGGACAGGGTACGGGGTTTGATCTGGGCCATAGTGATGCTCCTTTGTGTAGAGTTAGAAGTTAGGAGATAGAAGATAGGAGATATGGGGTTCTCGGGGTGGTGTCCGTTTCACCGCAAAAAGGCGCTCTCGTCCCTTGTCACGGGACGAAAGCGCCTGCTTTCGTGGTGCCACCCATGTTCGGCGCAAAAAGCGCCCTCTGGCCTTCTGTTGCGGGAAGGGGACCGCGCCCGTCTCCGGGCCCGCTGGTGGAGCCGTCTCCCGGCCGCCTGCCGCGGGTCCTTCCAGCCAGGGGGCCCTTCTCTGGTGCGGCGGTGTGAACGGTACTTGCTCCGTCAGAGCGGTTTCAGCTCCTACGATATTATCCCGAAAAGGGGGAAAAGTCAATCCTTATTCCGTTTCCGGTACCAAAAATACGCTGCCGCAGTTGCCGGTGGGATCGCCATCCACCATTTCAATGGATACGGCGGGGTTTTCGCTGGTTAGAATTACGCCTCCTTCGGTGGTGAGGATGGGCCAGCAGTCCAGCGCGTAGTTCTCTCCCTGGGTATATGAAGTAATGTCAGCGGTATAGTGGAAAGAGCCGTCCTCCTGTGCGGCCTCATCCCGGGTCATATCCAACAACGCCAGCTGTGCGCCGGAGCTGTCGGTAAGTCGGAGGGCCAGGGAGGCGATATCACCGGGCTGTGATACCGGGGCGTTCTCCTCCGGTATCAGATAGAGGTGAATGAGCACCTGCCCGTCAGGCAGGTCGGGCCAGTAGGAGCCGTGTTGCCAGGAAGAGGTGCCGTGGATACCCTTGGTCAGGGAGACCGGTGCGGGGACCAGCTCATTGCGCAGATCTTCCAGGTTTTCTGAGGCCAGGCGGATCTGGTCCCCGTTGCTTTGGATGCTGGCTTCCGCTTGGTCCAACTGCTGGCGCAGCGTACCCACCTCAGAGCGCAGGCTATATACTTGAAAAAGGAGAAGAAGCAAAATCACAACAACGGCAAAACAGGACAGGGGAATAATGATGCGTTGTTTCATAGTTATGACCATTCCTTTCCGCTGCGCTCCAAGGCACCAAAGGGAAATGAAACACAGTGCCTCTAACGCAGTAAATCGAAATTTGTTAGAATGGGCTTGAGAAACAGGCACACTACAGAGCACGCGAA
>DWXO01000080.1 GCA_019119165.1 Candidatus Flavonifractor intestinigallinarum | reverse complement strand
GCCAACCTGGAGAAGTTGGCCCAGATGGACGGCCAGCCCAGCATTGGCCGGGTGATGGACAAGCTGGTGCGGGATCGGATGATTTCCCTCCGTCAGCCGAAGGAAATCTGGATGACTCATTACATCAACCGATTCAAAGAGGTGCGGTGATGGCCAAGCGGATCAAGACAATCACCGCCGGGCGGCTTGTGATCGTGGGTTGCTACACCATCCCGACGCCCCGCAGTTCTGACCGGGAACGGAGGGAACTGCGGGAGATCTCCTCCGCCGCCCAGGAGCGGATGAACCTAAAGCGGTCTTGGCAGAAGCTGGAGGTGGAGCTGGCCGCCAACTTTACCCGCCGGGATCTTCACCTGGTCTTTACATACGACGATGATCACCTGCCGCCCAATCGGGAAGAGGCCCGAAAACGGCTGAAGAAAATGATCCGCCTGCTGCGGGACCACCGGAAAGCCAGAGGGCAGGAGACCAGATACATCTATGTGACTGAACAGCTCAGCGCCGAAGGCGGGCGGCTCCACCACCACATGATCCTCAATGGTACCGGGGATGATCTGGATGTACTCCGCTCTCTGTGGCCCCACGGAGAGGTAGAGCTGGAACTCCTGGATTTGTGGGAGGGTTACGAGGCCTTGGCCAAGTATCTGACCAAAGAGCCACGTGAGTGTGGCAAGCCAGAGACAGGGGCCAGGACCTGGGCGTCCTCCATTGGATTGAAAAAGCCCCGGGTGGAGAGTGAGATTGTCAAGGACAATATCACGGTTGCGGCGCCGCCGGGGGCCATTATCCTCAGTTCGCCGCCGCCGGTGGAGAATGAGTTCGGGGTATTTACCACCATCAAATATTATTTGCCAGTGAGAAAGGAGAGAAAAGGAGCCAGGCCGCCGCGCAAGCGACAACCAGATAGCCCTCGCGTCTTTATTCGGTCTGGAAACCAGGTGTAACAAGTAAAAAAGCCCATAGAAAGTGAGTGAAAAAGTTGAAAGTGGAGCGTGAATGTGGTAAACTAATCGTGAAGGACGGATGGCTAATCTGTCCCGGCTGCCGCAAGCGTCTGCTCCGGGTGGAGATGGACACGGCAGCGCAAAACTTAATCGTCTACTGTCGCAACTGCAAGCGCACCGTGACGGTAGACATCGACAGAGGCCAGTGCTTTGAGAGCCAGAGCCCGACATGATCCCAGCGTGGGATGTGGTCGGGCTCTGGCTTTTTGTTTTGCCCGGAGGTGATAGCCCGTGGCCATGAAGCCGCTCCGACCATGCAGGCGCCCAGGGTGCTCTGCCCTCACCCGGGAGGGCTACTGCCCCAAACACAAGCCCAGACCGGCGGCCAGGAGGGAGTCGGCAGAGTACCACGCCTGGTACAGCCTGCCCATTTGGACCGATGACCTGCGGCCCACCCAGCTCCTGCAGGAGCCCTGGTGCCGGGAGTGTGCCAAGCGAGGCATCCGCACCCGGGCCACGGTGGTGGACCATGTGGAGCCCCACCGGGGGGACTGGGCCAAGTTCACCGACAAGACCAACCTGCAATCCCTGTGCAAGTCCTGCCACGATCGCAAGACGGCCAGAGAGCAGGCAGCAGAGCGGCGGAAAAGCCGCTGAATCTGAAGGCAAGGTCCGTCGGGAAGCTACGCCCGCACCCGAGCGCGGGCGTGTGTATCCGCCCGTGCGCACCCAGGGGCAAGCCCTTGGCTTGCCGACCCCAGCCCCACCTGGAAAATGTTATGTCAACTGCGTTGCAAGACCGCGCGGCCTCTCGAATGCGAGAAAATCTCCCCCATCAGGGTTTTGGCCCCAGTGGGCAGGGGACAGGAGGTGAAAACCATGCCGACGGCGCCCAAAGCGCTGGACAACATGAGCAAAAATCTGACCGTGGAGGAGCGGCAGCTCCGGGAACAGGCTGAGGAGGGGGTGATCCCTGACCGGGGCCGGGAGAGCCGGATGGAAAAGCCGGCCATCATGACCAAAAACGCCGCCGCCGCCCGCTACTGGCGGAAGGTGCTGGAGAGGATGGACGGCCTGGTGATCCTGGACGATCTGGACAGCGATGCCCTGGGTGTGTACTGCGTCATGCTGGCCCGGTATGAGAGCCAGTGCAAGGTGTTGGCCCAGACGACCAAACAGCTGAAGGACGCCAAAGATGATCCAGAGGCGGTGGCGGATGCCGTGGCCAAGCTGGACGCGGTGAGCGGCAAGATGCAGTCCCTGGAGCGGAATATCCTTCAGTACGCTGAGAAGCTGGGGCTCACACCATCCGGCCGGGTGCGGTTGGCCCAGAAACGGGCTCAAGCTGCCGCAGAGGCCCGGGCTGATCCGGATGGTGATCTCTTTGGGGACTAGATGGCAGTCAGGTCTGCATCACGCCGTCTCGGTCTACGCCAAGCAGGTGACTCAGGGCCGACTCCGGGATCAGTGCTGCAAGTATGAGATCCTGGCCTGCCAGCGGCATCTGGACGACCTGAAACGCCAGGGGACGGAGAACTTCCCCTATGTGTTCGATGCCACCCGGGCCGACCGGATCATCCGGTGGTTTGGCCAGTGCGTCCAGGTCCGAGGCGTGGACGCGGGCAAGCCCATCCGGCTGGAGCCCTGGCAGGTGTTCGACCTGGGCTGCACCTACGGATGGGTCCACAAGGACACCGGCGCCCGGCGGTTTACCCATACCTACAACAAGCGGGCCCGTGGCAATTACAAGTCCAGCGAGAAATCCTGTCAGGGCCTGTATCATATGTGCGGCGATGCCATCTATCCGCCTTATCATCCTGAATTGGCCAAGTTCGAGCAGGAGCCTGAGGTGGAGTGCGCCGCCGTGGACCGTGGCCAGGCCATGCGGGTGCTGGGCGACGCCAAGAAGATCGCCCTTGCAAGTCCCAACATCGCCAAGCGGCTGCTAATCCCACGGGCCAATCCCATTGTCCACCGCACCAGGGGCGGCTTCATGCGGGCCCTGTCCAAGGACACCAAGAACAAGGACAGCGGCGCCCCCACCTACTTTGTGGTGGATGAGTACCATGCCCATCCCAATTCGGAGATCTACGATCTGGGGACGAACTCTTTCGGCAAGCGGGCCCAGTCCCTGCTAGACGTGATTACCACCGCCGGCGACGACGCCGGCAGCAAGCCCTGCTATGAGGAGGAGCTGTACGCCAAGCGGGTGCTGGAGGACCCTACGGTCGTCGATGAGAGTTATTTTGTGATGGTCCGGGAACTGGATGAGGGGGACAACCCCCACAATGAGGCGGCCTGGGCCAAGCCTAACCCCTGCCTGCGATATCCCAGCCCGTACAGTGAGATCCTGCTCAAGCAGATCAGGGACGAACATAATGCGGCCTATGCGTCCAACGATCCCAACAAGATCCGCAAGTTTCTTACCCGCCGGATGTGCCTGTGGCAGGTGGGCAGCGTCAACCACTACCTGGATGAGAACTGCATGGCAAAGGTCAGGAAAGCCATAGTGCCCCGGGCAGAGTTTGCCGCCCTCACCGATGGACTCCGCTGTCACTGCGGCTTTGACCTGGGTAAGCGTATTGACCTGTCCGGTGTGGCGGCGGTGTTTGACCTGCCGGACGGGCGCATCGGCATCAAAATGCACGGCTTTATACCGGAGAACGGGGCGGACCGCCATGCGAAAACCGACAGGGTTCCCTACGAGTTCTGGGCCCAGGGCGGCTACTGCACCCTGACCCCCGGCGATGTGACCGACAACAGCTATGTGTACAACTGGATCTGTGAGGGCGAGCGGGACCACGGTTGGAAGGTGGATGAGGTGGACTATGACGGCCACAACGCCACCGACCTGGCCATCCGCATGAACGAGGACCGGAACCGGGAGGACTTCTGCGTGGATGTGCCACAGACCTGCGCCGGGCAGAACCTGGCGGTGAAAACCTTCCGGGAGCTGCTGCTCCAGAACCGGGTGGTGATCGAGGAGAACCCTCTGGTGTTGTGGTGTCTCCAGAACGCCGTCGAGATCCAAAACAACTATGGAGACATCAAGCTTTCCAAACGCCACAAGGACGACACCGAACGCATCGACCCGGTGGCTGCCGCCATGAACGCATTGGCCCGGCTGCTGGTGAAGCGGCAGGCAAAGCCCGATCTGAACACCGCCCTGGAGCGGGGCGACTTTACATTCTGAGGAGGAGCTATGGAACCAAACCAGATCAAGCAGAGAGACCGTCCTGGTATCCTGGCCCGGCTGTCCGGGGTCTGGGAAAAATGGGCCCCCGGGACCCTGTTGTGCGGCGGTGCGGTGGCCCTCACCGTGGGGGCGGCCCTCATCTATCCCCCCGCCGGATGGATTACGGGGGGTGTGCTGGCCATCATTGGCGGTGTCCTGGGCACCATCGGGGGAGGTGAGGGCAAGTGAGCATCCTGCGCGGCATTCGCAAGGCGGCCAGCGGCCCCGGCGCCGCCCTGGGCGGCGTACTTACCACCTCCACCGTCTACGGGCCGGACGGTTTTCTGGATGTGGAGAACATCAGCCTCAGCCGAGACCGGGCCATGAAACTGTCCACGGTGAACCGGTGCGTGGAGGTGCGTAGCTGCACCATCGCGGCCCTGCCGGTCTATCTGATGCGGGAGTCCACCAAGGAGCGCCTGCGGGACCACCGGCTGGCCGGAGTGCTGTGGGGACGGCCCAACGAGGCCATGACCCGGTTCGACTACGAGCGGCTGATGCAGGTCAATTTGGACCTGCAGGGCAACGCCTACGCCTGGGTCAACCGGGACAGCCGGACGGGGTATCCGGTGGAGCTGATCCCCCTGCAGCCTGACCATGTGACCCCCTATGTGGCGCTGGACAGCTCCCTGTGGTACATCTACACCAACCCCAGGACGGGGCAGATGTTCCGCCTGTCCCCCGCCGACGTGCTCCACTACAAGGCCTATTCCCTGGACGGTATCGAGGGCATCTCCATCCTGCACCGGGCGGCTCTGACCATTCAGACCGGCCTGGCGGCCCAGGAATACCAGAGGGCCATGTACAAAAATGGCGGCCGACCCTCCGGTGTGCTGACCACCGATACCGATATCGGCGGAGAAATGACAGTCACAAAGAGCGACGGCTCCACTGAGAAAATCAGCAAGAAGGAACTCATCCGCAGGGAGTGGGAGAAGATCCACGCCGGGCCGGGCAACGGCTTTCGGGTGGCCGTCATGGACCACGGCCTGAAGTACCAGCCCATCTCGGTGAGCAACTCCGACGCCCAATTCGTGGAGAGCGAGGAGATCCGGGTGGCGGACGTGTGCAGGTTCTTCGGCACACCGCTGCACATGGTGTACGCCGGGAAACAGGCCTACTCCTCCAACGAGCAGAACGCCATTGAGTTCACCCGATTCACCCTCCAGCCCCTGGTGATCCAGCGGGAGCAGGAAGACAGCGACAAGCTGCTCCTCCCCCGGGAGCGGGCGGAGGGCCTGCGCATCCGGCGGGAGCTGAAGGGTCTGCTGCGGGGCGACACGGCAGCCCAGGCCGCCTGGTACAAGGGCCTGCGTGAGGCGGGCGTATACAGCGTCAATGATATCCGTGCCCTGGAAGATCTGCCGGACGTGCCCGGTGGGGACAGCCGGTATGCCAGCTGGAACTATGGCCCCCTCTCCAGCTTTGAGGAGTTGAGCATCATACGGGCCTTGGGCGGACAGGCCCCGGAAGGAGAATGAGATGGAGACAATCGTAAAAACCCCACTGACCGGGGAGGACCTGGCCGCCATCAACGCTTTGGCCAAGGCAGAGCTGACCGAGGAGCAGATCTACACCTTTTCGGTGCGGCTGTGCGACAACGAGGTGGACCGGGACTTTGAGCGGTTCCCCCGGGCCAGCCTGGAGACCCTGGCCAAGCTGTTTGTGGGCAAAAGCGGTATCTTTGACCATGTGTGGTCGGCCCAGGGCCAGGCCGCCCGGCTTTACAAGACCGAGGTGGTGGAGGAGCCGGGACAGACCACGGGGGCGGGTGACCCCGCCTGTTGGCTGAAGGGCTATGCCTACATGGTACGCACCGAGGCCAACCAGGACCTGATCGCCGAGATCGAGGGCGGCATCAAAAAGGAGATCAGCGTGGGCTGCGCCGTGAACCGCTCCACCTGCTCCATCTGTGGGAGTATTGCGGGCAGCTGCGGCCACCGGAGGGGGCAGACCTACGACGGGCGGCTGTGTTTCTTCAACCTGGAAGAGCCCGCCGACGCCTATGAGTGGTCCTTTGTGGCGGTACCCGCCCAGCGGAAGGCCGGTGTGGTCAAGTCCATGAAGCAGTCGGATCAGACAGAACTCATCCGGCGGGCAAAGGCCCGGCTGGAACTGGAAAGAGCAAGATTTTGAGGATATGGAGGGAATCCACATGAGAATTGACAAGCAGAAGCTGTACACCCTGAAGGACGAGCGCAACCAGGCGCTGGAGGCGGCAGACGCCGCCCTGGATGCCGGGAACATGGAGGAGTATGAGGCCAAGCTGGAGAAGGTCAAGGGCTATAACGTCCAGATCGAAAGCGTAGAGAAGCTGCTCCGGGAGCAGGAGCGTTTTGTCGGCCAGGAGCCCGGTACCTCCGGCGGCCCCGGCCTGGAGCGGGAGGGGCAGGAGGACGGATACGCCAAGGCGGTCAAGAGCTTTGCCGACGCCGCCCGCAGCGGCTTCCGGGTGGCCAAGGCCGCCGGAGATATGATGCAGGAGGGCGTGGATGCCGACGGCGGTTACGCCGTGCCCCAGGATATCGTGACCCGGATCATCAGCCTGCGTGACAGCAAGGAGAGCCTGCTCAGCGAGGTGCGTGTGATCCCCGTAACCACCAAGTCCGGCCGCCGCACCCTCAAGAAGCGGGGCCAGCACACCGGCTTTGCCACCGTGGCCGAGGCCGCCAAGTACGGCAAGGCGGCCACTCCCCAGTTCACCACTGTCAGCTATGACATCGAGAAGCGGGGCGGCTATCTGCCCGTCACCAACGAGCTGATGGAGGACAGCGACAGCAACATCGCCGCCGTGGCCGAGGAATGGCTGGGCGATGAGGCCCGGGTCACCGCCAACAAGGAGATCATGACCATCGTGGCCACCAACGATTCCACTGATCTGACCGATCTGGACGGCATCCTGAAGGCCTGGGTGGGCCTGGGCTCCACCTTCCGGGCCACCAGCAAGCTGCTCACCAACGACGACGGCCTGCTCTGGCTGGGCACCCTGAAGGACACCAACGGCCGGCAGCTGCTGACCCCCAATCCCGCTGAGCCCAAGCAGCTCCAGCTGTGTGTGGGCCCCTACATCCTGCCGGTCAAGACCTACGACAACGATACCATGCCCAGTACCGGCACCAAGATTCCCATGATCCTGGGCGATCTGATGGAGGGCATCGCCTACTGGGACCGCCGGCAGTTTACCATCAAGGTCAGCGACGTGGCTTCCGTGGGTGAGCTCAACGCCTTTGAGCAGGATCTGACCATCTGGCGGGGCAGTCTGCGGGATGACTGTACCTCCTGGGACACCGAGGCCTGGGTAAATGGGTACATCGATACCGCTGCGGCCGCTGCCGCCTCTGTGGCTGCCGAGGCTGAGGAGGGAGCGTAACCCATGGCCCTGACAAAGGAGCGGCAGGCCGGGCTGCTGGCCTACTGCCGCATTGAAGAGCCCACCGCCGAGGAGCTGCTCACCCTGGAGACTCTGTACAACGCGGCGGTGGGCTACCTGGAGGAGGCGGGGGTCTCCCTGCCTCCGGAGGGCACCCCCCGGCGGGCCCAGTATGACCTGTGTGTCAACTTCATGGTGCTGCGAGACTTCGACCTGAGGGATGCCACCATCACCGGTACCATCGTGGCGGACAACCCCGCCTTCCAGCGTCTCATTACCCAGCTCAAGCTGACCGAGCCGAGAGGGGAGGGGTGACCCATGGCCTACATCGGAGCGGGCAAGCTGGACCAGCCCCTGGAGGTGCTGGAGCTGCATGAGACTGCCGCCGGGGTGTGGGAGTGGGTGGCCCTCCGCCGGGCTTGGGCCCAGGTGGAGCAGACCGCCAAGACCAACCTCTTCAGCAAGGTGGGCGTAGGCGCCAGGGACGCCGCCATCGTCCTCCGGCGGCAGTCCATCACTCTCCACAACGCCTTACGCTGGCGGGGGCAGCACCTGTTTCTCACCGCCATCACCCAGCGGGACCGCAACCACCTGGATGTGGCGGCGGCCCTGGTGACGGCGGACACGGTACGCCTGCGGGAGGATGAGACTACACAGGCCATGACCTTCCCCGGCATACTCACCGAGAAGTACGCCCGGCATGAGCAGGAATGGCCCATGTCGGCCAATGAGTTGGGCCTGGTGCTGGTGACGCCCAAGCCCATCACCCTGCGCCCCGGCAGCCTGGTGGAAGTCAGGGGGGCGGCCTGGGAAGTACTGGTGCCCCATGAGCTGGACCGGTACAAAAACGAGTACGAGATCGGAAGGAGGACAGATTTGTGAGCAGGAAGGCGACCCTGGATCGACAGGCGGTCCAGAAGTTCAACTCCCGCTTTGGACATCTGATGGAGGTGTTTCCGGAGGCCAGAGCCGAGG
Organism: Candidatus Flavonifractor intestinigallinarum; assembly: GCA_019119165.1. Taxonomy (GTDB): domain Bacteria; phylum Bacillota; class Clostridia; order Oscillospirales; family Oscillospiraceae; genus Flavonifractor; species Flavonifractor intestinigallinarum. The sequence goes on along the minus strand of DWXO01000080.1, from coordinate 10,110 downwards.
CGGTGCGCACCATGGGGCAGGCGGCGCAAAGAGAACTGAACGATCAGATCAGGAGGGCAGACCTGGAGGAAGAAGCCAAGGGGACGGTGATCTCCTGGCAGAATCTGCGCTTTGGCAGTCGAGGGGGGTATGCCGCTCTGTCTGCTTTGAAATCAAGCAGCTATCGGCCCGGTGCAAAACCCAAAAGTTGGAATGGTACTGCGGTGACTGTGAAGCAGGTTACCAAGTGGCTGGAGCGGGGCCACGGTGTGCGGAAGCCTGCGCCGGGTAGTGCCAGGGCGTGGGTTCGTGTGGGACGCTCCGGTCTGAACAAATACACAGGTCTGCGGTACGTGAAAGGCCGGATGTTCTATTCCTGGACCAAAATGAAGGTCCAGGATCACGCCCTGGATGCCGCCACTGAGGCTATGAAGACCTTTGCCAAGGAGATAATCAAGATGAAATTGGAGCGATACTCATGACTGTGCAGACCCTGATGGAGGCCGTAAAGGCCGGGGTCCGGGAGTGCTGGCCGGGGGAGGAGATCTACACCAACTACCTTCCCAAGGACTTCAAGCGCCCGTCTTTTGCGCTGGAGTGCCAGAAAACCGAGACAACTGACGTTAATCCATTCCTGGTGCAGCGCACGGTGATCGTGTTGCTTACCTGCTTTGTGCCGGTCAACGCCTATGGAGACAGTAGCCGGAAAGATCTGGATCAGCGCATGGATGCCCTGTGTGCCCGTTTTGCTCAAGGCTGTTTCCAGGTGGATGATCGGGCGGTAAGGGTCCAGACAGACCGGGGCACCAGCGCTCCTGACTTTGCCGAGGTGACGTTGACTTTCGCCTGGATTGATAAGCGGCCCGCGTGCAAGGACCCCAACGCCAGCGGAATACCCAAGATGGAGATATTTGAAATCAACAGGGATGTGATGACCGGCAAGGCGCCGGAGAAGGGAAACGGTGAATAGATGGCAACAACGAATGGACTGCCCACTTTGAAGATCGCCTTTGAGGCGGCGGCTGCGGCGGTGGTGAGCCGCACCAAAAAAGGGGTTGCGGCGGTGATGGTGCGGGATGAAAACGCCCAGGGGGTGTACTCCATAAGTTCCACGCTCTTTATCCCGTCGGGATTGGGAGAGGCCAACAAGGCGCATATCCGCACTGCATTTCAGGGCAGCGACCGGGGAGAGCCCAGCCAGGTGGTACTGGTGGTCATCGCCACGGGTACCAGCGATACCACAGCTTTGGAGGCCGGTTTGAAGCTGCTGGAGGCCTACAGCATTGATTATCTGGCCGGCCCGCCCGACGTGACGGAAGATGAGCTGGATGTACTCAACACATGGGTGCTGGCTCAGCGGGAACAGTACAACACCGTGAAGCTGGTGCGGCCCTACCTGACCGCTGGCAGTGATGAGATGGGCATCATCGAACTGGACGAGACCGGACTGGCAAATAAGGATGGTCCGGTGACCGCCGCCGCTTACTGTGCCAGGCTGGCCGGTATCTTTGCCGGCGTTCCCGTGAGCATGAGTGCCACCAACGTGTCCATGTCGGAACTGACGGCGGTGACGCCCCGCACCATGCTGGAGCAGCAGACTGCCATCAACAACGGCAAGCTGATCTTTGTCCATGACGGGCTTCAGGCCTATATCGCCCGTGCGGTCAACTCCCTGACCACCATCCCTGACAAGGGAAATGAGGACTGGAGCAAAATCAAAATTGTGGAGGGTATGGACCTGATCCGGTACTACCTCCGCAACACCATCCGGCAGAGTTATATGGGCCGGTATGCCAACACCTACGACAACAAACAGCTGCTGGTGGCCGCCATTCAGGATTATTTTCAGTACCTGGAGAGCGCCGGTGTGCTCAATCCTGGACAGAGCTATGCCCAGGTGGATTATGACCGCCAGCTGGAGTGGATTAACACCCAGGGGGTCAGCACCACCAACATGAGCCGCCAGGAAGTGCTGGAGTACCAGACCGGCTCCTGGGTGTTCATCCGCTGCGGCGGCCGGTTGGTGGATGCACAGGAAGATTTTGAAGTCGTGTTCAACACACTGTAAGGAGGGACAGGAATGGCAAGGACCATTGACAGAGCCAGCCGGGTGATCTCCGGTACCTGGGGGCAACTCTGGATTGACGGTGAGCAGCTGGTGGAATGTGTGGCATTTCAGCTGAAATTCAGCAAGAACAAGGAAAAGATCTACCTCTGCGGCCAGTTTGTCACCGATACCAAGGCAATGAGCGCGGATGGTACCGGCTCCATCACCATCAAAAAGGTGGACAGCGGCCAGATCCAGAGGGAGATCGATATGCAAAATGGCGTGGATAAGCGGTACACCCTTGTGGGCAAGCTGGCAGACCCGGACAGCTATGGCTCGGAACGTGTCGCCGCCTATAACGTGAGCTTCGATGATCTCACCCTGGCGGACTGGAAGTCCAATACCGCAGGGGAGATTACCCTGCCCTTTACCTTTACCCGTGCCGAACTTCTGGATGCGATCGAGGTGGACTGATGATGGAAGAAAGGAAAGAAAACAGGGAAGAGACCAAAATGGACATGGTGTCCCTGCTGCTGCGGCCTGAGCTGCCCAACGTCCTGAAGGAACTGCCTACCGCGCGATTCAAGGTGACGCGGCTTAGCCAGATCCTGGGCACAGATGCGGTGTTTACTCTGCGGGGGCTGCCTTACGGCAAGGTGCAGAAGCTGCGACAGAGCGGAGACCCGGACGTGCAGATCCAGATCCTGCTTCAGGGCTGTGTGGACCCGGATCTGAAAGACCCCGCGCTCAAGGAGCGGTTTGGTGGAGCCACCCCGGTGGAGACGGTCAAACGGATGCTGCTGGCAGGGGAGATCGAGGACCTGTCCAGAGAGGTTGAGCGGCTGTGCGGCTTCCGGCGGAGCACCATTGAAGAAGTAAAAAACGGCTGACGGAGGGCATCGACCCGGAGCTGAGCCTGATTTTCTACCTGTTCCGCGTCCATCACTGGACGCCGGAAATGTATGCTAACCTGAGTTTGGGTGGTCAGGATCTGGTCTGGGGGATGGCTCTCCGAGAAGCAGAACTATTGCAGGGGGGCTGACCATGGCAGAAGAAGTGGGCATTGTAATGAGCCTCTATGACAGGGTGAGCCCTACCCTCAAGGCCATTGCAGGCAACTCCAAGGCCTTTGACAAGTCGCTGGACGAGTTGGAGGCCAGCCTGAAGGCCTACGACAAGGCCCAGGAGAGTTTGGTCAAGCGTTCGGCCAATCTGAAAAAATCCCTGGCGGAGGCTGACCAGGAAGTTAAAAACGCCCAAAAGTCCTATAAGAAGCTCAATGATGAGGCCAGTAAAAAGGCCCTGGATGAGGCAATCGACCGGCAAGCGGAATTGCGGCGGGAGCTGACCGAGACGGAGAGTGCGCTGCGTGCCAATGCCAAGTCCTACGATACTCTCTATGAAAACGCCAGGAAGGCGGCCAACGGGGTTCAGACGGTCACGGTGGCAAGCAGCAAGGCGGAAAACAGGGCGGGTTCCGGAAGCACAGGGATACTGTCCGCCCTGGGCCAGGCGGGGGCATGGTCCATGCTGGGGGATGTGGCCAGCCAGTGGGCCGGTACCCTGGTCACCTCCCTGGGCGGCAGCGATGTGGGCACCATGTTCTCCAGCGCCATCAGCAGTGCGGGCGCTGGAGCTGCCATCGGTACGCTGGTGGGAGGTCCGCTTGGTACTGCCATCGGCGCCGCCCTGGGCGGTCTGGTGGGCCTGGTCAGCGGCGGCGCTCAGATTTATGAGCAGCAGGATGATGCCTTTAAAGACTATTATCAGCAGCTTTATGAGCAGGGGCAGCAATCGGCGGAGGAGAGTCTGGCCTCCGGCTCCGCTACCGCCGCCCAGCGGGAGCTGGATCTCATTGCTTTTGACCAGCTGTTAGGAGGCAAGGGCGCCAAGTACCTGGCCGACCTGCGGGAGATGGCGGCCGACACCCCCATGGAATATGAGGACCTGACCGCCATGTCCCGGGCTCTGGCCACCGGCTTCGGCAAGGACCAACAGAGGATGCTGGACCTGATGGAGGGCATCGGCAACGCGGGCAGCGCCGTGGGTGTGGACGCCAGCGGCATGACCTATATGTCCCAGGTAATGAGCCGGATGCAGTCCAGCGGAAAGGTAAGCCTGGAGGACCTGAACGCCTTCCAGGACCGGGGTATCAACGTGATCGGAATGTTGTCCGACGCCCTGGGCAAGAGCCAGGGCGACATCTATGACATGATCTCCAAGGGCTCTATCTCCGGCACCCAGGCGGTGGACATCATCCAGGAGGGGCTGGGGCAGTTCGACGGCGCCATGGACAAGATGGCTCAGACCTTCAACGGGCTGACCTCCACTTTGGAGGATACCATGACCGATATTGACGCTGCCAGAGGCCAAGGATATAACCCTGAACGGAGCGACGGCCTGCGGGCGGAAATAGACGCCTATAGTGGCGTTTTGGGCGAGGCGGTATCCAACCTCAATACCATCGCCGGGGAAAACCAGGCGTATCTGGATAACCTGTCAGACCAATACTCCAGAGAGGCGCTCAGCGCGGTGCTGCTTGGCGAAAAAACCACGCCTGGCTTGTTTGACGAGGAGACCGTGAAGGCCCTCCAGGAGATGCGGGGAGAGTTCATTCAGGCCTCGGCTGATTATGAAAATGGAAGTCAAGAAGCCGGTATCAAGATGGATAACCTGCGTCAGCAGGCGGAGGCACTGGCTACTATTGCCTATGAGAACAGCAACGCCTATCAGATGGTACATGATGCCGAGACGGAACTGATCGCCGCCATTCGGGAGAACACAGCTGCACAGGGCGGATGGCGGAACGAATATGAAATTAGTCAGGAGCTTAGCAAGGGCCAGGCTGCGGTGTCGTACATCTATGATACGGGCGATGACTCTCCCGCGGCCCGTGTGCAGGCCAATAACAGCTACCGCTACCGTGGGATTGGTACGTCATATGCCTATGGCTTGGACCGCGTCCCCTACGATAACTTCCCCGCCCTGCTCCATGAGGGGGAGCGGGTGCTTACCGCCCAGGAGGCCCGGGAAGCGGATCACGCAGACAGCCGCAGCATCTCCATCATGGTTACAGGCAACAACTTCGGCGCGGGCGTGTCTGCTGAGGAGATCGTCCAGCGCCTGGCCGACGCCATCGAGCTGAAATTTGCGGCGGGGGTGCTGTCATGAGACGGATCATTTCCTTTCTGGAGCCGGCCGCCGGTAAGGAGCTGATCCTGCCGGTGACCCCGGCCTCCTACGAGTGGACCCACAGCAATCGGGTGGAGACCATCCAGCTGGATCAGCTGGGGGAGATCAACCTCCCCGGCGGCCGCCTGATGGGCAGCTGCACGTTGTCTGACGTGCTGTTCCCGGCGCAGCTGTACCCCTTTTGCAACCTAGGCGCGGTGGCCAACCCCTATGTATACCTGGAGCAGCTGGAGCGGTGGAGCGACGGCAAAAAACCGGTGCGCTGGCTGGTGTCGGGAACGCCCACCAACGCCCTGGTGTTGATCGAGAGCGTGAACTATGGCGAGCGGGACGGCACCAATGACATCTACGCCTCCATCACGCTGCGGCAGTACACCGTGCCCGAGACGCCGGTACTGGCCATCTCCGGCGGCGACGCCCAGACCTCCCGGGATGCCGGCACCGGGGCGGCCTCCACCCGGACCTACACCGTTCAGACGGGGGACACCCTCTCGGGGATCAGCCGCAAGTTTTATGGGGACAGCAGCCTGGCCTACCGGCTGGCGGCGGCCAACAGCAGCAGCATCAAAAACCCCAATCTGATCTATCCCGGGCAGGTGCTCACCATCCCGCCCAAGGACCAGCTGCCGGCGGCCATGCAGGTGAGCGCCAGCGTCAAGACCGCCACGGCCACAAAGACGGTCTACAGCAAGGAGGATAAGGTATGGAAGGTGCAGCTTGCCAAAGAGCAGGCGGCCATGAGGTGACGGTATGGACTATGAGTTGATCCTGACGGCCCCCGGCGGGACCGCCAGAGACGTGACCCAGCTGGTCCAGACCGTTACCTGGAGCGGATCGGACAGCCAGACCGCCCGGGAGCTGTCGGCCTCTCTGGCGGTGCCCAAAGACGGCAGCGTGACCCCGCCGGAGCTGGTGGAGGGATCTCAGCTGACCCTCCGGCGGGAGGGCGCCCAGCTCTTTGCCGGACCGCTGCTCTCCGTCACCACCAGCTCCCAGTCCTCCGTGGTGGACCTGTCCGCCCTGGACCGGGGACGGTACCTGGTGGGCAGCGAGGGCTGGTACCAGTTCGCGGGCGTCCCGCCGGAAACCGCCGTGGCCGCCATCTGCCGGGACTACAGCATCCCGGTGGCGGCTCTGGCACAGACGGGGCTGGCCGTGTCCCGCAAATTTCCCGGCGTGGCGCTGGACAAGATCATCAAATCCCTGTATGCCCTGGCCGCCCAGAAAAACGGCAAGCGCTATCTGGCCAGGTTTACGGGCGCCGGTGCGCTGGAGGTGGTGGAAAAGCCCGGCGCCGCCACCTTGGAGATCAAGAGCACCATGGGGGTCACCAACACCTGGGACATCTCCAACCTGCAAAACAGCGTGGCCATCCGCACCGATACCGGCGCCCTGGTCCGCCCGGTGGAGGATGCCCCGTCCATCACCCTGAATGGCCGGTTGGAGCACGTCCTGATCCAGAGGGACGGGGAGGACGCCGGGGCGGAGGCCAAGGCCTGGCTGGAGGACCACGGCCTCCAGCAGAACCTGACGGTGGAGACGCTGGGGGACACCCGGCTGATCTCCGGCAACGCCGTCAAGCTGCGGGACACCGGCAGCGGGGTGAGCGGTCTGTTTTGGATCGAGAGTGACACCCACACCTGGAAGAACGGCCAGTATTACAGCAAGGTCAAGCTGAATTTCCGCAATCTGGCGGACGACACCATCTCGGGGAGTGAGATCCAGTGAATACCTTTGAGGAGAACGCCGGGCGGATCGCCCGGAGCATGGGGGAGGCGGCCAGGCAGGTGGCCGACCCCGCCCCGGTTATGATCGGGGAGGTGGTCAGCACCTCGCCGCTGAAAATCTGGGCAGCCGGGATGGACCAGGGGCAGGAATCCCTGTGGATCAATGAGGCGCTGCTGGCCGGATATGATCCCGGCCTGTCCGGTACGCTGACCGGCACGGGCGCCATGGGCGCCGTGACCACGAAGGTGGAGCCGGGGGATCTGACCAGACGGGGGCCTGCCCTGAAGGCCGGGGACAGGGTGGTGGTGCTCTCCCTGGACCGGCAGATTTATTACATCCTCTGTAAGGTGGTGACGCCATGACCCTTTTCCCCATGTTTTCCACACCGGCGTCCGGTGGGAGTGCCGATCTGCCCCTCTTCACCGACGTGGCCATGGACTACGACGCTGGGACGCCCCGGTGGGAGAGCGGCCAGCCGGTGGTGGTCATCGGCCTGGAGGCGGTGAAAAGCTGGGCCTGGCGGGCCGTGGCCACCGCCCGGTACCTGTGGCCCATCTTTGACTGGTCCTACGGCTGCGAGCTGGAGGCCCTGGTGGGCCAGCCCTATCAGGCGGATACCAAAATCAGCGAGGCCACCCGCTATCTGCAAGACGCTTTGCTGGTATCCCCCTATATCACCGCTGTGGATGTAACGGAGGCGTCCTTCAACGGTTCCATCTTCCGCATGAGGGTGGACCTTACCACGGTCTATGGAAAGGAGGGGTTCTATGTTTGAGGATCGCACTCAGGAGAATATCAAAGCGGAGATGCTGGCTGAGATCAATCCGGCCACCGGCCTGTCCTCCATGGCGGGAGGCTTTGCGGACGCCACAGTGGGGGCGGCCGCCCGGCAGATCAGCGAACTCTACCAGGCCCTCCCCGCCGTGGTGTCCATGCTCTTTGTGGATGAGACCAGCGGGGGCTATATCGACCTGGTTGGGCAGACTTATTTTAATATCACTCGTAAGCCTGGAACCAAAGCACGGTGCGATATTACGTTAAACGGTACAGCCGGGGCCGTGATTCCGGCAGGAACCCTTTTTCTGACCGCCACGGGGCTCCAGTTTGCCCTGATAGAGAAAGTCACTCTCCCAGATGGAGGCGCTGCAAAGGGCGTTCTGGAGGCCGCCGAAGAGGGCGCGGCCTATAATATTGGGCCAGGCAGCATTGTCAATACGTTTGTCAGCTTGTCCGGCCTGTCTGCTTATACCAATGGGCAGGCAACCGGCGGAACGGATCAGGAGAGTGACGCGGCCCTGTTGCAGCGCATCCAGGAGCGCCGCCAGAAACCGATCAACGGGGCCAACGGCTGGCAGTATCGGGCTTGGGCCATGTCGGTGCCGGGCGTTGGTGAGGCAAAGGTGGTGGAACTGGCCAACGGACCCGGCACAGTAAAGGTCTATTTGGTGGACAGCAATATGGAACCAGCCGCCGGGGAGATCGTGGAGGATGTCCAGGCGCTGCTGGATGTCCAGCGGCCGGTGGGAGCTGCTCCCGAAGCCGCCGCCCCGGAAACCCTGGAGATCTCTGTGGCGGCCACAGTGGTCCTCAGCTCCGCTGTGCCGGTGGAGACAGTACGCATAGAAATGGAGACACGGCTGCGGGAATACCTGGCCGATCTCGTGCGGGAGAGCTATGCTCAGATCTACTACACCCCCGAGGAGGACCGGCCCTACACGCTGATCTACAATCGATTGCTTGCCCTGCTGCTGACCATCGACGGGGTGGTTAATGCCACTGCGCTCACCGTCAACGGCGGCGTGGAGGACATTGCGGTGTTGGCTGGGCAGGTACCGGTGCTGAAGAGGGTGGAGGTGACAACCTAATGCGCCAGGTCGATTTGCTGACTCAGATACCAGAGCTGTACCAATCTCCACCCTTTGCCGAACTCCAGCGGGTTCTGGGCGATCTGTGCCGCCGGGCAGGGGAGGATCTGGACTTTACCCTGGAGCAGCTGTGGCCCCAGACAGCCTCTGGGTGGGGCCTTTCTCTGTGGGAGCAGGCGTATGGCATTACGCCGGGAGCGGGGGAGTCCGTTGCACAGCGCAGAGTGGCGGTATGCACGAAGATCCGTGCTGACGGATTCCCCACCCCTGAAAAAATAGCTCAGATTGCCAGCGATTTTACCGGCCTATCATGTTGGACGGTGGAACATTTTGGAGCATATGAATTTGAGGTCTGGATTTCCGGCTGTACATCGACAGACGAAATGGCTCTGCGTGCGGTGATCAATCCTGTGAAACCAGCCCATCTAGCCTACGCCATCAAATATGAGCTTGTTTTAGATGAGTGCGTCTTTGTGGGCGGGGTGGTTCAGAGTGCGGAAATCTTTACGTTAGAGGAGGTGGGTTGATGGCTGGGTTTCAGTCCATTGTTGTGACCCAGAAGGGCCAGGCGCTGCTTGCCAAAGCGCAGGACGGGGCACCGATTGTTATGACAAGATGGCAAATCGGAACAGGTGCGCTTCCGGTAGGGACAGACCTGACCGCCAGAGAGGCGCTTGTGTCCGAATTGATGGATCTCCCGATTTCCAATGCTGAGATATCCGGCAGGCAAGCTACGGTCAAGGGTCAGTTCATCAACACCGGGCTGTCGCAATTCCGGTGGAATGAGCTGGGGCTGTTTGCGAAAAGCGGAAGCTCTGAAGAAATCCTGTATGCGTACAGTAACTCTTTCGGAGATGGGGAGGATATCGAGGCGGGAGAGGTGCGTGTGCGTGAATTTGTGTTCGGCGCAACCATATCTATGGGAACCAGCGCCACCATTGACGCTCAAATTGACAAAGGCCTCATCTTTGTGACAAAGAAAGAACTGGACGCCGTAGCGGCCAGAGACGGATATATCTCTGGAAATGGCACAGCAACAGCAGTTATGGGTATTCCCTGCGCCGGCGGGCCCCTGGCGCTGGACAACATCCAGGGAAACACGATCCTGGGCGGAACCCCGGCCTATGACGCGCCGGTGTCCGTGGAGAGTGTGGAAGGGCCGCTGAAGTTGCACATCTCCGGCAAAAACCTGATCGACTTCTCGAAGGCAACCAAAACAGGGACGGCCAGCGGTGTGTCCTACTCCATTTCTGATGATGGGGTGATCAGCCTTTCCGGCGTATGTGACAGACCCGGCAG
>DWXO01000079.1 GCA_019119165.1 Candidatus Flavonifractor intestinigallinarum | reverse complement strand
GCCGGGCCCGCTCCACCAGGTCGGAGCCATACTTTTTCAGGGCGTTGTAGGTGTCCTCCGGGTTGTCGGAGGTGACCCGCTGATTGCCCCGGACGGCGGTCAGGGCCTGGAGCACCCCTTCCTTGGTGACGTTGTAGGTACGGAAGAGTTCCTTCAGCTCACGGTTGGCGGTGTCGATGAGGGCCAGCAGCAGATGCTCCACCGAGACATACTCATCCTTCATGGAGGAGGCAATGGACTCGGCGGTGTTCAGGCACTTGTCCACGTCCTGGGCCACATAGATTTTGCCCTGCTCACGGCCGGAGCCGGATACCCGGGGCAGCTTCTCCACTTCCGCTTTGGCGGCGGCGGAGAAAGAGGGAACGGTGAGGCCCATGTTCCCCAGCAGCTGGGGGATCAGGCCGGACTTGTCGGTCAGCAGCGCCAGCAGCAGGTGGGGCTGTTCGATCTGCTGGTTGCCATATTCGGTAGCCAGACTCTGGGCGGTCTGGACCGCCTCCAGAGATTTCTGGGTGTATTTCTGTGCATTCATAAAAAACACTCCTTTCAAGGGGCAGCTTTTTGTTTGTCCTTAGTATAGTCCCCTTCCAATCAAAAATCATGAACGGAGTGTGAATTTTTAGCACTCAGATAACGAGAGTGCTAAACCCTTCGGGCAGTGGAGGGATTTGGCGGGATAGACCCTTTACGCGGACAGAAAAAAGAGGTATAATGCCGTGGACTGTCAAAAGGAGGAGCGAGATGAAACGGACCAACGATTTGGGGCATGATCCAGTTTTTCGCCTGGTGTGCAAGCTGGCCATTCCCACCATGCTGGCCCAGCTGGTCAGCGTACTTTACAGCATCGTAGACCGCATTTACATCGGAAACATCCCCCAGATCGGGGATCTGGCGCTGGCTGGCGTAGGGGTGTGCGGCCCCATCGTCACCCTGCTCAGTTCCTTTGCCTCCCTGGTGGGGCTGGGCGGTTCGCCCATCCTGGCCATGCGGATGGGGGAAGGGAATCGGAAGGAGGCCAGCCGGGTACTCTCCAACAGCTTTTTCATGCTGCTGGTGCTGTCGGTGGGGCTGACGGGGCTGTTCCTGTTGCTCAAGGGCCAGCTGCTCCAGTGGTTCGGCGCCAGTCCGGCCACCTTTGGCTATGCCGATACCTACCTGACCATCTACACCGCCGGTACCTTCTTTGCCCTGATGGCCACCGGTATGAACAGCTTCCTCATTGCCCAGGGCTATTCCGGCCTGGGTATGGCCACGGTGATGCTGGGAGCCATCCTTAATATTGTGCTGGACCCCATTTTTATCTTTGTGTTCGAGATGGATGTGGCGGGCGCGGCTCTGGCCACCGTCATCTCCCAGATGGCCTCCTGTGCCTTCGTGCTCTGTTCCCTGCTGCGGAAAAAGATGCCGGTGCCCCTGCGGTGGGGCGGCTTTGACCGGAAGATCATGATGCGGATCGTCACCTTCGGCCTGTCGCCCTTCCTGATCATCGCCACCGACAGCGTGTTGCTCATCGTCCTCAACACGGTGCTCCAGCACTACGGCGGCCCGGAGCTGGGCGACAAACTGGTGACCTGCGCCACCATTGTGCAGAGCTACCTGCTGCTCATCACCATGCCCATGGGCGGCCTGACCCTGGGCACCCAGCCGGTGATCAGCTTCAACTACGGCGCGGGCAACGCCGCCCGGATCAAGCGGGCCATGAAGTCTATTGTGGGGCTGTGTCTCGCCTTCTGCGGCCTGATGACAGTGGTGACCTACACCCTGTCTCCGGTATTCGTCCGGCTCTTTACTCAGAGCCCGGAGCTGATTGACCGCTCGGTGGGGTACATCAAGGTGTTTACCGCTATGATCCTGCCTCTGGCCGTCCAGTATCCCCTGGTGGACGAGACCACCGCCCTGGGTCATGTCCGGCTGGCCCTGTTCTGCTCTCTGTTCCGCAAAACGGTTTTTCTGGCCTGTTTGCTGCTGCTGCCCGCCCTGGTGTCGGCGGAGGCCACCTTCCTGTCCGAACCCATCGCCGACGCGGTGGCGGCCACCGTCACCACCATTCTTTTCCTCCATTTCTTCCCCCGTATTCTGGCGGAGCGAAGCGGTTCGCCTGCCGCACAGTAAAAAGTCCGCCGCGAAGGTTCCTTCGCGGCGGACTTTTCTCATGTAGGCAGGATCAATGCTCCTTGCGCTGGCACTTCTTGGGGGTCACGCAGGTACCCTCGGCAATGGCCACCACAATGGGCTCATCCAGGAAATCAGCAGCGGAATCGCTGATGTCGGGGCGGGGCACCGCTACCTTGCGGGCCTCAAACTTCATCTTGCGGGAGGTGTTGCCGATGTGTGTAATCTCACCATAGGCCTCGATGAAGTCGCCGGCATACACAGGCGCCTTGAACTCAATGTTGTTGTAGGCACAGAACAGGCCCTCGTCGCCGTCGCACTGGATCAGCAGCTCGGTAGCCACGTCGCCGAACAGATGCACCATATGGGCACCGTCCACCAGGTTTCCGCCGTAGTGGGCGTCCTTGGCGGACATCCGCAGACGGATCATCGAGGTGTACTTTTTCTCTTCCATGTCGATTCCACTCCTTATTCATATTTGTGAAAAGAGAACAAAAGGGACAGGATACTGAGGACATTGTACGTCTCTTTAACGGTCTTGTCAACAGCGGAAATTTGTGGTATAATTCATTCTTTTGCTTTAGCGTGAAAAAGAACGCTTAGTTTTGCAGGAGAGCCTCACCGGCGGTATAGATGTTGCCCGCGCCCACGGTGAGGATCAGGTCGCCGGGCTGGGCCAGCTCCTTCAGTTTGGCGGTCACATCGGCCAGGGTGGGGCAGTAGATGCTGCCGGGGATCTGGTCGGCCAGGTCCTGGGAGGAGATGCCGATCTCATTGGTCTCCCGGGCGGCGTAGATCTCGGCCAGCAGGGTAATATCAGGCTGGCGCAGGACCTTGACAAAATCGTCAAAAAGGGCCTTGGTGCGGGTATAGGTGTGAGGCTGGAAGGCGCAGATGATCCGCTCATACCCCAGAGTGCGGGCGGCAGCCAGCAGGGCCTGGAGCTCGCCGGGGTGGTGGGCGTAGTCGTCGTAAACCTCGGCGCCGTGGTAGGTGCCCTTGTGCTCAAACCGGCGGCCGGCCCCTCGGAATGCGTTGAGCCCCTCGCTGACCGCCTTGGGGGAGACGGCCAGAGCAATGGCGGCGGCGGCGGCGGCCAGGGCATTTTTCACGTTGTGCTCGCCGGGGACCCGCAGACCCACCCGGGTAAAGACCTCGCCCCGGTAGATGATATCAAAGGTGGGCAGGCCCTTATTCCAGGTCAGGTTGGCGGCGTGGACGTCCCCCTCCTCCAGACCGAAGGTGAGGATGGGCCGGGTCTCGCCCTCCAGAGTGTGCATGGTGTTGGCGTCGTCGGCGTTGGCCACAATGAGGCCGTTTTCCGGCACCCGGTCGGCAAAAGCTCGGAAGGAGTGCTCCACATCGTCCAGGTCCTTGAAGAAATCCAGGTGATCGGCCTCAATGTTGAGGATCACCGCCACAGTGGGGAAGAAGGAGAGGAAGGAGTTGCAGTATTCGCAGCTCTCCAGAATAATGGTATCCCCGTGGCCCACCCGGTAGCCGGCGCCCAGCAGAGGCAGCGTGCCGCCAATCATGACGGTGGGGTCCATCTGAGCCGCCATGATGATGTGGGTACACATAGAGGTAGTGGTGGTCTTGCCGTGGGTACCCGAGATACACAGGGCGTTTTTATAGCCCCTCATGATGGAACCCCAGGCCTGGGCCCGCTCAAAGACGGGGATACCGGAGGCGTGAGCCTGGGCGACCTCCGGATTGTCGTCGTGGACGGCGGCGGTGCGGATGATGAGGTCGGCGCCCGCCACGTTTTCCGCCCGATGGCCGATGGCCACGGGGATGCCCAGGGCCCGGAGATGCTCCACAGTGGCGCTGTCGTTCATATCCGAGCCGGTAATCTCGACCCCCATTTTGTGGAGCACTTCGGCCAGGGGGGACATGGAAACGCCGCCGATGCCGATGAGATGGGCTTTATGGCCGGGCGTCAGATAGTCGTGAATGTTGGAATTGGTCATGGGGTTTACACACCCTTTTCTACAGATTATAATGATAAAAGTTCAACACTATATTATAATCCATTATAGGTAAATAGCAAGCGAAACATACCGGAGGAGGTGGAGAAAATGGGGAACTGGCCCATTCCGGCGGGAGTGAGAGGCTGCCTGGATACCCTGCGGCAGGCGGGATATGCCGCCCATCCGGTGGGGGGCTGTGTCCGGGACCTGCTGCTGGGCCGGACGCCGGGGGATTATGACCTGTGTACCTCCGCTCGTCCGGAGCAGGTGATGGCCCTGTTTGAGCGCACCATCCCCACCGGGATTCAGCATGGAACGGTTACCGTTCTGACCGGGGACGGCCCGGTGGAGGTGACCACCTTTCGCCGGGAGGGGGGATACGCCGACGGACGGCACCCCGACGGAGTGGCCTTTGATGTGGGCCTCACCGAGGATCTGGCCCGGCGGGATTTTACCATCAACGCCATGGCCCTGGGCCCGGCGGGTGAGGTCATTGACCCCTTCGACGGGCAGGCTGATCTGAAGGCCGGATTGATCCGCTGCGTGGGGGAGCCGGACCGGCGCTTTGCCGAGGATGCGCTGAGAATGCTGCGGGCGGTGCGTTTTGCTGCCCAGCTGGGCTTTGCCATTGCGCCGGAGACCGAGGAGGCTATCCGGCGCAATGCGGGGCGGATGGCCCGGGTGTCGGGGGAACGGATCAAGGCGGAGCTGGAGAAAATCCTCCTCTCACCTCACCCGGAGCGGGCGGGGGAGCTGCTCCGCTGGGGACTGCTGTCCCATCTGTGGCCGGTATGCAGCTGCCCTGATCTGTCCTGCCTGGGGGATCTGCCTCCCCAGCCCATCCCCCGGTGGCGGGGGTTCTGCGCCGCCACCGGATTTCCCATTGAATGTCTGCCGGTGGAGCGGGCCCTGCGCCGGGGGGTGCGCCACCCGGAGGAGGAGGTCCTGCGGCGGCTGGCCCTGTCCGGCGGGGAGCTGGCGGCCCTTGGTCTGAAGGGCAGGGAGATCGGCGCGGCCCAGCGGAAGCTGGCCCTCCATGTATTAGAACATCCCGAGGACAACCGGCGTGACAAGCTTCTGGAGCTGCTCAAATTGGACTGAACGGTTTTGCAATTTGGCATATTGTACAAAATAACAGCGTATAAATTAAGCGCAAAGCTGAAATTGGGGAGTTTGACAAAAAGATGCTTGAAAATGGAAGCGGGAAGGAGTAAGATTCAATCACAGGGAGCTGGAAACGTTTCCATGAAACGTTTCCAGCCGAGACACGAATCAACTGTGACAGGAGGAACTTAGAATGAAGAAACGTCTGTTTGCGCTTGCGTTGACCGGTACCATGGTGGCCGGTATGCTGGCCGGCTGCGGCGGCGGCGACACCACCCCCTCCGGCGACTCCTCCCCCAGCGGCGGCGGCGACGCCACCGGCGGCAAGGTCTATTACCTGAACTTCAAGCCTGAGCAGGACGCCCAGTGGCAGGAGCTTGCCGAGCTCTACACCGCTGAGACCGGCGTGGAGGTCACCGTCCTCACCGCCGCCTCCGGCAACTACGAGACCACCCTGAAGTCCGAGATGGCCAAGACCGACGCCCCCACCCTGTTCCAGGTCAACGGCCCTGTGGGCCTGGCCGCCTGGAAGGATTACTGCTATGATCTGACCGGCTCCGCCGTGGCCGGCGAGCTGTCCAGCGACGAGTTCGCCCTGATGGACGGGGACAAGATGGCCGGCATCGGCTACGTCATCGAGACCTACGGCATCATCTACAATAAGGCGCTGCTGGAGCAGGCCGGCTACACCGCCGATGACATCAAGAGCTTTGACGACCTGAAGAAGGTGGCCGAGGACATCACCGCCCGCAAGGACGAGCTGGGCTTCTCCGCCTTCACCTCCGCCGGTATGGACGGCTCCTCCGACTGGCGCTTCAAGACCCATCTGGCCAACCTGCCCATCTACTATGAGTACAAGGCCGACGGCATCGACAACACCGACGCCATCAAGGGTACCTATCTGGACAACTACCGCCAGATCTGGGATCTGTACATCAACAACGCCACCTGTGAGCCTGCGCTGCTGTCCACCAAGACCGGCGACGACGCCGTGGCCGAGTTTGTGACCGGTCAGGCCGTGTTCTATCAGAACGGCACCTGGGCTTACAACGACGTGGCCGAGCTGGGCGACGACAACCTGGGTATGCTGCCCATCTACATCGGTGTGGAAGGCGAGGAGAAGCAGGGCCTGTGCACCGGCACCGAGAACTACTGGTGCGTCAACGCCAAGGCCTCCGAGGCTGACATCCAGGCCACCCTGGACTTCATGTATTGGTGCGTCACCTCCGAGACCGGCACCAAGGCCATGTGCGGCGGCGAGGGTGCCATGCCCTCCGGACAGGCCGGTATGGGCTTCGTGATCCCCTTCAAGGGCAACCTGGAGTCCACCAACCCCCTGGTCAACATCGGCAACCAGTATGTGGCTGACGGCTATGAGTCCGTGTCCTGGAACTTCTCCACCATGCCCTCCGAGGAGTGGAAGAACGGCGTGGGCTCCGCTCTGACCGCCTATGCTGCTGACCAGACCGATGCCAAGTGGGACGCCGTGGTATCCGCCTTCGTGGATGGCTGGGCCTCCGAGGCTGCCGCCGTCAACGGCTGAGACTGACCCCCAAAAATAACTGCTGAACCGGCAGCGGGCGGGCATTCTGTCCGCCCGCTGCCTCTGCCTTTCTGAGCAATGAGAGAGGAGGTCGATCCTTTGGAAAAGGCAATCAAGCGGTATTTTCCCATCTTTTTGCTGCCCACCCTGATCGCGTTCACCATCGGCTTTATCGTGCCCTTCATTATGGGTATCTGGCTGTCCTTCTGTGAATTCACCACCGTGACCGACGCCACCTTCGTGGGCCTGAGCAACTACATCAAGGCCTTCCAGGACCCCGTATTCCTCCATTCCTTCTGGTATACGGCCCTCTTCGCGGTGGTCTCCCTGGTGGTCATCAATGTAATCGCCTTTGCCATCGCCCTGGCCCTGACCCAGAAGCTGCGGGGCACCAATATCTTCCGCACCGTGTTCTTTATGCCCAATCTGATCGGCGGCATTGTGCTGGGCTACATCTGGCAGCTGATCTTCAACGGCCTGCTTGCCCCCTTTGCCACCGCCCTCAACCTCAACGAGTGGTACGGCTTCTGGGGCCTCATTATCCTGGTGGCCTGGCAGCAGATCGGCTATATGATGATCATCTACATCGCCGGTCTCCAGTCCATCCCCGGTGATGTGATGGAGGCCGCCGCCATTGACGGCGCCAGCGGTCCCCAGCGGCTCTTCAAGGTCACCATCCCCATGATGATGCCCTCCATCACCATCTGCACCTTCCTGTCGGTGGTCAACGGCTTCAAGCTCTTTGACCAGAACCTGTCCCTCACCGCCGGCGAACCCTCCAAGATGTCCGAGATGCTGGCGCTGAACATCTACAATACCTTCTACGGCCGCACCGGCTGGGAGGGCGTGGGCCAGGCCAAGGCCGTGGTCTTCTTCATCCTGGTGGTGGCCATCGGCCTGATCCAGCTGAAGGCCACCCGTTCCAAGGAGGTGCAGCAGTAATGATCCGGAAAAAGCGGCTGAACCGGCTGGGCACCGGCCTGTTTACCTTCATCAGTATTTTCTATGTGCTGCCCGTTGTGGTGGTGCTCTTCAACTCCTTTAAAAAGAAGTCCTACATCAATCTGGAACCCTTCAAGCTGCCCAATGAGACCACCTTTACCGGCGTGGACAACTATACCACCGCCATCAACCAGTACGACTTTCTGAAAGCGGTGGGGTGGACGGTGTTTATCACTGTGGGTTCGGTGCTGGTCATTCTGATCTGCACCTCCATGTGCGCCTGGTTTATCACCCGTGTAAAGAATCGGGTGACCAAGGGTATCTATATTCTGTGCGTGTTCTCCATGGTGGTTCCCTTCCAGATGGTCATGTTCACCCTGTCCCTGGTCACTGACCGGCTGGGCCTGGGCACCCCCTGGGGCCTCATCATCATCTACCTGGGCTTTGGCGCGGGACTGGCGGTGTTCATGTTCTGCGGCTTTGTCAAGTCCATCCCCATCGAGATCGAGGAGGCGGCCATGATCGACGGCTGTTCCCCCATCCGCACCTTTTTCTCGGTGGTGCTCCCCATCATGAAGCCCACCTACATCTCCGTGGGTATTCTGGAGACCATGTGGATCTGGAACGACTTCCTGCTGCCCTACCTGACCCTGGACATCAAGAAGTACAAGACCATCTCCATTGTGATTCAGTACATGAAGGGCTCCTATGGCCGGGTGGATATGGGCGCCATTATGGCGGCCCTCATTATGGCCGTGATCCCGGTGGTTATCTTCTATCTGTCCTGCCAGAAGCACATCATCAAGGGCGTGGCCGCCGGCGCGGTCAAGGGATAAAAAAGACGCAGACCGACAAGAGGTGAGTTTCTTTGACCATCAAAGACATCGCCAAGCTGTCCGGCTATGCGGTGGGTACCGTCTCCCGGGTACTCAACAACCGCCCGGACGTATCCGAGGAGGCCCGCGCCAAGGTGATGGCGGTGGTGGAGGCCCACCATTTTACGCGCAACAGCAATGCCAAGCACCTCAAGCAGCAGGCCAGCAGCGGAGTGGCACTTATCGTCAAAGGCACCCAGAATATGCTCTTTGCCGATTTGGTGGAGCGTATCCAGACCCTTATCCGGGACAGTGGATACCCCAGCTTGATCTACTACATCGATGAGGATGACGATGAGATCGATCAGGCCATCCGGGTGTGCCGGGAGCGGCGGCCCATGGGCATCCTCTTCCTGGGCAGCAACCTGAGCCTGTTCCGGGCCGGCTTTCACAGTATCACCATCCCATGTGTGCTGGTGACCAACTCGGCAGCCGGGCTGGACCAGCCCAATCTGTCCAGCGTCTCCACCGACGATACCGACGGCGCCCGCCGGGCGGTGGAGCGGCTGATGGAGCTGGGCCACCGGACCATTGGTATCCTGGGCGGCCGGGCGGAGCAGTCCGACGCCGCCCAGGCCCGTCTGGAAGGGGTGCGGCAGGCCTTTGCCGACCGGGGACTGGTCCTGGACGAGGCGAGCCAATATGAGACCGCCCGCTTCGATCTGTCGGGAGGCTACGCCGCCATGGAGCGGCTGCTGGATAAGCTGCCCGGAATGACCGCCGTGTTTGCCATGTCCGACGTGCAGGCCCTGGGGGCCATGCGGGCCCTCCATGACCGGGGGCTGCGGGTGCCGGAGGATATCTCCATACTGGGCTATGACGGCATTGTGCTGGGGCGGTACGCGGTGCCCCGGCTCACCACCGTTCGCCAAGACGCCCAGCGGCTGGCGGAGCGGAGCGTGGATCTGCTGATCCACCAGATTCAGGACGGAGCGAAGCCCGCCCATGAATTGATCCCCTATACCTTTTTGGAAGGGGAGAGCGTGAAGGAAAGGACGTGAAACTATGCGGACCGGCGGCATCCTGATGCACCTCACTTCGCTGCCATCCCCCTACGGCGTGGGCACCATGGGCGCCTGTGCCCGGCGGTTCGTGGATTTCCTCCAGGCGGCGGGCCAGTCCCTGTGGCAGATCCTGCCCATCTGTCCCACCAGCTATGGAGATTCCCCCTATCAGAGCTTTTCCACCTTTGCCGGTAACCCCTACCTCATTGATCTGGACGATCTGGCGGCCGACGGCCTGTTGGACCGGGCGGACTATGAGGGACTGGACTGGGGGAGCGACCCCCAGCGGGTGGATTACGGCAAGCTGTATCAGAACCGCTATCCGGTGCTGCGGAAGGCCTGCAAGGCGCTGCTGGCCGCACCCACCGCAGATTACTGGGCCTTCTGCGAGGAAAACTCCTTCTGGCTGGAGGACTACGCCCTCTTTATGGCTATGAAGGAGGCTAACGGCGGAGAACCATGGACCGACTGGGAACCGGCCATTCAGAACCGGGACCGGGTGGCACTCAACCGGGTGCGGCGGGCCCTGGCCGCCGACCTGGCCTTCTGGCGTGGGGTGCAGTACCTCTTTTTCCGCCAGTGGAAGGCACTCAAGGAATACGCCAATGGGAAAGGCATCCGGATCATCGGGGACCTGCCCATCTATGTCTCCGCCGACAGCGTGGACGTGTGGGCCCACCCGGAGCAGTTCCAGCTGGACGAGCACCGGCGGCCCACCGAGGTGGCGGGCTGTCCCCCCGACGGCTTCTCCGCCGACGGCCAGCTGTGGGGCAACCCCCTCTTTGACTGGGACTACATGGAGCGAGACAACTTTTCCTGGTGGGTGCGCCGCATCGCCTATCAGTGTGAGATCTACGATGTGCTGCGGATCGACCACTTCCGGGGCTTTGACGCCTACTACGCTATCCCCTATGGGGAGCCTACCGCTCAGAACGGGCGGTGGCGGCAGGGACCGGGGATCAAGCTGT
Source organism: Candidatus Flavonifractor intestinigallinarum (assembly GCA_019119165.1). Classification (GTDB taxonomy): domain Bacteria; phylum Bacillota; class Clostridia; order Oscillospirales; family Oscillospiraceae; genus Flavonifractor; species Flavonifractor intestinigallinarum. The sequence continues at coordinate 17,765 of DWXO01000079.1, read as the reverse complement.
TTCAGGCGGTGGAGCGGGCCCTGGGCAAAAAGGAGATCATCGCGGAGGATCTGGGCTTTCTCACTCCCTCGGTCCATCGGCTCCGGGATGAGACCGGATTTCCCGGCATGAAGGTGCTGGAGTTTGCCTTTGACAGCCGGGATAAGGAGGGGCCGGCCTATCTGCCCCACAACTATCCGGTCAACTGCGTGGTCTATGTGGGTACCCACGACAACGAGCCCGCCATGGGCTGGCTGGTCACCGCCCGGCCGCAGGATGTGGCTTACGCCCGGGAGTACCTCCACCTGGACGGGGAAGAAGGGGAGAACTGGGGCATGATGCGGACAGTCTGGGCCAGTGTGGGCCGGTGCGTTGTGGTGCAGATCCAGGATGTGCTGGGCCTGGGCTCGGAAGCCCGGATGAATACCCCCTCTACCCTGGGCCGCAACTGGACCTGGCGGGCCCGGGAGGGCTTTGACAGCCCGGAGCTGGCGGCCAAGCTTCACCGGCAGATGGAGCTGTACGGGCGGCTGCCCCAGACAGAATAACAGGCAAGAAAAAAGTGCGCGTCAGCGCACTTTTTTCTTGCCTGTTTGGTGTTACAGCATGGCGTACAGCAGCTTGGCCACCTCGCCCCGGGTGATGGAGTCGGAGGGGCGGATCAGATTGTTGTTGCCGCTGACCACGCCCTGGGTGACCAGGATCTCCGTATAGGAGAGAGCCCAGGAGGGGACCTGACCGGCGTCGTCAAAGGTCAGATCATTGGCGGTGAAGCCCCTGGCCTGGGTGCGGCCCAGAATGGTGATGGCCTCGGCCCGGGTGATGGTGGACATGGGGTTGGCCAGCAGCTGGCCGCCGCTGGAGGCCCCCTGAAGGATGCCCAGGCTGTACATGGCCTTGATCTCGTTGAGGGCCCAGGCGGGGATGGCGTCGGCGTCGGCGAAGGGCAGCTCCACGCTGGCATACTGCTCCAGATCCAGGTCCATCCACCGGGCTACCAGAGCGAAGAACTCTGCACGGGAGATGTTCTTGTTGGGCTGGTACTGAGGCGTGGCCCCGCCGGTGCCCTGGGAAATGCCCTGGTCGTACAGGAAGGTGGCATAGGGCTCGGCCCAGTGGCCGGTCATATCGCCGAAGGGACTGGTCCGGCTGGAGGAGGGCTGTACGTCGGCAGAGGCCCGGGCCAGATTGCCGCTGGCGTCGGAGGCCGTGACGGTGACCCGGTGGTAGCCGCTGTCGGCGGCGGGCAGGGTAGCGGTGAGGGTACCGGTGCTCTCGTTCCAGGCGCCGGTCAGAACTTCGCCGTCATAGGTGAGGGTGACGTTGCCCTGGGAGATGGTCTGGTCCAGATCGTCCTTTACCGTGGCGGTAAGCTGGGTGCCCTTCACCGAGACGGAGACGGTGGGAGCGGTGGTGTCGGTGACCTGCTGGTTGGCGGTGACCAGCTGATCCAGCCAGATGGAGCCGGTCTGCCGCTCCGCGCCGCCGCCGTAGATCACATCCAGGCTGGAGAGAGAGACAGCGCCAGCGGGCAGCTGGACCATGACGTACTTCCAGCCGGTAAAGTCCAGGGCGGTCAGCAGGAACTGCTGGGTCTGTCCATCCTGATCGGCGGTGGTGGCCATCAGGGTGTTGCCCGAGCCGTTGCCGTAGACCCACATACCCAGCCAGCTCTCCCCGTTGGGAATGGCAAGGGTGGTTGCCAGGCTGGCCGAGCCGCTGGCGGCGTCGTAGGACAGCTTGAGGCTCTGCTTGCCGTTGTGTACGAAGTCCAGGCCGGTTTCCGCCTCAGCGGTGGCGGTGTCGGTGTTCTGGAAGGCGGACAGGTCGCCCTCACAGGTCTCCAGCGTCTTGACGTGGCTGGCAATGGTCATCGGGATGGTGACGCTCTTGCCGCCGGCGGAAATGGTGAGATTGCCGCTGCCGCTGTTCTGGGAGGCGGTCAGCACGCCGTTGGCGTCCACCGTGCCCAGCGACGGGTCCAGAGACCAGGTAAAGCAGGTATCCTGGGCGGTGAGGGCCAGGGTGCGGTAGGTGGCGGAGGCCTTCAGATTGACCTGCTGGCCGGGATTGAGATTCAGTGAGGTGACCTTGGAACCGGTGGATTCATTGGAGATGGTAATGGTGTCCGGCGTGGCCACGGTGGTCAGGTAGGCGGTGCCGGAGTGGCTGCCGTCCGTGGCGGTAACCTGACAGAAGCCGCTGGTGCTGCCGGCGGTGAACAGGCCGCTTTCGCTGACTGTACCGCCTCCGTCGGATACCGACCAGGACACCGTGCCGCCGTCCGTGGGATAATAGCTGGTGTCCAGCCCGGTGGCGGAGAGCTGAACCGTAGCGCCGGAGAGGAGCATGGAGTCGGTGGGGGTTACATAGTAGCTGTCCAGCTCCCCGGTGGGCTGGAGGGTGGTGGTCAGGAAGATGGCGGTGCTGTTGGCCCGCTGGGAGCCGTCGGAGGGCCGGTTGACTACCTGCATCCCGTCGGTGTCAGGATAGGTAGCGCCGATGGTGGTGGAGCCGCCGCCGTCCATGGCGATGGCCTCCACGCAGCCCAGCTCCACCAGGCGCTGGGCCGCCTGGGACAGGGTGCAGCCCACGCTGTAGCCGGACTGCTTGCCGTCCAGGGTGTAGAAAATCACGGTGCCGTCGGCCTTGACGCCCACCGCCGTCCAGGCGGTGCGCTCCGAGGGCAGGCCGGAGGAGACCACCTTGCCGTCGGTGACGATCTTATAAGTACCGCCCAGCGCCTGGGTAACTGAGTTCCAGCGCTCATCGGTGCTGGTGATGGACAGGGTGACCGTATCGCCCGGCTGGAGGGCACGGAGCTTGGCAAGAATGTCGGCGTTGTCCTTGGCGTTCATGGTGAGGACGGCCTTGCCCTCGGGGATGGCGATGCTGCCGGTGGATTCCAGCACCTGGTCCACGGTGTACTGGACCTGCTTGCCGATGGTGGGCTGAGTGGCATAGGCTCCTGTGCCGTCGTCCACCGGGGTGAGGATCACGTCCACGCCGGGGTCGGTGTTCTGAGTGGTGGAGGCAAAGTCAGAGGTGAGCAGGGTCAGCCCGCCGCTGGTGTCGCTGGCGGTGATCTTGCGGACCTTGTTGATAGCGCCGCTCAGCTTATAGGTGGCGCCGCCGAAGGTGACGTTGGTGGAGAGGGCGGGCTGACCGATGAAGGCGGTGCCGTCCTCGTTGAAGCCGATGGCCCAGGCGTTGTTGTAGTAGGGGGTGGCCCGTACTACGCCGTCAGTGACCAGCAGGCCCACCGTGGAGCCGGTGGAGAGCACATACCAGTCTCCGTTGATGCCGGAGACCACCCGCTTTCCCTGATTCTCCAGGCTTTTTGCCATACTGGACAGGGTGAGCCGGTCCAGCACCTTGCTGCCGTAAGCCACGGTGGGCACCACATTCTCATTGGGGGTATAGGAGATGTAGTACTCATGGCGCAGATTGGAGTAGCTGTCACTCCAGAAGATGTTTTTGCCCAGAGTGGCGCCCTGAGACAGGGGAACCTGGCCTGTGTGCAGATCCCAGCCCAGGGCGTATGAGGCCGACGCCGCAGTGACCGTCAGGGCCAAAGCAAGGCCTGCTGCGGCGCATCGCCGGATGAAATGTTTCATGATTGTCCTCCTATGGTGGATAAAAAGATACATACGTTATGTTAACACAAATACCCCCGCTTGTAAACAAGCGGGGGTATTTGTAGGAAAATCTTTATTCTGAGCCGTCGGAACGCCCCTGTTTCAGACGGGGAAGGGTCTTTGCCAGGATGGCCTCCTCCTGGATGGCCAGCAGATCGCCGATGAGCTGGTTGGACACCAGAAAGCCCTTGGGGGTCAGATGCCAGCGGCGGTCGTGGCGCTCCGCCCAGCCATGGCGCTCGTAATCCTCCAGCTTCTGCTCGATGGGGTCAAAATCCAGGAAGAACTCCCGGCGGTACTCCCACTCCTCGATGCCCCGGGTGGTACGCATCCGCAGCATCAGATATTCGCTGCCCCGCTCCCTGGCGGGGATCAGGTCGGAGGAGTCGATCACCACGCCGCCCTCCAGCACGCCGGAGATATAGCCCTCCAGATCCCGGATAAAGGAGAAGCGCCGCCCGCCGAAGTCGGAGTGAGCGCCGGGGCCGAAGCCGATATAGGGCCGTCCCATCCAGTATTTCAGGTTGTGGCGGGACTGGTAGCCCGAGCGGGCGAAGTTGGAGATCTCATACTGGCGGTACCCCTCTTTTTCCAGCCGTTCCACCGTCCAGAGGTACATATCCGCCTGAGCGTCGTCATCCGGCAGCTTTTCGCCCCGGGACACCCGGTAGTCCAGAGGGGTACCCGACTCCACCTTCAGTCCGTAACAACTCAGATGCTCCGGCTTGAGGGAGAGGACCTGTTCCACCGTGTCCTGCCAGCTTGCCAGATCCTGACCGGGCAGGCCGTAGATCAGATCCAGGCTCAGGTTCTGGAACTTGGCCTGCCGGGCCAGCGCCACCGCCTGGACCGCCTGCTCAAAGGTGTGGGGGCGGTGCAGGCTCTGGAGGGCCTGGTCGCAGGCGGACTGGACCCCCAGGGACAGCCGGTTGACCCCCGCCCGGCGGAGTGCCTGGAGCATTTTCAGGTCCACGCTGTCGGGATTGCACTCCACGGTGATCTCGGCGTCTTTGGCCAGATCAAAGCGCTTGGCAATGAGCCGCAGCAGCTCCCGCAGCCGCTTTTCCCCATAAAAGCTGGGGGTGCCGCCGCCGAAGTAGACGGTATCGATTTGCCAGCCCCTGGCCTGAGGGGCGGTCTCCTTGAGATGGGCCAGTAGTGCCTTCTGGTAGTCGTCCATCCGCTCCTCTTGCCCGGCGAGAGAATAGAAGTCGCAATAATCACACTTGCTGCGGCAAAAAGGAATGTGGATGTAGATGCCCAGTTTTTCTGCCATAAACGGCGCCTCGCTTCCTGGAAAGGTACAGTGGTGCTCATTCAGTATGCTTGCTTATCTAACGATTATACATCAAAAACCTCCGTTTGAAAAGCACAGCCTGCCATGCTATACTCAAAAAAAGAGAGGAGGCGGGCCTGTGGACGGAGAAAAGGGGCGGCGGCTGACGCTGACGGTGGCTTCGGCCTGGGACGGAGAGAAGATAGACACCCTGCTGCGCCGGGAGCTGGGGCTGTCAGGCACCGTCATCAAGCGGATCAAGTGGCTGGAGGACGGCATCCTGCTGGATGGCGTCCGGGCCATCACCGGCCAGCGGGCGGCGGCGGGACAGGTCCTCTCGGTGCGGGTGGACGATCCGGACCGGCCTGACGCTGTGCTTCCCATGCCTGGACCGGTGGACGTGGTCTATGAGGACCAGGATCTGCTGGTGGTCAACAAGGCCCCCGGCGTGACGGTCCATCCCGGACCGGGCAACGGCAGAGAGACCCTGTGCAACTATATCGCCTATTATTACCGGCAGAAGGGGGAGCCGTCGGGGGTCCACCCGGTCCACCGGCTGGACCGGGGTACTTCCGGCCTGCTGGTGATGGCCAAGCACCCCCTGGCCCAGGAGCGGCTGAAAGGGCAGCTTCACACTGACGCTTTCCGGCGGATCTATCTGGCGGTGTGCGACGGGGTGCCGGTGCCGGAGCAGGGGAGGGTGGAGGCCCCCATCGGACGAGTTCCCGGTTCCCTGATCATGCGTCAGGCGGACCCGTCGGGTCAGCCCGCTGCCACCCGATACCGGGTGGTGGAGCGGGCAGGGGACCGGGCGCTGGTGGAGCTGGCGCTGGAGACGGGCCGGACCCACCAGATCCGGGTCCACATGGCCTGGCTGGGCTGCCCCCTTACCGGCGACTTTCTCTACGGCAGGGAGGACAGGGCCCTCATTGCCCGACCCGCCCTTCACTCGTCAGAGCTCTTCCTGACCCATCCCATCACCGGGGCGGCCCTCCACTGGACCGCGCCTCTGCCCGAGGATATGGCGGCGCTGCTGCGATAAAAAGGGGGCTGCTGCATTTCGCAGCAGCCCCCTTGCGCGCTTTCTCAGCCCAGATTGTGGAAAAGATTGACCATCTCAATGGCGGACAGGGCGCAGTCGTAGCCCTTGTTGCCCGCCTTGGTGCCGGCCCGCTCGATGGCCTGCTCGATGGTGTCGGTGGTGAGTACGCCGAAGAGCACCGGCTTGCCGGTCTGGAGGGAGGCCTGAGCCACGCCCTTGGACACCTCGGCGCACACATAGTCGTAGTGGGAGGTGGAGCCCCGGATTACCGCGCCCAGGCAGATCACCGCGTCGTACTTGCCGCTCTGAGCCAGACGGAGGGCGGCCACCGGGATCTCAAAGGCGCCGGGCACCCAGGCCACGTCGATGTTGCCGGTGGGGATGCCGTGGCGCACCAGACCGTCCTCCGCGCCGGAGAGCAGCTTGCTCACAATGAACTCGTTAAACCGGGACGCCACGATGGCGATGTGCAGGCTTTCGCTGCCGATCAGTTTGCCTTCCAGAATGTTCATGTCAAATACCTCCCTGAATCTTGTCGTCGTCGGTCACCTGCTCCAGCAGATGGCCCATTTTTTCACGCTTGGTCCACAGATAGAAATGGTCATGTTCCTGAGGGGCCACCTCAATGGGTACCCGTTCGGTGATCTCCAGGCCGAAGCCGGACAGGCCGTAGATCTTGTCCGGATTATTGGTTAGAAGGCGCAGTTCCTTGACCCCCAGATCCCGGAGGATCTGGGCTCCGATCCAATACTCCCGCAGGTCGGGGGCGAAGCCCAGCTTGATGTTGGCCTCCACCGTGTCATAGCCCTGCTCCTGGAGGGTGTAGGTTTTCAGCTTGTTAATCAGGCCGATGCCCCGGCCCTCCTGCCGCATATAGAGCACCACGCCCCGGCCCTCTTTTTCAATGCGCTCCATGGCGGCGGAGAGCTGCTGGCCGCAGTCGCACCGCTGGGAGCCGAACACGTCGCCGGTGAGGCATTCGGAGTGGACCCGGCACAGCACCCCCATGCCGTCCCCGATGTCGCCCTTCACCAGCGCCACATGGCTCTCGCCGGTGAGGTCGTTGGTGTAGCCGTAGATGGTGAAGTCGCCGTACTTGGTGGGCATTTTTGCCACCGCCTCCCGGACCACGTGCTTGTCGTGGAGGCGGCAGTAGTCCTGGAGGTCTTTGATGGTGATGACCTTGATGCCCCAGGCCTCGGCATTCATCAGCAGCTCGGTGGTGCGCATCATGGTGCCGTCCTCCCGCATGATCTCGCAGCACAGGCCACACTCGGCAAGGCCTGCATGACGGCACAGGTCCACCGTGGCCTCGGTGTGGCCGTTGCGGGCCAGCACGCCCCCGCGGCGGGCCACCAGGGGGAACACATGACCGGGCCGCCGGAACTCCTCCGGCTTGGCGTCGGGGGCGGCGCACCGGCGGCAGGTGAAGCCCCGCTCCTCGGCGGAGATGCCGGTGGTGGTGTCCACATGATCGATGGAAACGGTGAAGGCGGTCTGATGGTTGTCGGTGTTCACCTTTACCATCTGCTCCAGCCCCAGCCGGGCGGCCACCGCCTCCGACATGGGGGTACAGATCAGGCCCTTGGCGTTCTTGGCCATAAAATTCACGTTCTCGGTGGTGGCGAACTGGGCGGCGCAGATCAGATCGCCCTCATTCTCCCGGTCGGGGTCGTCGATGCACATGATGAGGTGTCCGGCCCGCAGTTCCTCCAGGGCCTCCTCAATGGTGGCAAATCCCATACGATGTATCCTCCTTTAAAATCCGTGTTGCGCCAGAAATTCCATGGTGATGCCGGAGGACTTGGGCGCCTCCCGGCCCAGTAGTCTGGCCACATACTTTCCTAAAATGTCGGTCTCCAGGTTGACGGTGTCTCCCGCCTTCCGGTCCAGCAGGGTGGTCTGGGCCCCGGTGTGGGGGATGATGGACACCGAAAAGTCCTGGTCGGTGACAGCGGCTACCGTCAGGCTGATGCCGTCGATGGCGATGGAGCCCTTCTCCACAATGCCTGCCAGCAGCTCCGGGGAGGCTGAGATGGTAACCCACACCGCGTTGCCCTCCCGGCGGAGGGAACGGACCGTGCCGGTGCCGTCGATATGACCGGTGACGATGTGGCCGCCGAAGCGCCCGTCCGCCGCCATGGCCCGCTCCAGATTGACCTGGGAGCCGGGATGCAGCCCGCCCAGGCCGGTACGCCGGAAGGTCTCTGGCATTACGTCGGCGGTAAAACCAGTGGGGGAGAGGGCGGTCACCGTCAGGCACACCCCGTTGACCGCGATGGAGTCACCCAGCTTGGTGCCCTCCAGCACGGTGTGGGCGGCCAATTCCAAATTGCCCGGCCCTACCTTGCGGATGGTGCCCAGTTCTTCAATGATCCCTGTGAACATTCTGTATCACCTCGTATTCCAGCAGCAGGTCCTCCCCGATGGGGGTACAGGTGGGGGAGGAGAGCTGCCAGCAGTCCTCCGGGCGGTCCACTCCGCGGCCCTCCACCGGGCTTTTGGCTTGAGCTCCGCCGAACAGCTTGGGGGCCAGGTAGCAGTAGACCTTATGTACCAGTCCCTGCCGCAGTATGGACTCGTTGAGTCCGCCGCCGCCCTCCAGCAGTACGCCGTCGATCTCCCGCTTTCCCAGCTCGGCCATCAGGGCGGGCAGGTCCACCCTGCCGTCGGCACCGGGCAGGTCCAGCACCGTGATCCCAAGGTCCTCCAGGGAGGCCCGCTTGTCCGGCATGGGGGAGGCGCAGGCCACAATGGTGGGCACCTCCCTGGCGGTACGGATCAGATTGGAGGTGAGGGGGATGCGGAGCTGGGAGTCGCAGATGATGCGCACCGGATTGCGGCCGCCTTCCATCCGGCAGGTGAGGCGGGGGTCGTCCTGAAGCACTGTGCCGATGCCCGCCAGGATACCCCGGTATTGATGCCGCAGGGTCTGGACATGGGTCCGGGCGGCCTCGCCGGTAACCCACTGGGACAGCCCGGTGTGGCAGGCGATCTTGCCGTCGGCGGTCATGGCGTATTTCATGGCCACATAGGGGGTCTTGTGGGTGATGTAGTGGAAAAACACCGGGTTCAGAGTATCGCACTGGTCCCGCATGAAGTCCTCTTCCACCTCCACCCCCGCCTGCCGCAGCAGAGCAGCTCCCTTACCGTGGACCAGAGGATTGGGGTCCCGAGAGCCGATGACCACTCTGGCAATGCCAGCCTCCAGAATGGCCTGGGTGCAGGGGGGCTGACGGCCCTGGTGGCAGCAGGGCTCCAGGGTGACATACAGGGTGGCCCCCGCCGTGGGTTCGGTGCAGGCCGCCAGAGCCTCCCGCTCGGCGTGGAGGCCGCCGCAGCGGCGGTGCCAGCCCTGGCCGATGACTCTGCCCTCCTTTACCAGCACCGCCCCCACCAGAGGATTGGGGCTGGTCCAGCCGGTGCCGTTACGAGCCAGTTTGATGGCCAGGGCCATATAGTCGGTAGCGTTCATAGTAGCTTGTCCCTCCTTTTTCGGGACGAAAAAAGCGCCCCGAAGCAACTTCGGGGCGCTGAGAAAGCATCTACGGGGCGGAATGAAATGGAAATAAAAATCAATAGAGGTGTTGTCCATTCCCGCCGGCGTCTTCTTCCATCCAGACTTTAACTGTCGGTTTTGGAATTGCACCAAATCCTGCGCTTGCGCGCTCGCGGACTTTACCGCCGATCGGGAATTTCACCCTGCCCTGAAGACTGCATATGAACTTGTTGGCCTTATCATAGCACTGTGGAAAAGCGTTGTCAACTATTTATCCACGCTGGGGATCTCGGTGGTGTCCACCTCGTCCAGGTGGTTGAGGTAGTGTTTGGTCTCCCTGGCGATGACACCGGAGAGGAGCAGCACCGCGATCAGGTTAGGGATGGCCATGAAGGCGTTGAGGATGTCGGCGATGGTCCACACCAGATCCAGGGCCAGTACCGGACCCACCACCACCACGGCCACGAAGAGGATCTTATAGGGCAGGATGGCCTTCTTGCCCCACAGATACTGGGCGCACCGCTCGCCGTAGTAGGACCAGCCCAGGATGGTGGACCAGGCGAAGGTGATGATACCCACCACCAGGATCACCGGTCCCAGCACGGGGATCTGGGAGAAGGCCAGGGTGGTCAGTTTGCCGCCGTCGGTGATGTCGACCATGTTGATGGCGGGATTTTTCATAATGGTGGACACCAGCACCAGGCCGGTCATGAGGCACACCACCACCGTGTCCCAGAAGGTGCCGGTGGCGGACACCAGGGCTTGACGCACCGGATTGCGGGTCTGGGCGGCGGAGGCCACCAGAGGGGCGGAGCCCATGCCGGACTCGTTGGAGAACAGGCCCCGGGCCACGCCGAAGCGCATGGCGATCATCAGCCCCTGGCCCACCAGACCGCCGGCCACCGCGCCGGGGGTGAAGGCCAGCCGGACGATGGCGCCGATGGCGGGGAGGATGAAGTCATAGTTAAAGCCCAGGATGATAACGCACCCCAGCACATAGAAAGCGGCCATAAAGGGCACCAGTTTTTCACACACACTGGCGATGGAGTTGATGCCGCCGATGATGACCACGGCGGTGAGCAGGCCGCCCGCGATACCCACCACGATGGGGGGGATGGGCAGAGGGATGTTGTTCTCAATGACCTCGGCGATGGCGTTGATCTGGGTGCCGCAGCCGATGCCGAAGGAGGCCAGGGCGGCCAGGGCGGCAAAGAGGACCCCCAGCCACTTCAGGCCCAGCCCACGCTCCAGGGCGTACATGGCGCCCCCCTGCATCTTGCCGTCGGGGGTGCGTACCCGGTACTTCACGGCGATAAGGGACTCGGCGTACTTGGTGGCGATGCCGAAGATACCGGCGATCCAGCACCAGAACACAGCGCCGGGGCCGCCCAGGAAGATGGCGGTGCCCACGCCGATGATGTTGCCGGTACCGATGGTGGAGGCCAGGGCGGTGGTGAGGGCCTGGAACTGGCTCACGTCCCCGGGGGAGTCGGGATCACGGGTTACGGACAGGCGGATGCCGGTGAAGGTCTTGCGCTGGATGAATCCGGTGCGCACCGTCATGAACAGGTGGGTGCCCAAAAGCAGCACGATCATGGGAATACCCCAGATAAAGTCGTCCAGCCAGTTGATGAAGGAAACGAACGCATCCATAGAAATCCCTCTTTTCTCTCTGATTCTCTCTTATTTGTTCTGTTCCAGCCATTTTTTCAGCTGCTCGGCCATAGCGGAGCTGCCGCTGTCCTTCTGCTGCTCCTGCTGCTGGAGGAAGCGGCGCACGTCGCCTTTGCCGGCGGATTTGGTCTCCCGGCGCTTCTTGAAGTCGCTGAGCCGCTCCCGGTAGCCGCACACGCAGGCGAAGAGCTGCTTGTCGCCCTCGCCCCGCAGCTCCATCTTCTTGTGGCAGTTGGGGCAGCGGGCGTTGGTGGTCTGGGTCACCGAGCGGCGGTAGCCGCACTCCCGGTCGGGACACACCAGCATTTTGCCCCGCTTGCCCTTGACGCTGAGCAGGAATTTGCCGCAGTCGGGGCACTTCTCTCTCGTCACATTGTCGTGGGTGTAGGTGGCGTCACTGGCCTTGACCTCGGCCACCAGATGGGAGGCGTAGCCCTTCATCTCGCCCACAAAGGCGTCCTCCTTCTCCTTGCCCTGGGCAATGTCTCCCAGCCGCTTTTCCCACTGAGCGGTGAGGGAGGCCGAGCGCAGGTCGGCGGGGGCCAGCCCCACCACCTGGACCCCCTTGGAGGTGGGTACCAGCTCCTTGCCCCGGCGCTCGATATAGAAGGCGGAAAACAGCTTTTCGATGATATCCGCCCGGGTGGCGGGGGTGCCCAGACCGCCGGTCTCCTCCAGAATCTTGCTCTGATCCCGGTCCTGGACCTGGGCGGCTGGGTGCTCCATGGCGGTGAGCAGGGTGGCCTCGGTATATCGCTTGGGAGGCGCAGTCTTGCCCACGTTGGCCTTGACAGACAGCACAGGCAGCTTGTCCCCCTGGCGCAGGTCGGGCAGAGACTGCTCCCGCTCCTCCTCGTCCTCCGGCTCTTCCAGATCGAAGGAGCGGTCATAGGCCGCCTTCCAGCCCGGCTCTTTTACGATCTTGCCCCGAGCGTGGAAACGCTCGCCGTCGATGGTCAGTGTGAGGGAGACCTCCTCATACTCGAAGGGGGGCAGCAGCACCGCCAGGAACCGGCGGGCCACCAGATCGAAGATGTTGCGCTCCGGGCCGGACAGCCGCCACAGCTCCACCTGCTCCTCGGTGGGGATGATGGCGTGGTGGTCGCTCACCTTGGCGTTGTTCACCAGATAGCGGGTCTGGAGGGGACGATGGCTCATGATCTGCCGGGCCAGAGGGGCGTACTCGTCAATCATGACGCTGCGCAGCCGTTCGGGCAGGGTGGGCACCACGTCGTCGGAAATATACCGGGAGTCGGTGCGGGGATAGGTGAGGATCTTGTGGACCTCGTAGAGGTTCTGCATGATGGACAGGGTCTCCTTGGCAGAGTAGGCGTACTTTTTGTTGGCGTCCCGCTGCAATTCGGTCAGATCATAGGCCGCCGGGGGAGGGGTCTGCTTCCAGGTGCGCTTGACTTCGGTGAGTACGGCGGTCTTTCCTGTCAGCTTATTGACAAGGGAATCTGCCTGTTCCTTGCTGAAAATACGGGCTTGGCCATTCTTATCGCGCCAAGTTGCCGTAAAGCCATTCAACTTGACGGATACGGTGTAAAACTCCTTGGGCTGGAACTTGCGGATCTCCTCCTCCCGGTCCACAATGAGGGCCAGGGTGGGGGTCTGGACCCGTCCGGCGGACAGCTGGGCGTTGTACTTGCAGGTGAGGGCCCGGGTGACGTTGAGGCCCACCACCCAGTCGGCCACGCTGCGGGCTCGGGCGGAGTGGTACAGGTTGTCGTAGTCGGCGGCGGGGCGCAGGTGGGCAAAGCCCTCTTTGATGGCCTTGTCGGTCTGGGAGGAGATCCACAGCCGCTTGGCCGCTTTTTTCCAGCCCGCTTTTTCCATGATCCACCGGGCCACCAGCTCGCCCTCCCGGCCGGCGTCGGTGGCGATGACCAGCTCGTCTACGTCTCCCCGGCGCATCTGGGCCTGTACCGCCCGGAACTGACGGCCGGACTGGGGGATGACCACCGTTTTCATTTTCTCCGGCAGCATGGGCAGGGTGAGCAGGTCCCACTTGGCCCAGGCCTTGTCGTAGTCCTCCGGGGGCGCCAGCTCCACCAGATGGCCCAGGGCCCAGGTGACGATGTAGCGATCCCCCTCCAGGAAGCCCTCGCCGGACTTTTTGCAGCCCAGCACGCGGGCCAATTCCCGCGCTACCGAGGGCTTTTCCGCCAATACCAATGTTTTAGCCATATAGATTCTCCTAACCGCCGTTAAACGGCGTTTCTGGGTGATTTTCAACGGTTGACTTTTGGATACCGCTCTGGTATGTTTAAGCCAGAAGGAATCCCTGTTACTGGTGCGACTGAGAAAGGAGTATCGTATGCAAGGGTTAGGAATGTCTGCTGCGTTTGCTATGATGCAGGCCAGATTGAGCCAGAACCTTCCTCCTGACGACCGGATGAGCCATGCGGAAAAAGTCTGCCGCAGACAGGCCAGGGACGCGGAATGGAGATTCCGGGTCTCCAAGGGGTACGAGAAGGATACCTTCTGGAACCGGGTCAAGTTCAATATGACCCACAAAGACTGAGTTTTGATCCAGCCGCGGGCTTTGCCCGCGGCTTTTTTGTGTTTACAGAGAGATGCTCCAATTGCCCAGCTGGTCCAGGATGGGGATGAGGCGCTTGCAGGGCTCGGTGATGCTGTACTCCACCCGCACCGGTACCTCCAGGTACTCCGTCCGGGTGACCAGCTTGTCCTCCTCCAACTCCCGCAGGGCGTTGGCCAGCACGGTGTTGGATACCCCGTCCAGGGTCTTTTTCAGCTGGTTGTACCGGGTGGGGCCGTTATTGTAGAGAGAGCACAGAATCTGCATCTTCCACTTGCCGCCGATGAGGGACAGGGCGTGGTTCAGGGGACAGGTCTCCATACAGGGACAATTTTCATGTTCCACAGGTCAGTTCCTCCTTACCTGGTACGAAATTTCTGCGTTCTTGCGCGAAGGAAATATAGGTACTATAATACTACCAGGTTGTAAAAATGAAAAGTATTTTTTAGGAGGAATTTCCATGCCGCCCTATTTGACCGGCCTTGGCATCGGCCTGGCCTATGTGGCCCCCATTGGAATGCAGAACCTGTTTGTCATCAACTCCGCCCTGACCCAGCCAAGGCACAAGGCGCTGCTCACCGCCCTCATCGTGATCTTTTTCGATATCACCCTGGCGCTGGCCTGCTTCTTCGGCATCGGGGCGCTGATGGAGCGGTTTACCTGGCTCCAGATGGTCATTCTGCTGGTGGGCGGGGCCATCGTCATCTGGATCGGCATCAGCCTGCTGCGGGATAAGCCCACCATGGACCAGGACGTGGACGTGAACATCTCCCTGCCCCGGGTGGCAGCCAAGGCCTGCGTGGTGACCTGGTTCAACCCCCAGGCCATCCTGGACGGCACCATGCTGTTCGGCGGCTTCCGGGCGGGCAATCCCGGCGGGGTGAGCACCCAGCTGATCCTGGGCTCCTCCACCGCCTCCTTCCTGTGGTTTTTTGGCATTACGGTGGTGATCTCCCTTTTCTCCGCCAAGTTCAACGACAAGATCCTGCGGGTTATCAACGTTGTCTGCGGCATTATCATTATCTTCTACGGCGGCAAGCTGATCTGGCAGTTCTTCCAAATGGTGATGTAAAAAAAGTCCCCTCCCAACGGAGGGGACTTTTTCTGTCCAACCGGCGGCAGGAGAATCTGATGCAGCGGCTGGAAATATGAACCGGTCTATGCTATGCTTAATAAAAACAGTAAATCAGCACCCAGGAGGATCGGAAGTCATGACAGATGTGCAGCAGAGGGCGGCGGCGAAGGAGTTCACAGCCTATTGGGCAGGCCGGGGCGACGAGAAGCAGGAGACCCAGCGTTTCTGGATCGATCTGCTTCGGAATGTCTACGGTGTGGAGGAGCCGGAGAAGGCCATTGAGTTTGAGTGTCCTGTGAAGCTGGATCATGTCAGCTTCATTGACGGATATATCAAGGATACCCGTGTCCTCATTGAGCAAAAGGGGGCGGACATCGACCTGCGGCGGGGCTACAAGCAGTCCGACGGCTCCATGCTGACGCCCTATCAGCAGGCCCGCCGTTACGCGGGCTATCTGCCCCACGACAAGAACCCCCGGTGGATCGTGGTGTGCAATTTCCGGGAGTTCCACGTCCACGACATGAACCGCCCCAATGACGAGCCGGAAGTGGTGGCCCTGGCCGACCTGGAGAAGGAATATCACCGCCTGAATTTCCTGGTGGACACCGGGGACGAAAACATCAAAAAGGAGATGGAGATCTCCTTACAGGCCGGTGAGATCGTGGGTACCCTGTACGATGCGCTTTTGAAGCAGTACAAGGACCCGGAATCCCCGGAGACGCTGAAGAGCCTGAACGCCCTGTGCGTCCGGCTGGTGTTCTGCCTGTACGCCGAGGACGCGGAGATTTTCGGGGGTCACGGCAAGTTCCATGACTATATGCAGCGCCACCAGAGCGACGCCCGCCGTGCCCTGATGGATCTGTTCCAGGTGCTGGATACCAGGCCGGAGGACCGGGACCCCTATATGGACGATGATCTGGCTTCCTTTCCCTATGTCAACGGCGGGCTGTTTGCCGATGAGCATATTATTATTCCCCGGCTGGACGAGACCATTGTGGAACTGATCCTCCAGCGGGCCAGCGCGGATTTTGACTGGTCCTCCATCAGTCCCACCATCTTCGGCGCTGTGTTTGAGAGCACCTTGAACCCGGAGACCCGGCGCTCCGGCGGGATGCACTATACCAGCATCGAGAATATCCACAAGGTCATTGACCCGCTGTTTCTGGAGGACTTGAAAGGGGAGCTGGCGGAGATTCAGGCTGTGGCGGTGGAGACCACCCGGAAACGCCGCCTGAAGGAGTTCCAGCATAAGCTGGCGGGCCTGAAATTCCTAGACCCGGCCTGTGGCTCGGGCAACTTCCTGACGGAGACCTACATCTCCCTGCGCAAGCTGGAAAACGAGGCCCTGCGGTCCCTCTCCAACCAGATCACCATGGGGGATTTCACCAACCCCATTGAGGTCTCCATCGGCCAGTTCTACGGCATCGAGATCAACGACTTCGCCGTGACCGTGGCCAAGACGGCCCTGTGGATCGCGGAGAGCCAGATGATGAAGGAGACTGAGGACATCATCCATATGTCTTTGGATTTCCTGCCGCTGAAATCCTACGCCAACATCGTGGAGGGCAACGCCCTGCGGATGGATTGGGAGAGCGTGGTGCCCAAGCATGAGCTGGATTATATCATGGGCAATCCGCCGTTTGTGGGTGGAATGATGATGACAAGGGAGCAGCATGATGAACTGGCACAGGCATTTCCAAATTGCAAAAAAGTTGGAGAAATTGATTATGTTGCAGGGTGGTATGCAAAAGCAACAAAGCTAATTCAGGGAACTTCAATAAGATGTGCATTTGTATCCACCAATTCAATATGTCAGGGACAATCCGTTGCTTCTGTATGGGAACCTTTGTTTGCGGAACATATTCATATAGATTTTGCTCATAGGACGTTCCGATGGGACAGCGAGGCAAAATTAAAGGCGCGTGTTCACTGTGTTATTGTCGGATTTAGTGTAGCTTCTAATAAAAAGAAAAAGATGCTCTTTACTTCAGAAAGACCTATGGAAGTAAGTAATATTAATGGTTATCTTTTAGACGCTGAAAATGTCTTTATTGAAAATAGAAGTATACCGTTGTGTGATGTACCCAAGATGAGATTTGGCAGTATGCCACGAGATGGCGGCGGATTTATACTCAATAAAGAAGAGAAATGCGCCTTAATAGAGAAAGAGCCAATTTCTCAAAAATGG
This sequence comes from Candidatus Flavonifractor intestinigallinarum, assembly GCA_019119165.1. Lineage (GTDB taxonomy): Bacteria > Bacillota > Clostridia > Oscillospirales > Oscillospiraceae > Flavonifractor > Flavonifractor intestinigallinarum. The sequence goes on along the minus strand of DWXO01000079.1, from coordinate 849 downwards.
ATTCATTTATATATTGGCGCAGAAGAATTTATAAATAATAAGAAAAGATACTGCTTATGGTTAGTAGATGCTGCGCCTAATGAATTGCGGTCATGTAAAGAGGTGCTACGCAGGGTGGAAACAGTCCGCACATTTCGTGCTAACAGTAAAGCAGCAGCTACAAGAAAATTTGCAGAAACCCCTACGCTGTTTTGCCAGATTGCGCAACCAGATACTGACTATATTATTATTCCGGGGGTATCTTCTGAAAAACGTCGGTATGTTCCAATAGGGTTTATGGATAAGGATACCATTGCGTCAAACCTTGTTCAGATTATTCCGGACGCTACCCTTTATCATTTTGGTGTTCTGACCTCCAATGTCCATATGGCATGGATGAGGGCGGTATGTGGCCGTCTGAAAAGTGACTACCGCTATTCAAAAGACATCGTCTACAACAACTTCCCCTGGCCCACGCCTACCGACGAACAGAGGGCCAAAATCGAGGAGACCGCCCAGGCCATTCTGGACGCCCGGGCCCTCTATCCCGACTCCAGCCTGGCCGATCTCTACGACGAGACCACCATGCCCCCGGAGCTGCGGAAGGCCCACCAGCAGAACGACAAGGCCGTCATGCGGGCCTACGGCTTCGACATCAAGACCACCACCGAGACCACCTGCGTGGCGGAGCTGATGAAGCTGTATCAGAAATTGACGGAAGCCACGGGCAAATAAAACAGAAGGACCCTAAAAAACAGCGCCATCTGTTCAACAGATGGCGCTGTCAGTCTGTCGAAAAACCTTCCCCGCAGGTAGCCTCGCAGAGTTCCGTCGCCCGCAGGCGACGGAATCAGATCAAAATTCGTCATT
>DWXO01000078.1 GCA_019119165.1 Candidatus Flavonifractor intestinigallinarum | reverse complement strand
GCGACCACACCCAGCCCATCGTTATCGAAATGCCGGGCAAGTGCCCCAAGTGCGGGGGCAAGATCCTGAAAAAGACCTCCAAGCGGGGCTATGCCTACTACGGCTGCGAGAACAACTCCAACAAGGACGAGGCTCGCCGCTGCGACTTTATGACCTGGGACGTGCCGGTGAAGGACAACTGCCCCGAGTGCGGCCATACCCTGTTTAAGAAGTCGGGCCGGGGCTTCAAGAAGCCCTTCTGCATCAACCCCGAGTGCCCCAACTTTCTGCCCGAGGATCAGCGGGGCTATAAGAAAAAGACCACCGCCGCCACCGAGACCCCGGCGGAGGGCGCCCCTCCCGAGGAGGTGTTGAAGCCTGCCAAGAAGGCGACGGCCAAAAAGACCGCCACTAAAAAGACAACAACCGCCAAAAAGACCACGGCGAAAAAGACCACCACCAAAAAAGCCGCCGCCAAGACTACGGACGAGGCCTGACCGGCGGAGAAAGGGAAGGAAAAGCCATGAAGATCCTGCTGCTGAACGGAAGTCCCCGGGCCAACGGCAATACCGCTCTGGCCCTGGGGGAGATGGAGAAGGTGTTTGCCAACCAGGGCATTGAGACGGAACAGATCCACATTGGACACCGGGATATCCGCAGCTGTGTGGCCTGCGGACGGTGTGCCGAATTGGGCCGGTGCGTGTTTGACGATCTGGTGAACGAGATCGCCCCCAAGTTTGAGGCCTGCGACGGCCTGGTGGTGGGCAGCCCGGTGTACTACGCCTCGGCTAACGCCACCCTGGTGGCTTTTCTGACCCGCCTGTTTTACTCCACCCCCTTTGACAAGACCATGAAGGTGGGAGCCAGCGTTGTGGTTGCCCGTCGGGGCGGCCTGTCGTCCACCTTTGACGAGCTGAACAAGTTCTTTACCATCAGCGGGATGCCGGTGGCCTCCAGCCAGTATTGGAACAGCATCCACGGCAGAGCGCCCGGCGAGGCGGCTCAGGATGCGGAGGGGCTGCAGACCATGCGTACCCTGGCCCGGAATATGTCTTTCCTGGTCAAGAGCATTGCCCTGGGTAAGGCCCAGTACGGCCTGCCCCAGCGGGAACCTTTCCAGCGGACCAACTTTATCCGCTGACCCCAAGGAGGAACCTATGGAACCTGTACTCGTGATCGGCGCGGGCCTGGCCGGATGTGAGGCCGCGTGGCAGCTGGCCCGGCGGGGCATCCCCGTGATTTTAAAGGAAATGAAGCCCCACAAGATGACCCCCGCCCACCATACCCAGTGGTTTGGTGAGCTGGTGTGCTCCAACTCCCTGCGCTCCGACCAGCTGGAGAACGCGGTGGGGCTCCTGAAGGAGGAGCTGCGGCGGATGGGCTCCCTCATCCTGACCTGCGCCGATGAGCACCGGGTGGAGGCAGGGGGGGCCCTGGCGGTGGATCGCCACGGTTTTGCCCAGGCCATCACCGAAAAGATCAGAAGTCACCCCCTCATCACCGTAGTGGAGGAGGAGGTCACGGCTATCCCGGAGGAGGGCAACGTGATTGTGGCCTCCGGGCCTCTGACCTCCGACGTGCTGGCGGAGGCCATCAAGGGTTTCTTCCCTGAGAGCCACTATCTCAACTTCTTCGACGCCGCCGCCCCTCTGGTCACCTTTGAGAGCGTGGATATGGAGAGCGCCTTCTTTGCCTCCCGCTACGACAAGGGCACCCCGGACTACATCAACTGTCCCATGACCGAGGAGGAGTACGACGCCTTCTGGACCGAGCTGTGCGCCGCCCAGGAGGCGGAGGTCCACGGCTTTGAGGACAAGAACGTATTTGAGGGCTGTATGCCGGTGGAGGTCATGGCCCGCCGGGGCAAGCAGACCCTGTGCTACGGGCCCCTCAAGCCCCGGGGCCTGCGGGACCCCAAGACCGGCAAGGAGCCCTTCGCTGTGGTGCAGCTGCGGCGGGACAACGCCGACGGCACCATCTACAATCTGGTGGGCTTCCAGACCCACCTGAAATGGCCGGAGCAGAAGCGGGTGTTCTCCATGATCCCCGCCCTGAAAAACGCGGAGTTCGTCCGCTACGGGGTCATGCACCGCAACACCTATCTGGATTCCCCACGGCTGCTGGACCGGTACTACCGGGTGAAGAAGGACCTGCGCATCTGCTTTGCCGGACAGATCACCGGGGTGGAGGGCTATGTGGAGTCCACCGCTTCCGGCTTCCTGGCGGCGGTGGAGCTGGCCCGGCGGCTCACCGGCAAACCGCCGGTGGATTTCCCTCAGGAGACCGCCGTCGGCGCTCTGGCCCTGTATGTGAGCAATGAGAGCGTCATCGATTTCCAGCCCATGAACGTGAACTTCGGCATCATCCCGCCCCTGGGCTATAAGGTCAAGGGCAAGCGGAACAAGAACGCGGAACTCTCCAAGCGGGCCCTGGAGATTTTGGATACGCTGGATGTGGAGGGCCGATGAGGGCATCGGCCCCTACAGGCGGTGAAGGGCCAGACCCAGACGAAGGCCCCGGAGAAAGGCGGCCTCCTGGTCCGCCCGGCCCTGCTCCGCCATGGTTTCCCACAGCTTGTCCATAAAGCCCTCCCCAAGTCCGGCCCGGACGGTATCCAGATGCCGGGCCATCAGCCGCTGGCGGGAGGATTCCTCTCCGTCGGGAACAGTGGGAAACTGCTCCTGAGCCAGGGAGAACAGGTCGGAGATCAAAATGTCCATATTATCACCCCACTAATAGCGTGGATTTATTATACACGCTATTAGTGGGGGCGTCAAGGGGGGATTTGGTGTACTCCAACGAACTATTTGGCATACGGTTGAAGGAACTGCGAAAACTGCGGGGCGAGACCCAGCAGGAGCTGGCAGAATTGCTGGGGATTAAACCAAATCAGATCGGTGAGATGGAAAATGGGCGGAAAGCGTCTACCTTTGCCAAGCTGGCCCAGATGTGTGAGCATTACAATGTATCCGCCGACTATCTGCTGGGACTGACCGATGAACTCCGTCCCGTGACAGGCGGGGAGAAGGAGCCATAAGGGGAGCGCGGGCGACCACAAGGGTCGCCCCTACGAGCTGAGATCCCCGTAGGGGCGACCTTTATGGTCGCCCGGCCCATGTCAGATCCATAGCAGATGTGGAAAGAACATAGAAAGAAGAGGAGAACCATATGAAGATCATCGTAGACGCCATGGGCGGCGACAACGCGCCTGCCTCCAATGTGCGGGGCGCGCTGGCCGCGGTTCGTGAGCTGGGGGTGGAGGTTATCCTGGTGGGCCGCGGGGAGGACATCCTCAAGGTCCTGAAGGACGACGGCATCGATGAGCTGCCCCCCGGCCTGGAGATTGCCCACGCCAGCCAGGTGGTGGAGATGTGCGACAACCCCGCCACCGCCTTCCGGGAGAAGAAGGACTCCTCCCTCACCGTGGGCCTCAATATGCTGAAAAACGGGGACGGCGACGCCTTTGTGTCCGCCGGCAGCACCGGCGCCCTGCTCTCCGCCGCCACCCTGATGATCAAGCGGGTGCGGGGCATCCGCCGGGCCGCCCTGGCCCCCGTGGTGCCCACCGGCGCCGGCGGGGCGGTGCTCATCGACTGCGGCGCCACCGCCGAGGGTACCCCGGAGTACCTGCTCCAGTTTGCCTTTATGGGCTCCTACTACGCCGAGCGGGTGCTCAAGCGCCCCGAGCCCAAGGTGGGCCTGCTGAACATCGGCGCGGAGGCCTCCAAGGGCACCGACCTGCAGCGGGAGGCCCACGCCCTGCTCACCGCCGCCGACAAGGCCGGACGGATTCACTTCGTGGGCAATGTGGAGGCCCGGGAGGCGGTGTTCGGCCAGGTGGATGTCATTGTATCCGACGGCTACTCGGGCAACATCTTCCTCAAGACCATGGAGGGCACCGCCGGATATATGGCCAAGGAACTGAAGGCCATGTTCAAGAAAAACATTCTGACCAAGCTGGCGGCGGTGCTGGTGTCCGGCGGGCTGAAGCAGTTTAAAAAGAAGATGGACTCCGGCGAGGTGGGCGGCACCGCCCTCATCGGCATCTCCAAGCCGGTCATCAAGGCCCACGGCTCCTCCAACGACTACGCCATCAAGAACGCCATCCGGCAGGCCCGGGATTTTGCCTCCTCCGGCATGATCGACGATCTGGTGGAGAATATCGAATATATGCGCTTGCCTACCAACGCAGAGGAAAAAATTTGACTTACCTATTGACAGGCCCTCAAGACTTGCACTATTATCATAGTGCAAATGCAATGACGCCGTCGGACGACGGATGCGACAGGAGTAGATGAACATGATTTTTGAGAAGATCGCCGGTCTGCTGTCCGAGCAGTTTGGTGTGGAAGCCGACAGCATCACCATGGACACCTCCTTCGAGGACCTGGGCGCCGACTCTCTGGACATCGTGGAACTGACCATGGCGGTGGAAGAGGAGTTCGGCCTGGAAAATATGGACGAGGACGACCTGTCCGGCGTTGCCACCGTGGCCGACCTGGTCCGCTATCTGAAGTCCAAGCTGGAAGACTGACACAGGATCAGACTGGGGAGCCCCGCCGCCGGCGGGGCTCCTGTCATGAAAGGGAGAGACGGCCATGGAAGCCTTGGAAGAAAAGCTGGGCTACCGCTTCAACCAGCGGGCCCTGTTGGAAAACGCTCTGACCCACAGCTCCTATGCCAATGAGAACAAGGCCAGGGGCTGCCAGAGCAATGAGCGGCTGGAGTTTCTGGGAGACTCCGTACTGGGTATGGTGACGGCGGATTACCTGTTCCGCACCCATCCCGACCTGCCCGAGGGGGACCTGACCCGTACCCGGGCGGCCCTGGTGTGCGAGGGCAGCCTGGTGGAGGTGGCCCAGCAGCTGAATCTGGGCTCCTATTTGAAGCTGGGCAAGGGCGAGGACGCCGGCGGCGGCCGGGAGCGGCCCTCCATCGTGGCCGACGCGGTGGAGGCGGTGATCGCCGCCGTCTATCTGGATGGGGGCATCGGCTCCGCCAGAAAAATCATTCAGAAGTTTATTCTGGACCGGGAAGAGGAGAAGAGCGCCAGCCGGGACTACAAGACCGCCCTGCAGGAGCTGGTTCAGCGGGAGAGCGGCCAGGTGCTGGGCTATCAGCTCATCGGCGCAGAAGGTCCCGACCACGCCAAGATCTTCTCGGTGGAGGTGGACCTGAACGGCACCCCCATCGGCAAGGGCAAGGGCCGCAGCAAGAAAGAGGCGGAACAAAATGCAGCCAAGGCCGCCATTGAGAAGCTGAAAGGCTGAGGGCATGAAACGGAACGAAACAGGACTGCGGATCATCCGCGGTCCTGTTTTATGTGTTTCGGGGGCAAAAGGATTTGCAATAGCCTCCATTCCTTGATATAATACTTTATTCAGAAGTATATGTGTTGCGAGGTGCCGCCTTGTATTTAAAAGCGCTGGAGATCCAGGGATTCAAATCCTTCCCGGATAAAACGGTCCTCTCCTTCGGAGAGGATATCACCGCCATCGTTGGTCCCAACGGCAGCGGAAAATCGAATATCTCCGACGCCATCCGCTGGGTCATGGGGGAGCAGTCCACCAAGGCCCTCCGGGGCGGTAAGATGGAGGACGTGATCTTCGGCGGCACCGCCCTGCGCAAGCAGCAGGGCTTTGCCGAGGTGTCCCTGGTGCTGGACAACACCGACCACATCTTCCCCATGGAGGAGAGCGAGGTCATGCTCACCCGCCGGTACTATCGGTCCGGCGAGAGTGAATACTACATCAACCGCCGCTCCGTCCGCCTCAAGGACGTGAACGAGCTGTTCATGGACACCGGCCTGGGGCGGGAGGGCTACTCCATCATCGGCCAGGGTCGTATCGACGAGATCCTGTCGGTGAAGAGCGGCGACCGCCGGGAGATCTTTGAGGAGGCGGCCGGTATCTCCCGCTTCCGCCACCGGAAGGAGGAGGCCGAGCGCAAGCTGGAGCGCACCCAGGAGAATCTGGTGCGGATCACCGACAAGATCGACGAGCTGGAGCTCCAGGTGGAGCCCCTGCGCCAGCAGAGCGAAAAGGCCAGGAAATTCCTCATCCTGCGGGACGAGCTGCGGGGGCTGGAGATCTCCCTGTGGCTGGACCAGCTGGAGAAGATCCGGTCCGCTTCCCGCAAGACCCTGTCCGACTATGAAAACGCCCTCCGCCAGAAGGGGGAGGTCCAGCAGCAGGTGGAGGACCTGTACGCCGCCGCCGAGGCCTTTTCAGCCCAGATGCGGGACAAGGACGTGGAGACCGAGGGCGTCCGCTTCCAGATGATGCAGCGGGAGGCTGACGCCAACGGCCTGGAAAACGCCATCGCCGTCCTCAAAACCAACATTCAGAACAACCTGGAGAACCGGGACCGTATCCAGCGGGAGCTGGAGCAGCAGGAGGGCCGGGCCGACTCCATCGCCGCCCAGATTGGGGAGAGAAAGACCCGGCTGGAGGAGCTGGAGGGCCAGAGTGTGGGCCTGCGTCAGCAGCTGGCCGACCGCCAGAAGGAGGCCGCCTCCGCCAGCCGCTCCGCCGGGGCCATCGCCCAGGAGCTGGAGCATTTGCGCCGGAAGGAGGCGGTGGAGAACGCCTCCGCCGCCGACGCCAAGGCCCTTATCTCCGCCCTAGCCGCCGCCGCCCAGGAGGTGCTGGACCGGGACGAGGCCATGCGCCAGGAATTGGCTTCCGGCGAGGAGCGGCTCCATGAGGCGGAGGAAAACCGCCGCCAGGCTGCCCAAGAGCTGGACCAGGCCAGAGAGGACCGGGACAGCCTACAGAACATCATCAGCGGCTATGCCCTGCGGGTGGAGGCCCGGCAGCGGAAGGCCAAGGAGGCGGAGGAGCGCCACGTCAAGCTCCAGATGGAGGACAACGCTCTGAACTCCCGCATCCATATGCTCTCCGAGATGGAAAAGATGTATGAGGGCTACTCCAAAGCGGTGAAGCTGGTGATGGGGGAGGCCAAGAAAGGCCAGCTCCGGGGTATCCACGGCCCGGTGGCGGGGCTGATCCATGTACCCGACGCCTGCACGGTGGCCATTGAGATCGCCCTGGGGGGCGCCATGCAGCACATCGTAGTGGAGCGGGAGGAGGACGGCAAAGCTGCCATCCAGTACCTGAAACGCCGGGACGGCGGGCGGAGCACCTTCCTGCCCCTGACCTCCATGCGGCCTTCCGACTTCCGGGACCAGGGGGTACGAAGGGAGCCCGGCTTCGTGGGCCTGGGCAACGAACTCATCCAGTTTGACCCCCGGTATGAGAAGATCTTTTCCAATCTGCTGGGCCGCACGGTGGTGGCCGAGGATATGGACAAGGCCATTGCCATGGCCCGGAAATACAACTACCGCTTCAAGATCGTCACTCTGGACGGCCAGGTACTCAACCCCGGCGGCTCCATGACCGGCGGCTCTGCCTCCCGCAGCGCGGGTATTCTGAGCCGGGCCAACGAGCTGGAGCGGCTGGAGCAGCAGCGTGCCGGTGTGGCCCGGCAGCTGGCCGACGCGGCCCACGCCATGGAGGAGGCCAAGCGGGAGGCCACCGCCGCCGCCTATGAGATGGAGATGGCCCAGGCCCAGCAGCGTCGCCATGAGGATGACATCCTCAAGCTGGAGGAGCGCCTGGGACATCTGGACACCCAGCTGGCCGATTGGAAGAAACAGCGTGCCGGCCAGAAGGGGGAGCTGGAACAGCTCCAGGCCCGTTCGGCCCAGATCGAGGCGGACACCCGTGCCGCCCGGGCCCGGGTGGAGTCCCTGGAGGGAGCCGCCGCCGCCCTGCGGGCCGAGGCGGAGGGCAAGGCCAGGGGCCAGAGCGAGGCCCAGGAGAAGGCCGCCGCCCTGGGGGAGGCCATTGCCGAGCTGAATATGCGCCTGGCCGCCCTGGAGGCGGAGGCCCAGGCCGCCCGGAAGTCTATGACCGAGCTGGAGGAGCTGCGCCGGGACCTGACCGGCGACAAGGCCGAGCGGGAAAAGATGCTCTCCCAGTTCCGGGAGAAGAATGCCGATCTGGAGCGGGAGATTGCGGAGAAGGAGCGGCAGCTCCAGACCATCCGGCAGGAGAACCAGGACCGTCAGGCCGCCATCAGCCGTATCAACGACGAAAAGCTGGCCCTGGAGGCCCAGCGCAATCAGGCGGACAAGGACGCCAGGGACAAAAACAGCGCCCTGCTCAACCTGGAGCGGGAGGTCTCGGTGCTGGAGCAGAAGAAGGCCGCCGCCGCCATGGAGGAAAAGACCCTGCTGGACAAGCTGTGGGAGACCTATGAGCTGTCCCACCAGGCGGCCATGGCCCAGCGGGTAGAGCTGGAGAGCGTCCCCAAGGCCCAGCGCCGGGTGGGCGAGCTGAAAAAGGATATCTCCGCCCTGGGCAACATCAACCTGGACGCCATCGAGGAGTTCCAGCGTATCAACGAGCGCTATACCTACCTCACCGACCAGCGGGACGATGTGCAGAAGTCCAAGAAAGAGCTGGAGGGCATCATCGCTGACATCACCGAGGAGATGCGCTCCATCTTCGGCAAACAGTTTGCCATCCTAAACGAATCCTTCCAGCAGACCTTTTCCGAACTCTTCGGAGGAGGCAAGGCCACCCTGGAACTGGAGGACCCGGAGGATATCCTGAACTGCGGCATCGAGATCAGGGTGCAGCCTCCGGGCAAGGCATTGAAGGTACTCTCCCTGCTGTCCGGCGGCGAGAAGGCCTTCGTGGCCATCGCCCTCTACTTTGCCATCCTCAAGGTGCGCCCCACCCCCTTCGTGGTAATGGACGAGATCGAGGCCGCCCTGGACGACGCCAACGTGGTGCGGTTTGCCCACTATATGCGCCAGATGGCGGACAAGACCCAGTTTATCGTTATCACCCACCGCCGCGGTACCATGGAGGAGGCCGACGTGCTGTACGGCGTCACTATGCAGGAGCAGGGCGTCAGTCGAATGCTCACCATCAATCTCAATGATGTGGAAAAAGAGCTGCATATCAAGTAAAACAGCAGCTTTATCAACAACCGAAAGGAACCAAAATAAATATGGGCTTTTTTGCGAAGATCAAGGCGGGCCTGACCCGCACCAAGGAGAACATCGGCCACTCCATTGACCAGCTGTTTGCCGGTGAGCTCAACGACGACTTTTACGACGAGCTGGAGGAGACCCTGATCCTGGGCGATATGGGTGTGGACACCACCCTCAAAGCGGTGGAAACTCTGCGCCGCCGGGTGAAGGAGGAGAAAATCAAGGACATGGACTCCGCCCGGGCCTGCCTGCGGCGGGTGCTCACCGAGATGCTCCAGGTGGGCGAGCCGGAACTTCACCTCACCACCACCCCCTCGGTGGCCCTGTTCATCGGGGTAAACGGTGTGGGCAAAACCACTACCATCGGCAAGCTGGCCGCCAAGATGAAGGGGGAGGGCAAGAAGGTGCTCATGGCCGCCGCCGACACCTTCCGGGCCGCCGCCGCCGACCAGCTGGAGATCTGGAGCCAGCGCTCCGGGGTGGAGATCGTCCGCCAGCACGAGGGGGCCGACCCCGCCGCCGTGGTGTATGACGCCCTCACCGCCGCCAAGGCCAGAGGCACCGACGTCATCCTCATCGACACCGCCGGACGGCTGCACAACAAGCAGAATCTGATGAACGAGCTGAACAAGATCTCCCGGGTGGTGGACCGGGAGCTGCCCGGCTGCGACCGGGAGACCCTGCTGGTGCTGGACGCCACCACCGGCCAGAACGGCCTGATCCAGGCCAAGCAGTTCAAGGAGGCCGCCGGGATCACCGGCATCGTCCTCACCAAGCTGGACGGCTCCGCCAAGGGCGGCATCGTCATCGCCATCGCCCAGGAGCTCCAGGTGCCGGTGAAGTACATCGGCGTGGGCGAGGGCATCGACGACCTGATGCCCTTTGAGGCGGAGGCCTTTGTGGAAGCGCTGATTTAAGGGAGGTTATCTGATATGGCCAGAATCGACGGACGGGCCAACGACCAACTTCGGCCCATTGAGATCATTCCCAACTTCAACAAATTCGCGGAGGGCTCCTGCCTCATCCGCTGCGGCAACACTCAGGTGCTGTGCTGTGCCAGTGTGGAGGAGCGCACCCCGCCCCATGTCCCCGAGGGAGAGGGGTGGGTCACCGCCGAATACTCCATGCTGCCCCGGGCCAACCGGGAGCGATCCAAGCGGGATATTGCCAAGCTGAAGCTGTCCCCCCGCTCGGCGGAAATCCAGCGGCTGGTGGGCCGCTCTCTGCGCGCCTGCGTGGATATGAAAAAGCTGGGGGAGCGCACCGTGACCATCGACTGCGACGTGCTCCAGGGGGACGGCGGTACCCGTACCGCCTCCGTTACCGGCGGCTATGTGGCCCTGGCCCTGGCTTTGAAAAAGGTGGGCGCCGCCGACGCTCTGGTGGATCAGGTGGCAGCGGTGTCCGCCGGTATTGTGGACGACCAGCTGCTGCTGGACCTGTGCTATGAGGAGGATTCCTCCGCCCAGGTGGATCTGAACTGCGTTATGACCGCCGGAGGCAAGCTGGTGGAGCTCCAGGGTACCGGCGAGGGCCGGGCCTTTACCGTGGAGGAGCAGCGGGCGCTGGTGGACCTGTGTGCCAAGGGCATTGCCCGGCTCCAGGAGATCCAGAACAAGGTACTGGAGGGCTGAGAGATGAAAATGGTATTGGCCAGCAAGAACGCCCACAAGCTGGTGGAGATGAAGGACATCCTCTCCCAGCTGGGTGTGGACGTGGTGCTGGAGTCCGACGTGGGCGTGGATGTGGACGTGGAGGAGACGGGCGCCACCTTTGAGGAGAACGCCTATCTCAAGGCCCATGCGGTGTGTGAAGCCTCCGGCCTGCCCGCCATCGCCGACGACTCCGGCCTGTGCGTGGACGCCCTCAACGGCGCCCCCGGCGTGTATTCCGCCCGCTACGGCGGCCCCGAACTGGACGACGCGGGCCGGTACAAGCTGCTGCTGGAGAATCTCCGGGGGCAGATCGACCGGCGGGGCAAATTTGTCTCCTGCATCTGCTGCTGCTTCCCCAACGGGGACAAGGTGGAGGCCAGAGGGGAGTGCCCCGGCACCATCGCCTACGCCCCCAAGGGGGAGGGCGGCTTCGGCTATGATCCGGTGTTTTTCGTGCCCGGGCTGAAAAAGACCTTCGCGGAGCTGACCGCCGAGGAAAAGAACGCTATTTCCCACCGGGGCAATGCCCTGAATAAATTCAAAACAGAATTGGAGAACTATCTGAATGGAACTGACCAGTAAACAGCGGGCCCAGCTGCGGGGCCTGGCCAACAACATCGACACCATCCTCCATGTGGGCAAGGACGGCATCGGGGATAACCTGGTGAAGCAGGCCGACGATGCCCTGGAGGCCCGGGAGCTCATCAAGGGCAAGGTGCTGGAGAACTGTATGCTCACCAGCCGGGAGGCGGCGGAGGAACTGGCCGCGGCCACCCGCAGCGACGTGGTGCAGGTGATCGGAACAAAATTTGTTCTGTATCGTCCAACCCACAAGAAGGATAAGAAGGACAAAATCATTCTGGTATCGGACAAAAAGCGCAAGGCATAATAAACGAGGGGGGCATGGTCATGAAGCTGGGCATCTATGGCGGGACCTTCAATCCACCCCATTTGGGGCATCTGACCTCGGCGCAGGCGGCGATGGACGTGCTGGGACTGGACCGGCTGCAGTTTGTTCCGGCGGCGCTGCCGCCCCACAAACAGCTGCCTGCGGGTAGCCCCGGCCCCCGGGAGCGGCTGGCCATGATGGAGCTGGCGGCGGACAGCCTGCTGATGCCCCAGAAGATCGGGGTCAACGCTCTGGAGCTCTCCCGACCCGGCAAGAGCTACACCGCCGATACGCTGGAGCAGATCCACGGGCAGTATCCCGACGCGGAGCTGTGGCTGATGATGGGCACCGATATGTTTCTCACCCTGCAAAATTGGTGGGAGCCGGAGCGGATCACCCGTCTGGCGGGTGTGTGTACCTTTGCCCGAACCCAGAGCGACAGCGGCGAGGCGCTGAACATTCAGGCGGAGTATCTGCAAAAAACCTTTGGAGCCAAGACCTGTGTGCTCCAGCTGCCCCATATCGTGGACGTATCCTCCACCCAGCTGCGCCAGATGCTGGAGCGGGGAGAGGGACAGGAGTACCTGCCCCCGGCGGTGTATGGATACATCATCCGTCACGGCCTCTACGGCGTCCACTTTGACCTGAAGCAGCTGCCCGACCGGGAGCTGCGGGCCTGCGCCTATTCCATGATCCGTGCTAAGCGGATCGCCCATATCAAGGGCACGGAGGAGGAGGCGGTGCGCCTGGCCCGCCGCTGGGGCGCCGATGAAGAAAAAGCCCGCCGGGCGGGCATCCTCCACGATATCACCAAGTATCTGGAGATGGACGAGCAGTTGCAATTGTGCCATAAATATGGTATCGTACTGGATGATTTGGAACAGCGTGCTGTCAAGCTGCTCCACTCCAAGACCGGGGCGTGTGTGGCACGGGACGTGTATGGGGTGAGCGACGACATTTATCATGCGATTTTCTGGCATACCACCGGCAAGGCGGATATGACGCTGCTGGAGAAGATCCTGTATATCGCCGATTACATGGAGCCCAACCGGGATTTCCCCGGGGTGGAGAAGCTGCGGAAGCTGGCCTATGAGGATCTGGACCAGGCGGTGTTGCTGGGGTGCGAGATGAGCATTCAGGAGATGAAGGACCGGGGCCTGCCGGTCCACGGCAACACGCTGCAGGCCAGGGATTGGCTGAGGAGCAAATCCAACAGAAAGGAACCTTGAGATGAACCCGGAAGAGAAAAAGAACAGCCACGGCGGCGCCCGGCTTGTGAAGGAGCAAAAGCCGCCCAAGAAGAAAAAGCCCAAGCCCCAGCGCACCCCCAGGGAAAAGATTTTGCGGGTGTTGTTCATCATCTTTACGGTGATCGCAGCCCTGATCGTGGTCTTGTTTGTGGCCTATAAGCTGCTGGTGGTCAAGCCGGAACTGCCCAATGTGACGCCTCCGGAGGCCGAGGCCTCCGCTGGAATGGAGATGACAGGACCGAAACTGTCCGGCGACCGGAAGGAGGAGTTTTATACCTTCCTGGTGGTGGGCCGGGACACCGGCGGCGGCGGCAACACCGACACCATTATGGTCATGTCCTACGACATCCCCAATCAGCAGCTCAATGTACTGAACATCCCCCGGGATACCATGGTCAACGTGCCCTGGGATGTGAAGAAGGTCAACTCGGTCTACAACTGGGCGGCCAACTATGACCGGGACGGCATCGATTACCTGAAGGAGGAGATCTCCTATCTCATCGGCTTCCAGCCCGACTTTACCATGGTGGTGGAGTGGGAGGCTGTGGGCGAGCTGGTGGACGCCATCGGGCCGGTGTGGTTTGACGTGCCCTACGACATGAACTATGAGGACGGCACCCAGGACCTCTACATCCACCTGCAGGCCGGTTACCAGGAGATCGACGGCGACAAGGCCATGCAGCTGCTCCGCTGGCGGAAAAACAACAAGATCGAAAACGGCAAGCTCATTGTCTACGGCGGCTACCCCTCCGGCGACCTGGGCCGCATTGAGACCCAGCAGGCCTTTTTGACCGCCGTGATCGACACCTGCCTGCAAAATCTGACCATCGACAAGATCCCCGCCCTGGCTCAGATCTTTTTCAACAACGTGGATACCCGGGGTACCCTGACTGTGAACAATCTGGCCTGGTTTGCCCAGGAGGCCATTCTGGGCGGCCTGAGCATGGAGAACGTCAACTTCATGACCCTGCCCTGCGAGGGGGTGTGGGTGTACAGCCGGACGGTGGGCAACAATCAGTCCTATGTGGTGCCCATCCAGGATCAGACCCTGGAGATGATCAACACCTACTTCAACCCCTATCTGGAGGACATCCGGCTGGATCAGCTGGACCTGATGAGCGTCAATGACGACGGGTCCCTGTCCTCCACCAGCGGCCATGTGGAGGATACCTATGCCGCCAAGCCCCAGAACAGCGGTTCCAGCAGCTCCGGCAGCTCCTCTGGTTCCAGCAGTTCCAGCGGCTCGGGCAGTTCGGGCAGCTCCGCCACCGAGAGCACCGCGCCCAGCAAGACGCCGACGCCGGAGGTAACTTCCACTCCCGCGCCCAGCAGCAGCCCGGTGGCCAGCGCCCAGCCTTCGGCGACTCCGGCGCCCACGCCCAGCCCGGCGGCCAGCGCCCAGCCGGTGGAGACCCCCACGCCTACCCCCACGCCCACCCCCGCGCCGGTGGTTACCCCTGCGCCGGAATCCACGCCGGAGATCGGCCCGGGTATGGAGCCGGTGGAATAAAGGAGAGATGTTATGTTAACACCTAAGGAAATTGCCCTGCTGGCGGCCAAAGCGCTGGACAGCAAGAAGGGCCTGGATATCAAGGTGCTGGAGACCGGTCATCTGACCACCCTGGCCGACTATTTTGTGCTGTGCTCCGCTACCTCCACCACCCAGATCAAGGCTCTGGCCGACGTCTGCGAGAAGGAGCTGAAGGAGGCCGGGGAGCCCCCCCATCATGTGGAGGGTCACCGGGGCGGCATCTGGATTCTACTGGACTTCTCCTCCGTGGTGGTCCACATCTTCAATGAGGAGGCCAGAGAGTTTTACGATCTGGAGCGCCTGTGGAGCGACGCCACCCCCGTGGATCTGTCCGGTGTGCTCACCGAAAACTGAAACCATAAAAAAGTGTCGCGGGAATTCCCGCGACACTTTTTTATATAACGATGATCGGGGTGGAGGTCCATTCCAGTCCGCAGGGCTTTGGGGTGGAGAAGCACAGACCATACAGGTCGGTGTACCGTGCCTCTGCCTCAAAAAGCTGTCGGGCCGGGCCGGTGAGGGCTTTGGCCTGGGCGGATTTGGTGATCACAGGCAGGGAGCAGGTATCCTTCATCTGCTTCAATAATCCCTGTCCCCGGACATTGAGCCCCAGCACCCGCACATAGGGAGGCAGGGCGGGACGATCCGTGGTCAGCCCCAAAAAAGCGGAGAGGGCCAGCCGCCGGAGCCGAGCGTGGGTGTACCGCTTGGTTTTGGCAAGGGCATAGAACTCGTCCAGAGAGAGGGCCTGTCGGGCGGCGCGGACCAGCCGTTCCGGCAGGCCCTCCGCCGTGCCGCTGTCGGGCAGGGCGGCCCAGTCTGAGACATCCATGGTGCGCAGCCTGGCCAGAATGGCCCGCTCCACATGGGAGAGGGAGGAGACTTCCCCCAGCCGATCCAGCGTACCGGGGGGAACCAGGGGGGCGGCCTCCCCGTACTGCTCTGAGCGCAGCAGCCGCCGGATCTGAGTGGCGGAGGCGAAGCCCTCTACCGTCCGGCTGCCGTTATGCTCGGCTCCCCGGCGGGATACCGTCACCACCTCCATGGAGGCGTTCAGGTGGCGGAGGGCCCGCAGGTACTCCACCCCCAGGTTGTTGTTGGGGGTGGACAGGCAGGGACAATTTGCCGCCTGCTGCCGGGCGGCGGGGAAGGACAGCCCCTGGTCCAGCGCCGCCCGCAGCCTGGCGGGGTAGTCCGGGGCATCCAGGGCCTTCGCCGCCTGGCGCAGTTCATCGGCGCTGCCGCACTCGCTGCCGAAGGAGAGGGTATCCACCACCCCTGTGGCCCACAGAAGGGACACCGCCCCCCGGGCAAAGGTCTCAGCTGAGGCCATGGCCCAGGGGGTGGGCAGCTCCAGCACCAGGTCGGCGCCTCCCTCCAGGGCCAGACCGGCTCTGGTCCATTTATCTGTGATGGCGCAGTCCGCCCCCTGGACCCAGTGGCCGCTCATGACGCACACCACCGGCCGGTCCCCCCCCAGCAAACGGTGGGTCTGGGCAATGTGCCAGGCGTGACCCAGGTGGAATGGATTGTATTCCGCGACGATGCCGATAGCGGTCATGGCTTTTCCTCCAGAACGAGAGTAAAATTTTTCTCCCTTTCAGTCAAAATGTGGGTTGTTCTTTGTGAAAAAAAGGGATAAAATAAAACTGATATGTTTCTGTTATTGTACTACGGGAACGCCTAGCTCTCAAGCCACAGTTTATCAGGAAATGTAAGGAGAGATGGAACCATGAAAGTTCTGGTCATCAACGCTGGCAGCTCTTCCCTCAAGTATCAGCTCATGGACCCCGCCACCCGTGAGGTGCTGGCCAAGGGTCTGTGCGAGCGCATCGGCATCGACGGCCGCCTGACCCACAAGGTCCCCGCCAAGGATGCCAAGTATGAGTTCGAGATCCCCATGCCTACCCATGCCGAGGCCATTCAGGCCGTGCTGGACGCCCTGCTCTCCAGCGAGCACGGCGTGATCAAGAGCGCCTCCGAGATCGACGCTGTGGGTCACCGTGTGGTTCACGGCGGCGAGAAGTTCGCCTCCTCCGTGCTCATCACTGACGAGGTTATGGCCGCCCTGGAGGAGTGCATCCCCCTGGCCCCTCTCCACAATCCTGCCAACATCACCGGCATCCGCGCCTGCCAGAAGGTCATGCCCGGCGTGCCCATGGTGGGCGTGTTCGACACCGCCTTCCATCAGACCATGCCCGCCAAGAGCTACATCTATGCTCTGCCCTACGAGTACTATGAGAAGGACAAGGTCCGCCGCTACGGCTTCCACGGCACCTCTCACCGCTATGTGTCCGCCCGGGCCGCCGCCATGCTGGGCAAGCCTATTGAGGAGCTGAAGATCATCACCTGCCACCTGGGCAACGGTTCCTCCGTGGCCGCCGTGGACTGCGGCAAGAGCGTGGACACCTCCATGGGCTTCACCCCCCTGGCCGGTCTGCCCATGGGCACCCGCTCCGGCGACCTGGATGCCGGCATCATGGAGTACCTGATGAACAAGTACGGCTGGGACATGAAGGAAATGATGAACATCCTCAACAAGAAGTCCGGCGTGCTGGGTATCTCCGGCGTGTCCTCCGACTTCCGCGACATTGAGAACGCCGCCAACGAGGGCAACCAGCAGGCTGCTCTGGCTCTGGAGGCCTTCCAGTACGGCGTCAAGAAGCTCATCGGCGCCTATGCCGCCGCCATGGGTGGGGTGGACGCCATCGTGTTCACCGCCGGCGTGGGCGAGAACGACGCCAACACCCGTATGGCCGCCGCTTCCGGCCTGGAGTTCATGGGCGTGAAGATGGACGCCGAGGCCAACAACGTCCGGGGCAAGGAGACCGTGATCTCCGCTCCCGACTCCAAGGTGAAGGTCCTCCTCATCCCCACCGACGAGGAGCTCATGATCGCCATGGACACCGCCGCCATCGTGGGCAAGTAAGACAACAGAACATCCTTTCAAAGGGGCGCTGCTGTGCAGCGCCCCTTTTGCATGAAAAATGGAAGGGCTGCCAGGGGCTGCGATATTTTAGAAAAATTTCATCCTTTTTTTATGGAAGATTTGAGATGGGTCTGCTATTCTATCCAGCGAAGCGGTTGGGAACAAATTGTGAATTCTGCGTCCGTCCTGTTGACATATGACAGCTTGTCGGATTAAGATAATACGACAGGTTGTCATGTCTGGAGGGAACCACTGTGCCCAGTACCACCTTTTTTCACCTGCCGGCAGAGAAGCGGGAGCGGCTGCTGGCGGCGGCCCGGGCGGAATTTGTCCGGGTACCCTACGAGGATGCCTCCATCAACCGGATGATCCGGGAGGCGGGTATCCCCAGGGGCAGCTTCTATATGTACTTTACCGATAAGGAGGATCTGTTCCGCTATCTGATGGAGTCCTATGGCCAGCGGCTGGTGGAACAGGTGGAGGAGTGGCTGGAGCGGGACGGCGGCGATTTGTTTCAGGCCTTTCTGGACCTGTTTGACTATCTGCAGGCCAACCGGGCCAGCGATGGCTTCCGGGAAATGGCGGACATCCTCCGCCGCAATCAGCGGCTCCAGCCGGGACTGATCCTCAACCGGCAGGGGCCCTGCGCCATTGTGGAGCGGCTGCGGGACAAGATCGATCTGTCCCGGCTGGATCTGCGCAGCGAGACCGATCTGCCCGACCTGTTTCATCTGCTGATCTCCGCGGTGGCGGGGACCATGCTGACGGCGGAGCAGGACGGAGGACTGGAGCAGGCCAGAGCCAGGCTGGTCCGTATTCTGGGGATCTTACAGCGGGGCGTGGCAGCCAAACAGGCCGCGCCCGGCCGGGGACAGCAATGAAAAGGAGAAACGACCATGGAAGCAACCCAAGTGAAATCGGAAACCACGGCGGCGCCCAGCCAGGAGCCGAAGAAGCTCCCGGAGTTCAAGGCGCCCAAAAAGAAGCGCAAGTGGGTCAAGCGGGTGATCGTTCTGGCGGTGATCGCGGCGATCATTGTCTTTCTGCTCTCCCGCTGCATGGGGGCGGGCAAGCAGATCATCAGTAGCGCCTACCTGCCCTACACGGCCTCCATGCAGAATATGACGGTATCCGTGTCGGGCACCGGTACCATTGAGCCCATCCAGTCCTACAAGGTGACCACCTTGGTCAGCGGCGAGATCCTGGAGGCCCCCTTTGAGGAGGGGCAGACGGTACATAAGGGCGACGTGCTCTTCCGCATCGACGCCAAGGATGTGGAAAACAACATCGAGCAGCTCCAGCTCAATGTCCGTTCGGCTCAGCTGGCCCTGGACGATCTGCTCAAGACCCAAAGCGACAATCAGAAGGACCGGAACATCACCGCCAAGGACGCCGGCGTGATCACCGAGCTGCACGTGGAGCAGGGGGATACCGTGACGGTGGGTACCGTGATCGCCGACGTTCTGGACCGGGATCACATGAAGCTGAAGGTGCCCTTCCACGCGGCGGACGCCGCCGGCTTCTATGTGGGGCAGACCGCCACGGTGACGGTGAACGGCACCGGATCTACCCTCACCGGCACAGTGGATGAGATCGCCGCCACCGACGAGGTGGGCGCCGGCGGCACCCTGGTGCGGCAGGTGACCATTCTGGTCAACAACCCGGGGGTGTTGTCCGAGACCAGCCAGGGCACCGCCTCCATCGGCGGCAACGCCTGTGCGGCTGGAGCCGCCTTCACCTATGCTTCCTCCGCCCAGATCACCGCCAAGGCCGCCGGCGACCTGGATGTGCTCAATGTGAAGGAGGGGGACCGGGTCAGCGTGGGGCAGGTCATCGGCGTGATCTCCGAGGCGGATCTGGACACCCAGATCGAGAACGCCCGGATCGCCCTGGAAAACGCCCAGCTCTCCCTGAAAAACGCCCAGGAGAAGCTGGACGACTATACCATCACCTCCACCATTGACGGTCAGGTCATTGAGAAGAACCTGGATGTGGGAGACAACATCAACGGGATGTCCAGCTCGGGCACCACGGTGACCTATCCCGCCGTGATCTACGACCGCTCCCAGCTTACCTTTGAGATGGATATTGACGAGCAGGACATCAGCCAGATCCAGGTGGGCCAGAAGGTGGAGATTACCGCCGACGCTCTGGACGGCCAGAGCTTTACCGGCGTGGTGGATAAAATCAACATCAACGGCACCACCGCCAGCGGACACACCAGCTACCCGGTGACCGTCCTGGTGGACGGCTCCCCGGAGGAGCTGTACCCCGGCATGAACGTCTCCGCCAAGATCATCGTGGAGGAGGTTGGCAACGTGCTGGCTCTGCCGGTGGAGGCCGTGGAGCGGGGGAATACCGTTCTGGTTGCTACCCCTGAGTGCCTGGATGAAAAAGGAAACGTAGTGGACATCACCGCCGCCCAGGAGCGGCAGGTCGCCCTGGGCCGCAACGATGACAACTACATCGAGATCGTGGACGGTCTGGAGGAAGGGGAAGTGATCCTGGCCCCCAGCCCCCAGGGGTCCAACATGATGGAAGCTATGATGGGGATGGGTTAAGCCATGGGACACCTCATTGAACTGAAAGACGTCTACAAGATCTACCAGATGGGGGATGAGACCGTCCACGCCCTGGACGGCATCTCCCTGACGGTGGACCAGGGGGAGTTTGTGGCCATCGTGGGCCAGTCCGGCTCCGGCAAGTCCACCGCCATGAACATCATCGGCTGTCTGGACGTGCCCACCGCCGGTACCTACCACCTGGGCGGGGTGGACGTGTCCACCATGGACGACGATCAGCAGGCCGAAATCCGCAACAAGATGCTGGGGTTTATCTTCCAGCAGTATAACCTCATACCCAAGCTCAACGTGCTGGAAAACGTGGAGCTGCCCCTGCTGTACGCCGGCGTGTCCGGCGGCGAACGCCGGGAGCGTGCCCTTCGGGCTCTGGAGCGGGTGGGGCTGGCGGAGAAGCGGAAAAACCTGCCCAGCCAGCTCTCCGGCGGCCAGCAGCAGCGGGTTTCCATCGCCCGGGCCCTGGCGGGGAACCCCTCGGTGATCCTGGCCGACGAGCCCACCGGCGCTCTGGACTCCCGCACCGGCCGGGAGGTACTTGGCTTCCTCCAGAAGCTGAACGCCGAGGGGGATACGGTGGTCCTCATCACCCACGACAACTCCATCGCCGTCAAGGCCAAGCGGATCGTGCGGCTTCAGGATGGCCGGATCATCTATGACGGGGATGCCCGTGACCCGCGAGCCGTGGTTCAGCCGGAGCTGGAGGAGGAGCACGGCGAAGCCAGGGAGGTGCTGAATCTATGAAGATAGGGCAATCCTTCCGGCTGGCCATCAAGAGCCTGATGACCAGCAAGGTGCGGGCGCTGCTCACCATGCTGGGCATCATCATCGGCGTGGGGGCGGTTATCGTCATCGTGTCCCTGGGCAACGGGATGCAGCAGTACATGAACAACCAGTTCGAGCAGATCGGCGTGAATATGATCCAGGTGGGGATCTACTCCTACGGCGGCAACCGCCAGGTCACGCCGGACGACTTTTACACGCTGGCGGACAAATATCCCCAGTACATCGACTCGGTCAGCCCCTATCTCAGCGCCACCACCATCGTCCGCCAGGGCGCCCAGGAGTATGAGCGCACCAAGGTCTACGGCGTCAGCGAGACCATGTACAACAACGAGAAGGGCCAGACTGCCACCGGCGACAAGCTGCAGGAAGGCCGCTTCCTCAGCTATGTGGATGTGGAAAAGAATCAAAAGGTGTGCGTCATCGGCAGCTACCTCAATGAGGCTATGTTTGCCGGTCAGGGCCTGGGACAGACCCTGACCGTGGGGGGCGTGCCCTACACCGTCATCGGCGTTCTGTCCCAGAAGGCGGACTCCACCGAGGGCAGCGGAGACGACCTGATCTACCTGCCCTACGGCCTGGTAGAACAGATCAACGCCGCCAGCGGCGGCATGGGCATGAACTCCTACCTGGTTACCAGCACCAGCAAGGATACCTCCTCCGCCGCCAAGGGCGTCATTGAAAATATGCTCTTTCGGATCTACGGGGACAGCAGCTCCTATCTGGTCATGACCTCGGCGGAAATGATGGAGATGATGGACTCCATGCTGGGGGTGCTCATGACCATCCTGGTGGTGATTGCCGCCATCTCCCTGGTGGTGGGCGGCATCGGCATCATGAATATTATGCTGGTGTCGGTGACCGAGCGCACCCGTGAGATTGGTATTCGGAAATCCCTGGGGGCCAAAGGCCGGGATATCCGCAGCCAGTTCATCATCGAGGCGGGCACCACCTCGGCCATCGGCGGGGTGATCGGTATTCTGTTCGGCATCCTGCTGGCCAACATTTTCACCGCTGTGGCCGGTGCGCTGATGAGCGACGCCGAGGGCTTTGCCGCCATCCCCAATCTCAGCGGTATTCTGGTGTCCTTCGGCGTGTCGGTGGGCATCGGTGTTCTGTTCGGCTATCTGCCCGCCAACAAGGCGGCAAAGCTCAACCCCATCGACGCCCTGCGGTACGACTGACGGGCGGGGAGGAACCTCTTGCCTCCCGCCTTCGGGGGGTATATACTTACGGTAACGAAGGCCCATTTCCGTGGGAAGGAGAAAAAAGATGAAGCATCGACTGTTATCCGGACTGCTGGCCCTGGTGTTGGTACTGGGACTGGCCCCCGGGGCGCTGGCCGCCCCTCCGGCTGAGGAGGAGGCCGCCCAGGTGCTGGCCGCCCTGGACATTATGGTGGGAGATGAAAACGGTGATCTGGCCCTGGAGCGCACCATCACCCGGGCGGAATTCACCAAAATGACGGTGGCTGCCTCCACCAGCCGGGACACGGTGGGGGACACGGTATCCGTCAAGCCCTACCCGGACGTGCCCCAGACCCACTGGGCGGCCCCCTATGTGAAGGCCGCCGTGGACCTGGGCCTGGTCCAGGGGGATCTGTACGGCAACTTTAACCCCGACCAGAAGATCACCCTGGCCGAGGGGGTCACCATGGTGCTGCGGCTGCTGGGCTATACCGACAGCGACTTTACCGGCGTCTGGCCCGCCGGCCAGATGGCCCAGTACCGGGCGCTGGACCTGGACGAGGGCGTGAACTGCGCCCAGAATGAGAACATGACCCGGCGGGACGCCCTGTATCTGTTCTACAACCTGATGGTCACCAAGAACAAGTCGGGGACCTATCACCTGAATGTGCTGGAGCCCACCCTCAATCTGGTGAATGCCGCCGGAGAGTTGGACCGGGTGGCCCTCATCAACTCCGCCATGGAGGGGCCGGCGGTGGCCTCCGCCAACTGGCAGAACGCCCTGCCCTTTAATGCCTCCACTGCAACGGTCTACCGCAACGGCAAGGCGGCTGCGGTGAGCAGCATCCAGGTGCAGGATGTGCTCTACTGGTCCAAATCCATGCGGACGGTATGGGCCTATTCGGACAAGGCCACCGGTACCCTGGAGGCCCTCAGCCCCTCCGCCTCCGCCCCCACCTCCGTGACCGTGGCGGGCAAGACCTACGCCATCGAGACCACCTCCGCCGCCTATGAGCTGTCCGACCTGGGCAGCTATACGGTGGGCGATCAGGTCACCCTGCTGCTGGGCCGCAACGGCGGCGTGGCCGCTCTGGGTCAGGCTCCCGGCGAGGGCGCGCTGCTCTACGGCGTGATCACCAAGGTGGAAAACCAGTCCTATGATGACGGCAGCAACGGCACCTACACCGCCCGCACCGTGACCGTGGCCGCCACCGACGGCAGCGCCTACCGCTATCAGTGCAGCGAGAAGAGCCTGGAGGAGGGGAATCTGGTCCAGGTCACCGTCGGGGACAGTGACGTTCAGGTAAAGCGGCTGAGCAAGGCAGCGCTGACAGGCAAGGTCAGTGCCGACGGCGCCAAACTGGGCAGCTATGCGCTGGCCGACGATGTGCAGATCATTGACACCTACGAGTCCCACACCCCGGTGCGGATCTACCCCAGCCGTCTGGCGGAGGTGGAGCTGACCGGCGACATGGTGCGCTATTACGCCCTCAACAGCGACGGAGAGATCAGCCATCTGATCCTCAACGACGTGACCGGCGACCTGTACCAGTATGGTATCATCACCGACGTCAACGAGGTCAATGTGAGCCTGCCCACCGGCGGCTTCCAGGTCTCCTCCTCCTACACCTATGATGTGGGGGGCCAGGAGCTGGTATTTGCCTCCGCTTCCACCATCTACAATCTGAAAACCGGTCCCTGCCAGATCAAGATGGACAGCGATACCAATGTGGAGCGCCTGTACAACCTGACCGAGCGGAAGCTGGACCGTGTCAGCGTCAGCGGAAACTTTGCCGTGGGCGCCGACAAGCAGCAGTACGCCCTGTCCGAGCAGGTGGTGGTCTATGTCTATGAAAATGGCGACTATCTGCTCTCCAGCCTGTCCCGGGTGGCGTCGGGGGACTACACCCTCACCGGCTGGTACGACAAGAGCGAGAGCGCCGGCGGCCGCATCCGCGTGATTGTGGCAAAATAAGCGAACAGGAAAAGGTCCGCCCCCTCCGGGGGGCGGACCTTTTGCATAAGCAGACAGAAATTTCCCGCTTGGGTGTATAAGCCCTCTCCGGCCTGTCCAAAATAAGGCTCGGAGGTGCTGAAGAGTATGAAAAAATCATTCTACCACCGTTTCAGCGACTTTATCGAGGGAAAGGGATTTTACATCGTCCTGGCTCTCTGTCTTGTGGCCATCGGGATTTCCGGCTGGTTCCTGTTCTCCTCTCTGACCGGGGAGCAGGAGGAGCAGCCCGTAGGCGGCACGGCCAGCATCACGGTGACACCCGCCCCCACACCGGCCGCCACTGTGACGCCGGTGAAGCCCACTGTGACCGCTACCCCCAGACCCACAGCCACGGTCCCCGCCGTGGCGGCCGCCACCCCCTCGGCCACCGTCCAGCCCACCCCCACGCCTAAGAGCGCCCCCACCTCCCTCACCTGGCCGGTGCAGGGAGAGGTGCTCACCAACTACAGTGTGGAGACCCTGGCCTATGACGTGACCATGGCCGACTGGCGCACCCATGCCGGGCTGGATATCGCCGCCGCCGCCGGTACGGAGGTCCGGGCCCCCGCCTCCGGCGTGGTGGTGGAGGTGACGGAGGATGTGATGCTGGGCACCACCGTGGTCATCGACCACGGCGGCGACCTGACCACCACCTGTGCCAACCTGGCCTCCGTTCCCACCGTGGAGGTGGGAGACGAGGTGACGGTAGGGGATATCATCGGCTCGGTGGGGGACACCGCCATTGCCGAGAGCGCCCTGCCCAGCCACCTGCATTTCAGCGTGGAGCGGGAAGGCCAGAGTGTGGACCCCATGGAACTGCTGAACGGATAAGCAAACAAAGAGCGCGCTGCGGATGCAGCGCGCTCTTTGTCTTGTCAGCGGCGGAGCTGGTCCCCGGTGCCCCGGGTGATTTTGACCACCAGGCCGCTGAGGGCCAGCAGGCCGATCAGGTTGGGCAGCACCATCAGGCCGTTGAACATATCCGACAGGTTCCACACCAGGTCCACCTTCTGGACGGAGCCCACCACGATAAAGACCACCACGATGACGGCGTATCCCTTGGCCGCCGTCTTGCCGAACAGGGCCTTTACGTTGACTTCGCCGAAGAAGTACCAGCCGATGATGGTGGAGAAGGCGAAGAACAGCATACAGATAGCCACGAAGGCGTTGCCAAAGGAGCCGAAGGCGGCGTTAAAGGCGGCCTGGGCCAGAGCGGTGCCCTGGAGGGGGCCGTTCACCGGCTGGAGCATACCGGAGGACAGGATGACCAGCGCGGTCAGGGTAAGCACGATAAAGGTGTCGATGAACACGCCCATCATGGCGATAACGCCCTGATCCTGGGGCTTTTCCACCTTGGCCATGGCGTGGGCGTGGGGGGTGGAGCCCATACCGGCCTCGTTGGAGAAGAGGCCCCGGGCCACGCCGTACCGCATGGCCTCCCGCATACTCAGGCCCAGAGCGCCGCCAAACACCGCCTGGGGGTCAAAGGCGCACACAAAAATGGAGCGCAGGGCGGAGAGCAGGGTTGCATGGTTGATGCACAGAATGACGATGCAGCCGACGATGTAGAAGAAGGCCATAATGGGGACGATCTTCTCGGTGAAGGAGGCGATACGCCGCACGCCGCCCAGGAAGATAAAGGCGGCGATGACGGCCACCACCACGCCCACCGCCAGCTTGGGGATACCGAAGGCGGTATAGAAGGCGTCGCCGATGGAGTTGGACTGGACCATATTGCCCATAAAGCCCAGGGCCAGGATGATAGCGATGGCAAAGAAGCCGGACAGGAATTTGCCGAACTTGCCCCGGAAGGCCGCCCGGATGTAGTACAGGGGGCCGCCGGTGACGTGACCGTCGGCGTCGGTGGTGCGGAAGCGCTGGGCCAGCACCGCCTCGGAATAGATGGTGGCCATGCCGAAGAAGGCGGACAGCCACATCCAGAAGATGGCGCCGGGGCCGCCGGAATACAGGGCGGTGGCGCAGCCGGTGATATTGCCGGTGCCCACCTGGGCGGCGATGGCGGTGGTCAGGGCCTGGAAGGAGGACATACCCTCCTTGCCCGCCCGGGCGCCCTTCATGGAGAAGCCGCCGAACAGACGGCCCATCCCTTCGCCAAATTTACGCAGCTGGATAAAGCCCAGTCGTACCGTAAAGAAAATGCCGGTGGCCACCAGCAGAAACAGCAGCGCATAGTCCCACAGCACGGTGTTGACCGCGCCCACCAGTCCTTCGATCCATTGCATTGTACTCTCTCCTCATCTCTTGGGATTGCGGCAAAGAAAAGGGCCAAACCGCACACACTACGGTCTGGCCCTGAAATACAAGCAGAAAGACATCCGGTGAACCGGATGCCGCTGTTCTTTACTCTGTCCTTTTGCCTGAGAGATTCGCGCCCCACGGGGGCCCGTTGCACCTTCGGCATCCCCGCTGGGGGGACTTCTCCAGAGCCACATCCATCCACAGTCCTCATTTCCCGGGGAAACGCCTGAGAGTTTTGCTCCTTCGGCAAGCCGTCGGCTTTTTCCTGTGGACTTCCTTTGTCGCTATGCGGAGGACGAATGTCCGTCCGATTTGATATGCAGAACTATAGCACGGCACGGGGCGCTTGTCAAGCCCTTCCAAACGGTCGAAAGAGATTGGGAAAAAGAGGAAATCGCACGACAGAAACCGTACACATTCTTCCTGCCGGCGGGCATATACTGATATGTACATCACCGGGAAGGAGGGAGCCAAATGAAGCAGTACCCGCATGATGACAGCATTCAGTCCGCCGGTCCCAGCGGAGACGTGGATGATCTGATCTTCTGCACCGATCCGGCCTGGTCCGCCAGCAGCCGATAAAAACCGCCCGCCTTCGGGCGGTTTTTTGGTGCCCTTCTCTTTACATCGGCCCTGCCGTTGGGTATAATAATATGGCTATTTTACGGAAATGAGAGTGGATCTATGTTACAGTTTGATGAATATAAGGTAAAGCTCAACAACCTGCGGCCCGAGCTGGACGAGCTGGAGCAGGCACTGGGGCTGGATGCCGCCCGGCGGGAGGCCGAGATGCTGGAGTCGGAGTCCGCCTCCGACGGCTTCTGGGACAACCTGGAGAAGGCTCAGAAGGTCCAGCAGCGGGTGAAGAACCTGCGGGACAAGATCGAGGGCCAGGAGAAGCGCCAGGGCCAGTGGGAGGACCTGATGACCCTGTGCGAGCTGGGCAACGAGATGGAGGACGAGAGCCTGGTGCCCGAGCTGGAGGAGGGCTTTGCTAAGCTGCAGGCCGACATGGAGGAGGCCAAGATGTCCACCCTCTTCACCGGCGAGTACGACAACTCCAACGCCATCCTCACCTTCCACGCCGGCGCCGGCGGCACCGAGGCCCAGGACTGGGCTCAGATGCTCTTCCGGATGTACACCCGCTGGGCCGAGCGCCACGGCTTCACCTGCAAGACCCTGGACTACCTGGACGGCGACGAGGCCGGCCTGAAGAGCGCCACCATCCTCATCGAGGGTGAGAACGCCTACGGCCACCTGCGCAGCGAGCACGGCGTCCACCGGCTGGTGCGGGTGTCCCCCTTTGACGCCAACGCCCGTCGGCAGACCTCCTTCGCCGCCATCGAGGTCATGCCTGACCTGCCCGAGGACGCCGACGTGGAGATCCGGCCCGAGGACTACGAGATGCAGGTGTTCCGCTCCTCCGGCGCCGGCGGTCAGCACATCAACAAGACCTCCTCCGCCGTCCGGCTGATCCACCACGCCACCGGCATCGTGGTCTCCTGCCAGACCGAGCGCAGCCAGTTCCAGAACAAGGACACCTGTCTGCGGATGCTGCGGGCCAAGCTGGTGGAGCTGAAGATGCAGCAGCACGCCGAGAAGATCTCCGACATCAAGGGTGTCCAGCTCAAGATCGAGTGGGGCAGCCAGATCCGGTCCTATGTGTTCATGCCCTATCAGCTGGTGAAGGACAACCGCACCGGCTATGAGACCAGCAACGTCAACGGCGTCATGGACGGCGACCTGGACGGCTTCATCAACGCCTATCTGAAGGCGGAGGCCACCGGCAACTGGGCGGAGAAATAAGCCCACAGAAAAGGAGAATTTGCCATGCGCAAGGTACTCTATCTGCTCAATTTCGCGGGTAAGGCGGGGACGGAGCGGTATGTGGAAACTCTGGTGAAGTACCTCTCCGCCGACGGGCTGGTGCAGCCCTTCTTTGCCTACAACGAGGGCGGGCTGCTGGTGGAGCGGCTGGAGGCCATGGGGGTCCCCTGCCGCCAGATCACCATGCGCCGCCGGTTCGACAAGCAGGCCGCTAAGGCTCTGGCCGACCTGTGCCGGGAGTGGGACATCGATCTCATCCACTGCCACTACCTGCGGGAACACTATACCGCCCTGTTGGCCAAGAAGTATAACAAAAAGATCCGGGTGGTGTATACCAACCACTTTGTGTTGGCCAACGACTTCATCACCCGCCTGTCCAACCGCTGGATGGACAAGCGGCAGGACCAGATGATCGCTGTGTGCAACAAGGGCAAGGAGCAGCTCATTGCCAACGGCTGGAGCGCCGACCGCATTCAGGTCATCTTCAACGCGGTGGATCTGGAGGCCTGGGCGGGGGACCGCTCGGAATCCACCCTCCGCTCCGAGCTGGGTCTGCCCGAGAACCGGTTTGTTATGCTGTGCGCCTCCCGCTTTGCGGACGACAAGGGGCACAAGTACCTCATCGACTCGGTGAAACGGCTGACCCAGTTGACGGACAAGCCCTTTACCCTGGTGCTGGCGGGGGACGGACCTCTGCTGGAGCCCTCCAAGGCCCAGGTCAAGGAGCTTGGGCTGGAGGAGCAGGTTAAGTTTATTGGTTTCCGCAAGGATATCAAGAACCTGTACAAGGGCTCCGACCTGTACGTCAACTCCTCCCAGCACGAGGCCCTGTCCTTCCTCATCATCGAGGCCATGGCCGCCGGTCTGCCGGTGATCGCCACCGACATGGGCGGCAACTCGGACATTGTGAATGAGGAGGCGGGCTGCGGCCTGCTGGTGACCTATGACGACCCCGATTCCATGGCGGGGGCCATGAAGCGGTTCCTGGAGGACCCGGACTTCGCGGCGGCCTGCCGGGAGAGGGCCCTGCAGACCATCGAGGAGAAGTTTGAGATTCACAAGATGGCCAAGGTCACCTACGACGTGTACGAAAAAGCCCTTCACGACTGATTCCAAGGAGTAAAAAACCTGATGTCTATCGCAAAAAACAGCCTGTTTCTACGCTTTTTCCTGGCCTTCTGGCTGGGTATCCGGCAGGCCTGGGCGGGCAGTCTGCCCGGACGGGCCTGCGCGGGCCTGGAGCGGTGGTTCACCCGGCAGCTGAGAGGCAGCATCCTCTTCCGCTTTGTCTGGCGGGAGGGGGCCATCCCCAAGGCCTGGCCGGACAGCCTGATCTGTAGGCTCCTCACCGCCATCATCAACATTCCCTGCGCCATCTGTAAGTGGCTCTACAAGATCGGTCGCCCGGTGTGGGACGGCAGCCTGTTCTGCCGCTTCCTGGGGGCCGTGGGCGGGGCCGGATTCTTCTTCCTGGGCCTGTTTATGCTGGTGATGCTGGTTGCCCCCCATGAGATGTGGAACAACACCTACGGCCTGCTGGGGGCGGTGGCCGTCACCGGCCTGTTCGTCATCGGCAGCGCCTCCCGGGCCAAGGACCGGCTGGAGCTGGACACCCTGGGGCCCTACATGAGCCTCTATATGGCCTTTATCTGCATTGCTCTGGCCGGGTCCATCGCCACCCGCCTGTCCATGCGCTTCTTCGCCTTCCACATCACCGCCTTCCTGCTGGTGCTGCTGGTGGTCAGCGCGGTGCGCAAGTATGAGCAGCTCCAGCTGGTGGTGGCCCTGGCGGTACTGGGCATCTCCATTGCCGCCATCTACGGCTGCTACCAGGGCTATATCGGCGTGGAGGTGGTGGCCTCCCAGCAGGATATGACCGTCAACGCCGGTATGCCCGGCCGGGTCTATTCCGTCTTTGACAACCCCAACAACTTCGCCGAGCAGCTGGTCATGCTGCTGCCTCTGGAGCTGGCCCTCTTCCTCAACTCCCACTGGCGGGGCAAGATCCTCTCCCTGCTCTCCCTGTGCGTGGGCGTGGTGGCCATCGGCCTGACCTACGGCCGCTCCTGCTGGATCGGTCTGGCCCTGGCGGTGGTGGTGTTCCTGGCCCTCATCGACTGGAGGTGGGTGCCCCTGTTCATCGTGGCCGGACTGGTGGCCATCCCCTTCCTGCCCGAGACCATCTACAACCGCATCCTCACCATCACCAACACCGAGGACAGCTCCACCCAGTACCGCTTTGAGATCTACAGCACCACCAGCAATCTGATGCGGGACCACTGGGCCAAGGGCATCGGCCTGGGCACCGATGTGATGAAAGAGGTATTCCAGACCTATCCCACCAACTTTGACGGTACCTATCCCATCCACACCCACAACAACTATTTGCAGATGTGGGCGGAGACCGGTATCTGGGGCGTGATCTCCTTCCTGGCCCTGCTGCTCTATCAGCTCAAGAGCGGTGTGAAGGCCTTCCGGGCCGCCCTGGACAAGCGCACCAAGCGGCTGCTGGCCGCGGCTCTGGGCGCTTTCTGCGGTATCCTGGTGGTGAGCGTGGCGGAGTACACCTGGTTCTATCCCCGGAATATGTTCACCTACTGGTTCCTCTTCGGCGTCATTGCCGCCTGTGTCAAGCTGGTCAGACAGGAACGGAAAAAGGCATAACTCAATCAAGCACAAAAAAGCGTCTGCCGAGGCAGACGCTTCAGCCTGTCGATAAACCCTCTGGGCGGAGGATTCGGAGGGAAAGATAGTGTGAAAGAAAACCGTCAGGGTTGTCTTTCGTGTGCAATCAACTGACTTTTGAGCACTTTTTTGAAGTGCTCAAAAGTC
>DWXO01000077.1 GCA_019119165.1 Candidatus Flavonifractor intestinigallinarum | reverse complement strand
ACCCCGAGAAAATGGCGATCTGCCGGGAGTAGGTGTCCAGCACCGCGTCGCAGCAGAAGAAGGGGTGGCCCATCTTCTCCTCCATGTGCATACCGATTTCGTCAAACTTGGTGCGCATCAGGGAGTGGCCGGACACGGGGGTGAAGTCGTCCCGGTGCATGACCTTGGGCACATGGTGGCTGGCAATGGAGCGCCAGTGGGTGATGCCGGTGGCGCAGTGCTTGTAGCCGCCGGAGTAGCCGCCGTAGGGGTTGCCCTGGGTGTGGCCGATGAGGATGGGAATGTCACAGTCAAAGACATACTTGTTCATCAGCACGGGGTCGCCCCGCTTGGTGGTGCCCAGGTCCACCATGTGCTCGTAGTCCTCGGAGTCGTGGCTGGTGATCTGGTTGGTCCAGTAGAACTCGTTGAACAGCTCCTCGCCCAGGATCTGCTTCATCTCGGACACGGTGGCCCGGGGATGCAGGCCGTTGGAGAACATGAACAGGATGTCCTTCTTCTCCACCCCGGCGGCGTACAGCTCATCCAGGCAGGCCCGGATGGACACCTTCCGGTGGGAGGTGGGCTGGCAGCCGCCCTTCACGATGTCGGGGATAACGAAAACCACCGTCTTACCGGGAGCGGCCAGCTCCTTCAGAGGAGGCATACCCATGGGGTTGCGGATGGACTCCAGAGTGGCGTTATACAGGCTGTCCCAGTCCTGGGGCAGGCACTCAGGGTCGGGCACGGTGGTGCCCGGAATGAACACGTCGGTGTTGTCGGGCAGGTTGGCGCTCATCAGGCCGTGGCCGTATTCAAAATCAAGCTTCATGTGTGCTCTCCTTATTTCCCAAGATAGGTCTTGATGATCTCCAGATACTCGTCGGGGTAGAAGCCGATCTCACCCTGGAACCGGGTCAGGGCGATGAGACCGCCGTCGATCTCGTCGATGGAGGCCAGCATCTCGGCGTTGTCCACCTTCAGGCCGCCGCCGTACACCACGTCCAGGCCGCCGGTCTGCTCCTTGACAAACTTGGCGATCTTGGTGATGTAGGGCTTGTCGGCGGGGGTCTTGCCGGGGCCGATGGACCAGATGGGCTCGTAGGCAATGACCACCTTGGAGGTGTCCACACCGTCCAGGCCGATCTTCAGCTGATCGCCCAGCACCTGCTGCCACTGCTCCTGCTCCTCGCTCTTCTCGCCGATGCAGTAGAGCACGGTCAGGCCCTGCTCAATGGCCAGCTTGATCTCCTGGTTCAAGAGGCGGTTGACGGCGGCGGTGTCGGTGACCCCGGCCTCAGCCAGCACGCCCATCTTGTCATTGCGCTCCTCGCAGTGGCCGATGATGGTGGAGGTACACCCCATGGCCTTGACGATGGAGGCGGGACGGTTGGTGGTGAAGGCGCCGAAGTTGCCGCCCACAGCGGTGTTCATGCGGTAGACGCTCTGGGAGCCCACCTGCACCGGGCTGTTCTCGCACTGGGCAGCCACAGCCCCCAGGATGTGGGCCTCGGGGAAGTACTGGACAAACTCCACCTGGTTGGGATCGTAGTGCTTCAGGCCCTCCTGGGTGTGCTCCACGATATACTTGCCCCAATCAGCCACAGGGGCGATGCGGTTGACGCCGCCGAACTCCACGGGCACGTCGAACCGCTTCAGATTCAGATACAGATGCTTCATTCCGGCCACTCCTTACTTCTTGTAGAAGGCGATCATGTCCTCCAGGGACTTCTGCTCCACCAGAGGAGCCTTGCCGTAGGAGCCGAAGTTGACGATCAGGGAGCCCACGGCCTCCTTCACGCCGGCCTCCACCCGGCTCATCAGCAGGGCCACGTCGTCGTCGGGCACGTTGCCGGTGAGGACGGTATCCATGATGGGAGGGAAGAACACGCGGGGATCGAAGGCGGACTTCTTCTCCTCCAGCAGGGCGTACACGCCGCCGATGGAAGGGCTCTTCTGCAGTTCGGGCTGGTTGGCGAAGAGCTCCTTCATGTTGCGGGTGACGGCCAGACGGATGTCGGTGTCCACGTTGATCTTGCGGATGCCGCAGGGAATGGCGGCCATCAGCTCGTCCACGTTGATGCCGTAGGCGTTCTGGATGTCGCCGCCCAGGTCGTTGATCTCCTTGACGATGTACTGGGGCACGGTGGAGGAGCCGTGGGACACCAGAGCGCAGAAGATGCCCAGGCGGTTGATGCACTCCTTGATGGCGATGGGGATCTCACGGCGGAGCTTGGCGTCCTTGCCCTTGTTGGCGCCGTGCTGGGTGCCGTAGGAGATGGCCAGGGCGTCCACGCCGGTCTTCTGGATGAACTCCACGGCGTCCAGGGGGTTGGTGTAGGTGGAGGTGGCGGCGAACACATGGTCCTCCTGGCCGCCCAGCACGCCCAGCTCGCCCTCAACGGACACGCCCCGGGCGTGGGCATACTTGACTACTTCGCGGGTCAGCTCGATGTTCTGCTCCAGGGGCAGAGAGGAGCCGTCGATCATGACGGAGGTGTAACCGCCCTCAATGGCGGCCACGCAGGAGTCGAAGTCCTTGCCGTGGTCCAGGTGGAGCACCACGGGGATGGGGGAGTTCTCGCCGTACTTCTTCACGGCGGCGGCGATGTTGCGGGCGCCCTTCTTCTTGTCCTCCAGGGTGCCGTTGGCAAAGTCCACGCGGCCGCCCATGAAGGCGTTGGCCAGATCGGCGCCCTGCAGGATGGCGGGGGAGCGGAAGGTCTCGTGCATCTCGATAACGGCCTTGGCCTGGGCCACAGCGTTCACGTTAAAAGCGCCCTGGGCGTAGTTGTGCTGCTCAGCGGCTTCCATCAAAGGTCTCAGGGGTACCAGCGGCATAGTAATTTCCTCCTTAATTCTCTCCGGCGTATACGTTGACGCCGGCCACATAGGTTGCAGTTACATTCAGATCTTGATCCAGAACCACCAGATCGGCGTCCTTGCCGGGGGCGATGGAGCCCTTCCGGTGGTCCATACCGATGAGGCGGGCGGGATTTGCAGTCAGCAGGGGGAGCACCTTTTCCACGCTCTCCCCGGTGAACTTCACCAGGTTTTTCAGGGCCTGACCGGTGGTCAGGGTGGAACCGGCACGGACTCCGTTGGAGGCCAGCTTGGCGTCGCCGTCCTCCACCACCACGTCGTTGACGCCCAGTTTATAGTGTCCGTCGGGCAGGCCGGCGGCCTGGATGGAGTCGGTAACCGCCACCACCTTATCCCAGCCCTTGCAGGCCAGGAGCATCCGGACGGAACCGGGATGCAGGTGGCGGCCGTCGCAGATGGCCTCGCAGCACACGGGACGCTCCAGAACCGCGCCCATGATGCCGGGACGGTGCTGGTGGAACAGGCCCATGGCGTTGAAGGTGTGGGTGCAGCAGGCGGCTCCCGCGTCAATGGCGGCGCAGGAGGTCTCGTAGTCGGCCCCCGAGTGGCCGATGGCCACGGTGGTGTGACCGGCGATCTCCCCGATCATGTCCACCACGCCCTCCACCTCGGGAGAGACGGTGATGTAGCGCACCGCGCCCTCGGCGGCCTGCTGGTACTTGCGGAAGAGCTGGGCGCTCCCCTTTTGCAGCAGATGCTCAGGCATGGCGCCCTTGTACTCCACCGACAGGAAGGGGCCCTCCAGGTGGATGCCCATGAGCTGGGCGCCGGTGATGGGGGCGTTCATGGCGGCTTTGGCCTGGTCGATGCACCACAGGGTCTGCTCCGGGGTATCGGTGAGGATGGAGCACAGCCAGCCGGTGGTGCCGTTCTTGGCAAAAAACTTGCCGATCTTGGCCAGGTCCTCCGCGGTGGCGGCATTCACGTCCACGCCGTCGCCGCCGTGGGTGTGCAGGTCCAGGAAGCCGGGGACCAGCAGCTTGCCGCCCAGGTCCACCACCTCATCGGCCTTGCCGGAGAAGCCGGCCACCCGGCCGTCCTGCACCAGCAGGTCGGTGTCCTGGAACTGGCCGTCCACATAGACCTTGCCGTTGGTAAAGAGGGTTCGTTTCATAGGGTACCTCAGAAGGGCTGGCCGGCGGCCAGGGAGTTGGTGAAGATGATGGCGTCAGGGTGGTTCTGCAGCAGGCTGGCGGGGAAGTGGGCGGTCACCTCGCCGTAGGCGGCCTGACGGACCACGGAGCGGTGCCACTCACGGAACACGCCCAGGCGGACCTTGCGGGCGCCCAGAATCTGCTTGATGCCGATGGTGACGGCGCGGTGGGGCATGGCGTCGATGGCGCCGCAGCGGTCGCCGATGGCGTTGGCGGTGCGGGTCTCGGGATTCAGGGACAGGGCCCGGGTGCCCTGAGCGGCAAACTCCTCGGCGGTCATGTCCTCACGGGACTCGTTGAAGGCCAGATGGCCGTTGATGCCAATGCCGCCGAAGGCGATGTCCACGCCGCCCAGCTCCTCGATGAGGCGATCCACATAGCCCGGATCGGCGGGGTTGGGGAACACCCGCTGCTCGGGGGGCATCAGCAGCTCCTCGTCGATCTGGGTGTACACGGTGCGCTCCATGAACCCGCGGAAGGACAGGGGGCTCTCCTTGTCGATGTAGGTGTCGTCGTCATTGAGATACTCGTCCATGTTGATGAACCAGCAGTTCTTCAGGCTGATCCGGTCCCGGTTCACCAGGCGGACAAAGATGGGATACTGGCCCACCGGGCCCACAGGGCAGATAAAGACCGTCTTTTCGCCCTTCTCGTTGTGAGCCTTGATGGTGTTGACCATCTCCATGGCGATCTCATAGAACACCTCGCCGGAGTCCCCCAGCTTAACCACGGGAATCTTGGCGTCTTTGCCCAGCTCCTGGGCGGAAATGTGATAATAGTCCATGTGGATCTTCCTTTCTATGACGGTATGTCAATGCTTAAAACAAATGGGTCACGTTCAGGTCCCGGATGGTATCCACGATCTCCTTGGTGCGGGTGCAGCCGAACTTCCGCAGCAGGCTTTTGATCTGGGTCTTGACGGTGACCACCTCCACGCACCGCTCGGCGGCGATCTCCTTGATCTTCTTGTCCTCCAGCAGCAGCCGCACCAGGTCCCGCTCGGCGGCGGTGAGCTGGGAGACCGTGCTGATGAAGAAGAGCAGGGAGCGCTCCGAGGTGCGCAGGCGGGAATACTCCTTGAGCAGCAGGTTCTGGATCTTGCCGTCCAGCATGGGCTGGCCGGCGTAGGCGCTGCGGATGTGCTGGAGCAGCTCGTCGTCCTCACAGCCCTTGACGATGTAATCCACCGCCCCCGCGCCCATGGAGGTGAGGATCATGTTGTCGGTCTCATGGGCGGTGAGGAAGAGGACCTTGGCCTCCGGCTTGTGCTCCAGGATATGCTCGGTGGCGTGGATACCGGCGGTGGTGGTCTCCATCTCGATATCCATAAGAACGAGATCGAAGTCGGTCTCCAGGGCCAGAGCCTCGATCTCCTTTCCGCTGGCGGCGCTGCCCACCACGGTCATATCCTCCTGTTGGTTGAGGACGTCGCACAGATCCTCCCGGATCAGATCAAAGTCCTCGGCGACCAAAATGCGAATCATGCTTTTTTCCTCCCTGCCTCGGCTGGGCGGTACCATAGCGAGGCAGCAGAATGAAGAAGGAGGCCCCGCCCTCCGGCCGGTTCTCCACCCGCAGGGAACCCAGGTGGCTGCGCACGATGGTACGGACATGGTACAATCCCATGCCCCAGTTGAAATTGCTGTTTTTGCTGGAATAGAAGGGCTCGAAGATGTGCTTGAACTCCTCGGCCTTGATGCCCGGCCCATGGTCCTTGACCTCCAGAACGGTATACAGCCGCTCCTGGTAGCTCAGCAGCTCCACCGGCCTGGCCTCCTCGTATCCGATGGTGGCCTCCCAGGCGTTGGTAAGCAGGTTGTACAGGGCCTCGCTGAGGTAGTTCTCATCGGCCAGCACCTGGATGTCCCGGTCCATCAGCATCCGCACCCGTCCGTCTGGATACTTCTTGTGGAACCGGTCCGCCGTAATCTCCTCCAGGCGTCCCAGGCTGACCGGCACCAGACGCACCGATTTGGCCTTGACCGTGCGGTAAAGCTCCTCCGAGCGGCTGACGAGCAGCTCGTTGTTGTCGCACAGGCTGTCGGCATAGCCCCGCACCTTGTCCAGGTCGGGCTCCTCCTTTTGCAGCTCCGCCCGGATGCGCTTGTAGAGCACCCGGTTGGCCAGCAGCTGGTTTTTGATGCTGTGGACAAAGACCGACGCCCCCGTGCGGGCCACGTCGAACTTGCGCTCCAGCACCACCTCGTCCCGGTCGGCCACAAAGCTGGTCTGGGTATAGCGCACCAGACTGCCCAGGCCCAGAATGCCGCACACCAGGTTGACCACCACCAGCACCACATAGCCCCCTACGCTGAGGGCGAACTGAAGGTAGCCCACGCCCTTGATCCAGGTGTAGTCATAGCTGTAGAACCGGTAGATCTGCCCCGGGTCCTGACCGCAGTATATCACATACAGGGTGGCCAGCGCCACCAGAGAGATGACGATGGGGAGAAACTTTCGTCTGGAGAAGTGCATGGTGGTGGAAAAATACTCGACCACCAGCAGGACCACCGCCAGCGCCACATAGCTCATGATCCAGATATAGGAGAACTGGACCAGCACATCCTTGGCCGCCGGCGCCTTCATCACCAGGCTGCGGTACACATTGGGGTAATAGAGCACCAGGGAAACGACAGGCAGCACCTGGGCCAGCTTACAGACCAGCGGCGCCTTCCGCAGGGCGGAGAACATGGAATACTGGAAGGTGAGCTCCAGCAGGAACAGCGGGAACAGGTAGCGGCCCAGGGCCACGATATAGCCCAGCTGTCCCAGGGTAATAAAGCGGTACTGCACCCAGATGCGAATCTTCTGGTTGAAAAACAGGAAGTTCATGACCTCCTGGGACAGGCCGCCCTTCTTGGCGATAAAGACCATCAGCCCCACGAAATAGACCGTAAGGCTGAGGCACAGCCCCACCAGCAGCAGGGACTCCAGGTTCTTTTTGACGCACAGCACCAGAATGGAGCCGATGAGCATCCCCACGGCCAACAACAGAAGCATAGCTTGTCCTCCTCCAGTTGTGGTTTCCGGTGCTATTGTATCTGCTCACTCCGGCTTTGTAAAGAATCTGTTTACGCGGGAAAGGGGCGGCGGCGGTATTCCGCCGCCGCCCCTCCTGGGGTCATATTAGTAGTTGCCGGCCTCGGTCATCAGATCGAAGTCCACGTAATCTTCGACGGGGCACACATCCTCTTCGGTGATGGAGCCGCCGTCCAGCAGGTTCTTCTGCTGCAGCTCGTAGTAGCCCTTGACGGTGCCGTCGGCCACGCCTTCCACCACTTCCTTGCCGGTGAGCCAGTCGGCGTCGCCGCGCTGATTGTACATGGTGTCATAGTCCAGAGCGGCCTGAGTGGCGCACCACTGAGCAACCTCTTCGTAGTTGCCGTCAGCAGCGTAATCCATAGCCTTCATCAGAGCGCGGACAAAGCGAACGGTCACGTCGCGGTTCTCTTCCAGGTACTTGGGGGTGGCGATCCAGCTGGCCAGGGACACGGTGGTGTCGGAGAAGGTCATGTTGTCGGCCAGCTTGGTGGTGCCCTCCATGCCCTCCAGGATGGTCAGGCTGTTGGGGGACCAGGTGGCGCAGGCGTCCACGCCGCCGGACATCATAGCGGTCACGATGGAGGGAGCATCCATATCCATGGCCTGGATGTCATCCATGGTCATGTTGTGAGCAGTTAGAGCGTTGCGCAGGATGTCCTCGCTGGAGGTGCCGGAGGAGTAGGCCACGACCTTACCCTTCAGGTCCTCCACGGTGCTGATGCCAGGGCCGCCGATGAGGGCGTCGCCGTTGGAGATGTGGGACAGAGCGATGATGGTGGCGTTGCCCTGGACGCACAGCTTATGAGCGCCCTGGCCGATGTAGCCGAAGTTCACGGAGCCGTTCTCCATGGCGGCGATGATGGTGGGGCCGTCCTCGAACTGGGTCAGGGTGACGTTCAGGCCCTCTTCCTCAAAGAAGCCCTTCTCCTTGGCGGTCATCAGGCTCCACAGGCCGCCGTAGTTGGGCATATAGCCCACGTTGATGTTAACAGTCTCAACAGTGGGGGTCTCGGAGTTTCCGGCGGGAGTGCCGGTGTTGCCGGAGGGGGTGCTGGTGGTTTCGCCGCCGCCGCAGGCAGCCAGAGCGCCGCCCAGCATGGCCACGGTCAGGAGCATGGCAAGAAACTTCTTCACGTTCATTTCCTCCTATTGATTATTTGGGGTTTTTTCCTCTATTGCAACGGCCTGTGCCGTTCCAACCCGATTACTTGCGGACCTCCAGGTACTCCTGGTAGACCTGGCTCCAGATCTCGTTCTTCAGTTCCAGAAAACGGGGGGACATCTTGGTCTCCTGAGTACGGGGATAGGGGATGTCGATGTTGATGATGGACTTAATGCGGCCGGGCCGTGCGGACATGATAATGACCTTCTGAGCCAGGATAATAGCCTCTTCCACATCGTGGGTGATGAAGAAGCAGGTCTTGCGGTCCTTCTCCCAGGTCTCCAGCAGCTCGGTCTGCAGCTGGGTACGGGTCTGAGCATCCAGGGCGCCGAAGGGCTCGTCCATCAGCAGCACCTCGGGGTCGGCGGCGTAGGCGCGGGCGATGGCCACGCGCTGCTTCATGCCGCCGGACAGCTCCTTGGGATAGTGGTCGGCAAACTTGGTCAGATCCACCTTCTCCAGGTACTTCATGGCCAGATCCTCGGCCTCTTTGCCCTTGATGCCCTTCATCTCCAGAGCGAACATGACGTTCTTCTTCACGGTGAGCCAGGGGAACAGGGCGTACTGCTGGAAGACCACGCCGCGCTCGGTGCCGGTGCCGGTGACCTTCTTGCCTTTGCAGTAGACAGCGCCGGAAGTGGCCTCGTGGAGGCCGGCGATGATGTTGAGCAGGGTAGACTTACCGCAGCCGGAGGGGCCTACCACGCAGATAAATTCGTTCTCATAGATGTCCAGGTCCACCCCGTTCAGGGCTACCATCTCGCCGTTGCGGGTATTGTATACCTTGCGGACGTTATCGATCTTGACGATCAGATTTCTCTCTTCTCCTGCCATCCCGTCAGCTTCCTTTCCAAGAATTTGATGATTTTTTCAAGAGTGATACCGATGATGCCGATGATGATGACGTAGGCCAGCATGGGGGCCGCGTCAAAGGTGTTGTTCAGAGACCGGATGCGCATACCCAGGCCGGCCATAGCGCCGGTGGATTCGGCTGCGATCAGGGTGGTCAGAGCAACGGAAGCACCCAGCCGGACAGCGGTGAGGATGAAGGGCAGGGTGGCGGGGGTAATGACCCGAACGAAGATGTCCCGGTCGGTGGCGCCCAGCACCCGGGCGGCCTTGATGAGGGTCTCATCCACGTTGATCACGCCCTGATAGATGGTCACGCACATGATGAGGAAGCAGGCGATGGTGATCACGATCACCTGGGGCAGCCGGCCCACGCCGGCGCAGATGACGATTAGAGGCACATAGGCCAGAGGGGGGATGTTACGGATGAACTGAATCCAGGGCTCCAGGATGTTGCGCACCGGCACATACCAGGCCATCAGGATGGCCACGGGCAGGGCGATGACAAAACCGATGGCGTAACCCATTGCCACGGAGATCAAGCTGCTGCTCAGGTCCTGCCAGAACACGCCGCGATCCACCATGGTCATGAGACCCTGAATGGTCACCACCACGTTGGGGAAAGCCCGGGACGTCTGGGGAATGATGGACATGATGTACCAAACCAGCATGGCCACCGCAAAAGAGATGAGCAGCCAGACCTTTGATGGAATCCGACTGGCAAGGGACTTCTTCTTCTGTTCCATTCTCTTCGCTCCTTCTTACGATTGATCCGATGTACGCAAGGTTGGCACAAGCAGCCCCGCACTTAGGATAACACTAGTATAAAAGCTTTTAGAAAAAAGAAAAGTATGAAATTTCATCATCCCTTTCCTGCCAAAGAGACGCCCCCTCCCCCGTGGCAGCCGTTCTTTTCTTTGCGCAAAATCATATAAAACAAGTAGGTTTACAGTTCTTTTTTACCGGGTCTGACAAAGATCTTCCAATTTCCATTTTACCCTTGAAGAAGGGGGTGCCTTCGGGTATAATTTCCGCGTTATGTCAATAAATGACCGGTTCCATATAATCATTCGGTTCTTTATTGTACCTGACGCTTATTATGATCTGTACCATAAGAAAGGAAGGTTGACCACTTTGATGCATCCACGTCGCGTCATCTCCGGCCTGCTCAGTCTGGCTATGATGGTAGGTCCCTGTACTGCCTGGCTTCCAGCTGCCGCTGCGGCCAGCCCCCAGGAGAGCCTTACCCTCCGTACGGAGCAGACTGCCACAGGCTCCATTGCCCTTACCCTGAGCTTCGATCTGCCCCAGCGGGCGGATGAGGTGAAGAGCCGGGACATCCGGCTCACCCTGACGGGCAGCGACAAGAACATCACCGTCTCCCTGAAAGACGGTTCCGCCACCGGCGCCGACGGCCTGTCCGTCACCACGGAGGCCCTGAACACCCAGGGCGCTCCCCTGACCACCGAGCAGCAGCTGGGCGCCTATACCGCCGTCGTCTCCGGCCTGCCCGTGGGCGAGTACACCATGACGGTCACCGGCACGGGCTACGCCTCCTGCGCCACCCCGGTGACCCTCCGGGACTACTCCCAGCACGTGCTGATGAGCACCGCCGACGGCTCCTTCTCCCTGGGCGACGTGACCGGCGACGGCGCGGTGACCAGCGCCGACCGGGCCGCCCTGGACGAGCAGCTGGGCAAGACAAGCGCCCTGGACACCTACGACCTCAACGGCGACGGGGTAGTGGACGTGACCGACCTGTCTTATGTCAACAAGATGATGGATCTGGAGGCCGAGCCCCGCATCCTGTCCACCACCGCCATCGTGTCCCCCGCCGTGGACGAGAGCGCCGTGACCTTCACCGAGGGTTCCGCGGCAGACCTGTTCACCGGGGAGACCGCCGTCACCCTCAAGCCCGCCCAGGAGGCCGAGGAGCTGTCCATCCCCATCGCCTTTGAGGACGCCGTCACCATGAGCGAGATTGCCATCTCCTCCCCCAGCGTGGACGGCGCCATCCAGGCCGGTACCGCCGTTGTGGAGACCGAGGACGGGGAGATCCTCACCCTTCCCTTTGACATCTCCGCCCC
The DNA here is from genome assembly GCA_019119165.1 of Candidatus Flavonifractor intestinigallinarum. Taxonomy (GTDB): domain Bacteria; phylum Bacillota; class Clostridia; order Oscillospirales; family Oscillospiraceae; genus Flavonifractor; species Flavonifractor intestinigallinarum. The sequence continues at coordinate 80,737 of DWXO01000077.1, read as the reverse complement.
CGAAGGGGTCCACGCCATGGGCCGGGTGGCCGGTCAGAACGTGGTGACCATCGATCTGGGCAAAAAGGTGCCGGTCAAGAAGGTCACCATCACCGTTACCCGGGTGGAGGGCCAGGCCGGTGAGAAGCCGGAGTACGCCACCGTCACCCAGATCGAGTTCCTCAAGGACATCGTGTCCGAGGACGCCGCGGCGGATACCCAGGTCAAGGGCCTGGCCGCCACCGTGGGCGACGGGGAAGTTACCCTGGTGTGGGACAGCCTGCCCAACGTCACCGGCTACACCGTGAACTACGGCACCAGCAAGAACGCCCTGAGCAGCAGCGCCGGAGCGGGCACCAACCGCATCACCCTCTCCGACCTGAAGAACAACACCACCTATTACTTCCAGGTCACCGCCGTCAGCGGCGACTGGAGCGGCACCCCCTCCGCCATTCTCTCCGCCACCCCCCTGCCCGCCAGCGTCCCCGGCGCGCCCTCCAACCTGACGGTGGAGCCCGCCGACGGCGCGCTGCGGCTGAACTGGGGCAGCACCAAGGACGCCACCTATTACCAGGTGTACTACCGGGAGCAGGGCGCGTCGGAATTCATCGTCTGGGGCGGCGACACCACCGCCACCAGCGCCGTCATCACCGGGCTGACCAACGACACCGTCTATGAGGTGGCGGTGAAGGCGGGCAACCTCCACGGCACCGGCCCCTTCTCCGCCACTGCCTCCGGCACGCCCAAGAAGGAGGGCTTTGAGATGCCCGCCCTCCCCGAGACCAACCGGATCGACAACAGCCAGATCACCTCCATCGTCATGGCCGATCCCAGCAATGTGAACTGGAGTATGTGCCCCGGCTTCAACGTCAAGACCGACCTGACCGACGGCGACCCCAACACCTACTGGATCGCCAACAACTACTGGTACAACAGCAGCATCACCTATACCTTTGCCGATACCCACAGCATGAACTATGTGTTGGTGGTGCCCTATCTGGACAGCGCCTACAAAAACCGCATTGCCAACTACACCGTCACCCTGAAGGGGGAGGACGGCCAGGTGCTGGCCACCTATTACCGGGACGGCGTGAACATCACCGGCAGCGATTACTACATCTTCTCCTTCCCCGAGACCGAGGGCGTCAAGAGCCTTACCCTGGCTCTGGGCGAAAAGACCGGCGGCCCCCGGGTGAGCATCTCCGAGATCGCTTTCTATGAGAGCGACACCCTCTCCGAGGACATCGCCGCCCTCTTCACCGACGGCACCTTCACCGCCCTGAAGAGCAGCGTACAGCAGGCCGATATCACCGCCCTGAAGGATCGGCTCAACGCCCTGGGCAGCTTCTATCTGGATCTGGCCCGGCTGCAGGACGAGCTCAATCTGGCTCAGGCCCTGCTGGACAAGAACGACAGCGCCCTGGGCGTGGTGAAGCAGGACTTCCAGAGCCGCAGCACCGCCGCCGATCAGGCCTTCGGCCAGAGCGCCAGCGACCTGCAGCCCCTGGGGGTCACCGCCCGGGCGGGCTCCACCGTGGCCATCTACGCCGAGCTGCCCGACGACGCCACCGTCTATGTGGTGCCCACCCAGTTCTACGGCGAGTCCGGCGTGTGGAAGGGCACGCCCGTGGCCCTGAAGAACGGCCGCAACTACATCACCGTGGAGAAGATCGGCTCCCTCACCGACACCCGGGGCGGCGTGCTCTACCTGACCTACAGCGGCAGCCATCCCCAGCAGATCAAGCTCCAGGTCCGCGGGGACAGCAGCGTGTACGCCATGCCTGTGCTGGAGCTGTCCGGCTGGTATACCATGAGCGAATCCGCCCGCAAGGACGCCATCCGGACCTATGTCCAGGATCTGGAGGCCTATGTGTCCGGCCTGTCCGGCGCCAAGCTGACCACCGACATCCGCAACGCCGCCGAGATCTCCACCCCCAGCGTGCTCCTCTCCCTCCCCGCCGACCAGGCCCTCTCCGGCCTCAAGGGCGTGGGCAACGATGAGGATGCCATGGTGGAAGCCATGTACCAGAACGTGCTGGCCTGGGAGGAGGAGCTCTTCATCGCCAACAAGGTCCAGGGCATCATCCACTCCGACGCCGCCCTGTCCGGCTACACCTATCCCATGACCACCCGCCAGAACATCCGCTATATGCGTATGTTCGCCGGCGCCTTCATGTACGCCGCCGGCAACCATGTGGGCGTGGAGTACGGCTCCACCGCCGCCCTGGTCCAGGGCAAGCCCACTTCCGCCACCGGCGCCGGTCAGGCCAACGGCCTGTTCGGCTGGGGCATCGCCCACGAGATCGGCCACAACATGGACAAGCTGGGCCGGGCCGAGTGTACCAACAACATCTACTCCCTGGCCCTCCAGGCCTGGGACGGCTCCGCCATGACCGTGCATACCCGCCTCACCGAGGACGGGCGCTGGGAGCAGATCTTCGACAAGGTGGCCCAGGGCCGCCCCGGCGCCGCCAACAACGTGTTTGTTCAGCTGGGTATGTACTGGCAGCTCCACCTGGCCTATGACGGGGCCGGCCAGCCTCTGGCCTTCTACAACGCCTTCTTCCAGGCCTGGAAGTCGGGCGCCTACAGCGGCTACTCCTACGACGAGCGGGTGGCCCTCATCGCCTCCCAGGTGGCCGACCGCAACCTGACCGAGTTCTTTACCCGCTGGGGCATGACCCTCAGCAACGGCGTGAAGGACATCCTCAGCGCCTACCCCGCCGAGGAGCGGGCCATCTGGTACCTGAACGACGCCTCCCGCACCTACCGGCTCCAGAACGGCAGCGCCGCCGAGGGTACCGCCGCCGTCACCGCCGCCGTCAGCGACTCCAAGGTGACCCTGACCATCAGCCACACCGACAGCGCCAACATTCTGGGCTATGAGATCCGCCGCAACGGCACTCCCATCGCTTTCACCACCGAGACCACCTATGTGGACGACCTGGGGGCGGCCAACAACCTGGCCTACACCTACACCGTGGTGCCCGTGGACAAGCTGGGCAACCTGGGGACCGCCGCCCAGAGCAACGAGGTCCGGGTGGCCTATGACAAGACCATCAGCGCCGACCTGTACACCCTGACCCGGGCCGAGGACGGCACCATCACCATCGCCATGAAGGGCGGCGCGGCCGTCCCCGTCACCGGCATCAAGGTAACCGGCGCCGACCTGTCCGGCAGCTACACCGTGAAGGTGAAGGCTGACGCCGGTACGGAGGGGTGGACCACCGCCAAGACCGGCACTCTGTCCGGCGACACTGTGGTGGCCTACTTCAACAAGCCCGGCGTGGGCCCCGAGGACACCCGCATCTGGACCTATGACGCCGCCGTGGTGGAGATCACCGGCATCCCCGCCGACGCCGACCTGGCCCTGCTGGACTACCCCGGCGACCGGGTGGACTTCTATGAGGGCGCCACCGTGGGCATCCTCAAGGACGCCTATGGCGACATTCCCGCCGGTACCCTGGTGATCCTGGGCACTTACCGGGGCGACCCCGTGTACAACTATGTGGAGATCCAGGCCCGGTACAGCACCACCCCAGAGGCCGGTGAGGTAACCACCATTGAGCGGACCATGTCCGGCGAGGTCTATCTGCTGGTGGAGATCCCCGAGGACGGGGCGGTCAGCGACACCAGCGACGGCTTCTTCATCTTCGTGCCCAACCTGGAGGATGAGGCCGCCCTCAACGCCCAGGACGGCGTCACCGACCCCTATCCCCTGGAGATCCGGGCCAACTTCTACCGCACCGACGACCCCAACGACGCTTCCAGCAAGCGTCTGACCAGCCAGACTCTGTGGATCAGCTTCCCCGACGGCGGCGACGACGAGGACCAGGTGTCCCTGCCTGTCATCGAGCTGAAAAGCGACTTGAGCTGAAGAAAGGATGAAACCGTTGCGTAAATTATCCCTGTTTTTTCTCACCCTCTGTCTGACGGTGACCGCCCTGATTTCCGGGGCGGCCGCCGCCCAGGGGCTCCGGCTGGTGGTGTCCTCCCGGGAGGCCGCCGCCACCCAGACCGTGGGCTTTACCGGCCTGCCCGCAGACTGCCAGAGTCTCCAGGCCACCTTTGCCCTGTCCAACCAGGAGGCCTCCTACGGCTTTGTGGCCGATCAGGACCTGGCAGGCCGCACCGGCCTCTATGTCACCGCCAAGCACAGCGGCGCCAGCGTGACGGTGTACGTCACCGCCAAGTCCGGGGTGCTGTCCGATGACGGCTCCCTTACCCTGGGCACCATCTCCTCCGCCGACGGCCTGTCCACCTTCACCGTGGAGCAGGCCACCGGCCTGAAGCTGATTGCCTCTGACAACACCGAGACCACCTACCCCTCCGTGGACACCGGCGACAGCACCGGCGGCGGCTCCGGCGGTTCCGGCGGCGGCAGCAGCTCCGGCGGCTCCGGCGGCGGCAGCAACTCCGGCGGCTCCGATAATTCCGGCAATTCCGGCGGCGACAAGGAGGACGCAGGCCTGCCCTTTACCGACGTGGCCTCCGGCAGCTGGTACTATGACAGCGTGGCCTATGTCTATGAGCAGGGCCTGATGGGCGGCACCGGCGAGGGCCGGTTCTCCCCCGACCTGACCACCAGCCGGGCCATGATCGTCACCATCCTCTACCGCCTGGAGGGCAGCCCCGCCGTCAGCGGCGGCGCGTCCTTCGCCGACGTGACCGCTGGCCAGTGGTACTCCGACGGCGTGGCCTGGGCCAGCGCCAACGGCATTGTCACCGGCTACTCCAACGGCAGCTTCGGCCCCGACGACACCATCACCCGGGAGCAGATGGCCGCCATCCTCTACCGGTACGCCCGCTACAAGGGCTACGACCTGTCCGCCCAGGCCGCTCTGGACGGCTACGCCGACGCCGCCCAGGTGTCCGCCTATGCCGCCGACGCCATGAAGTGGGCGGTGGGCTCCGGCCTCATCACCGGCACCAGCGGGACCACCCTCTCTCCCGCCGGTTCCGCCACCCGGGCCCAGGCCGCCGTGATTCTGGCCCGCTTCTGCCAGACTCTGGCCCAGTGATCCTGATTTGATACCGCGCCCCGCGTCTCCCTTCCCGGAGAGGCGGGGCGCTGTTTCTTTCCCCCGGTTGACAGACCGGGTATAATCTACATAGCAAAATCAGGGAGGGACCGCCATGGAACTCAACCCCGCCGCCCGGGCCACTTTTGACGCCATGCGGGAGGGCATCACCATCATTGATACCGAGGGCCGCCTGGTGTTCTGCAACCGGGCCTACCTGGACTTCCTCCGCAAGGAGCTGGGGGAGCCGCTGGGGTCGGTGGAGGGCAAATACCTGCGGGACCTGCGCCCCGGCGCCCGGCTGCCCGACGTGCTGGAGGCGGGCAAGCCCATCCTCCACATCACCCGCCAGGAGACCAAGGACTTCTACTTCGTCAACCTCTACCCCATCTATGAGGGGGACACCCTGGTGGGCGGGCTCAGCGTGGTCACCTTTCTGGAGGACGCCTACCAGACCAGAGAGGAGCTGGAGGCGGTGGAGGCCCGGAGCCGTCAGGCCCTCCACAGCATCAGCAAGGCCAACGGCGCCCGGTACACCTTTGACGACATCGTGGCGGTGACCCCGGCGGTGGCGCGGGTGAAGGATCTGGCCCAGCGCATTGCCGTCACCGACGCCACCGTGCTGCTGGAGAGCGAGAGCGGCACCGGCAAGGAGCTGTACGCCCAGGCCATCCACAACGCCAGCTCCCGCCGGGACGGGGTCTTTGTGGCCATCAACTGCTCCAACTTCAACGCCAATATGCTGGAATCCGAACTCTTCGGCTACGCCGAGGGGGCCTTTACCGGGGCCAAGCGGGGCGGCAAAATGGGCCTCTTTGAGGCCGCCGCCGGCGGCACCCTCTTCCTGGATGAGATCTCCGAGATGGACGTGGGCCTCCAGGCCAAGCTGCTGCGGGTGCTCCAGGAACACGTCATTCGCCCGGTGGGGGGCATCAAGGAGGTGGCGGTGGACGTGCGGGTAGTGGCCGCCTGCAACGCCGACCTGCCCGCCTATGTGGCCGCCGGCAAATTCCGCAAGGACCTGTACTACCGGCTGAGCACCTTCCCCCTCCATATCCCGCCCCTGCGGGAGCGGCCGGGGGACATTCCCGCCCTGGCCCAGGCCATTCTGGAGGACTTCTCCCACAAGCTGCGCCGCCCCTTCCGCCTCACCGAGGACGCGGTGACCTGCCTCCAGGCCCACAGCTGGCCGGGCAACGTGCGGGAGCTGCGCAACGTGCTGGAGTTCTCCGCCTACCTCACCCCCTCCGGGGTGATCAATCAGGAGGCCCTCCCCAGCGACCTGGTCCACCAGCAGGAGGATGTGGGCCTCACCCTGGCCCAGCGGACCCGGGCCTTTGAAAAGCGGGTCATTCTCAACCTGCTGGAGCAAAACGGCTCCTCCCTGGAGGGGAAAAAGCGGACCGCCGCCCAGCTGGGCATCTCTCTGGCCAGCCTGTACAACAAGCTGAAAGACTGACTTCCAGAATATTAGAATATCGTTCCAGCATTTTAGAACTCTTTGCAGCGTCTCCCCTAAGGCCCCGCCCTGCCCCCGCGGGGCTTTTTCTATTTCCAGAATATTAGAATCCCATTCCTCTCCCTCCCGGAGCGGCAGGCCCTGGAAGGCCCTGGGGCCCAAGGAGTTTCCCCTTTTTTCCGCCTTGTTCCCCAGTTGGCACAGGTCTTGCTTCTCTTTCCGGGCAGCGGCGGTCGAAGAGAGGGCCGTCGAAATCAAGAGGAGGTATCGTTCATGTCACCTTTAGCAATCCTGGGATTCCTGACGGTTGTGATCATGCTGGTGCTCATCATGACCAAGAAGGCATCCCCCCTGGTGGCCCTGATTGTGGTTCCTGTGGTCACCGGCATCATCGCCTGTTTCTTTATGGCCGTGGTTCCCGAGGGCGCCCCGGAGGGCACACAGGGCGTCGTTGACTTTGTGGCCAACTTCAAGTCCCTGGGCGGTATGATCACCGGCTCCAAGGGCATCGGCTCGGTGGCCGCCACCGGCGTTATGTTCATCTTCTCCATCCTGTTCTTCGGCATTCTCACCGATGCCGGCACCTTCCGTCCCATCATCAAGGGCATCCTGAACCTGGTGGGCACCGATCCCATCAAGATCGGCATCGGCACCGCTGTGCTGGCCGCCATCGTGCACCTGGACGGCTCCGGCGCTGTCACCTTCCTGATCTGCGTGCCCGCCCTGCTCCCCCTGTATGACGCGCTGGGTATGCGCCGCACCACCCTGGCCACCATCGTGGCCCTGTCCGCCGGCACCATGAACATCCTGCCCTGGGGCGGCCCCACCATCCGCGCCCACACCGCCCTGGCCACCATGGAGGGCACCGAGGCCACCGTCACCGAGTTCTTTATGCCTGTTCTCCCCTCCGTGCTGGCCGGTATGGTGTGCGTGCTGCTCATCGCCGCCTTCCTGGGCAGCCGCGAAAAGAAGCGCATCGGCGCCGTGGCTCTCCAGGCTGTGGGTCATACCGAGCAGGAGCTCACCGACGAGCAGAAGGCCCTGCTGCGGCCCCATCTGTTCTGGGTGAATATCATCCTTATCATTGCCGCCATCATCTCCCTGCTGTTCTCCGGCTTTGCTCCCGCTGTGGTGTTCATGGTGTTCTACGTGCTGGCCACCGTCATCAACTACCCCCGCGTGAAGGACTCCAAGGCCCGTGTGGACGCCCACGCCAAGGAAGCCCTCATGATGTGCTCCGTGCTCTTTGCCGCCGGCTGCTTCACCGGCATCATGCAGGGCACCGGCATGATCTCCGAGATGTCTACCGCCCTGGTGGCCATCATCCCCGACTCCATGGGTCAGTTCTTCCCCCTCATCATCGGCATCATCGCCATGCCCGCTTCCCTGCTCTTTGACCCCGACTCCTTCTACTATGGCGTGCTGCCCGTACTGGCCACCACCGCTCAGGGCTTCGGCATTGTGGGCGCCGATGTGGGCCGCGCTGCCATTCTGGGCCAGATGACCGTGGGCTTCCCCATCTCTCCCCTCACCGCCTCCACCTTCCTGCTGGTGGGTCTGTCCGGCGTAGATCTGGGCGAGCATCAGAAAAAGACCATTCCTCTGGCCTGGCTGGTCTCCCTGGTGATGGTGGCTGTGGCCTTCATCACCGGCGCCATCGCCCTGTAATCTTTCCTCATCCATTCATCTGTTTGCGTAGAAAGGAAGTCATTCTATGAAAACCATCCGCATTGGCAGCGGCGCCGGCTACGCCGGCGACCGCCTGGAGCCCTCCCTGGAGCTCATCGAGAAGGGCAATCTGGACTACATCAGCTACGAGTGCCTGGCCGAGCGCACCATCGCCATCGGCCAGCAGGCCAAGCTGAAGGACCCCACCAAGGGCTACAACGGCCTGCTGGAGCACCGCATGGAGAAGGCCCTTCCCCTGTGCTGGCAGCACAAGGTCAAACTCATCACCAACATGGGTTCCGCCAACCCCCAGGCCGCTGCTCAGAAGTGCGTGGAAATCGCCCGCAAGCACGGCCTTACGGGCATGAAGATCGCCTGCGTCACCGGCGACGACCTGTTGCCCGTCATCGACAAGTACATGGATACCGAGGTATGGGAGAACCACAAGCCCCTGAAGGAGCTGGGCGGCGAGATCGTGTCCGCCAACGCCTACATGGGCGTGGAAGGTATCCTGAAGGCCCTGGATATGGGCGCCGACGTGGTAATCACCGGCCGTGTGGCCGACCCCGCCATCTTCATGGCCCCCATGATCCACGAGTTCGGCTGGTCCCTGGAGGACTGGGACAAGCTGGGCAAGGGCACCATCATGGGCCACCTGCTGGAGTGCGGCGGCCAGGTCACCGGCGGCTACTTCGCCGAGCCCGGCAAGAAGGACGTGCCCGGCGTCGGCCACCTGGGCTTCCCCATCATTGAGGTGTCCGAGGACGGCTCCTTCTTCGTCACCAAGGTGCCTGAGGCCGGCGGCAAGGTCACCGTGGAGACCTGCTCCGAGCAGATCTGCTACGAGATCCATGATCCTGAGAACTACCTGACTCCCGACGTGGTGGCCGACTGCAAGCAGATCAAGTTTACCGAGATCGGCAAGGATATGGTGAAGGTGGAGGGCATCACCGGCAAGCCCCGCACCGAGACCTTCAAGTGCTCCATCGGCTATAAAGACTGCTTCATCGGCGACGGCGAGATCAGCTACGGCGGCCCCGGCTGCGTGGCCCGGGGCAAGCTGGCCCTGGACATCCTGAAGGAGCGGCTGGAGCTGGTGGCCCCCAACGTGTTCGAGGAGCTGAAGTTCGACCTCATCGGCTGCAACAGCCTGTACTGGAACCCCGACTACCAGTACAACCAGGAGCCCAGCGAGGTGCGGGTGCGGGTGGCCGGACGGGCCAAGACAAAGGCGGAAGCCGACCTCATCGGCAACGAGGTGGAGGCCCTGTACACCAACGGCCCCGCCGGCGGCTGCGGCGCCGTCAAGCGCACCCGGGACATCGTGTCCGTGGCCTCCATTCTGGTGAGCCGCTACGACGTCAAGCCCGAGGCCGAGATCTTCACCGTCTGATACTGGGACAGAAAGGAAGCATTTGCTATGAAACTCTGGGATATTGCACACTCCCGTACCGGCGACAAGGGCAACATCTCCAACATCTCCCTCATCGCCTACGACCCCAAGGACTACGACCTGCTCAAGGAGAAGGTCACCCCCGAGAAGGTGAAGGAGCACTTCAAGGGCATGGTCAAGGGCGAGGTGGTTCGATATGAGCTGCCCAACATCCACGCCCTCAACTTCGTGATGTACGCCGCTCTGGGCGGTGGCGTCACCCGCTCCCTGTCCGTGGATATGCACGGCAAGGGCCTGTCCTCCTACCTGCTGGACATGGAGATCTGATCTCTCCCTGTTTCTCCCTATTTTCCCTCATAAAAAGCGCTGGGCGCGGCCGTTTGGCCGCGCCCAGCGCTTTCTTGCTTTATGATTCCGCCAGCAGGTCCCGCTGGTCCGGGTGGCTGTCAAACCACTTGACGGCGTAGGAGCAGGTGGCAACCGCCTTCATGCCCCGGCCACGGATCTGGTCCGCGGCCCCCTGCACCAGCTGGCCCGCCACCCCCTGGCCCCGCAGGGAGCCGTCCACAAAGGTGTGGTCGATGTTAGCCACGCCGGGCCGCTCCTCCGGGAAGGTGATCTCGGCAATCAGCTTGCCCTCCTCATTCTCGGCCCACAGCCGTCCGGGCTTGCTCTGAAATTCCATGGGGCTTCCTCCTTTATTTCAAAAATGGCGAGGGCGGGTGCGAATCGAACACACCAGGACGGGAACGCCGTCCCCAACGGTTTTGAAGACCGCGGGGCTCACCAGATACCCTTCCGCCCCCATATGGCGGGGAGTTACAGAAAGCTCCGCCCCTCCCCGATTTTTTTGGTGATCCGCACCCGGTCCCAGTATTCCAGCAGCAGCAGGGCGTACTTGCGGGAGATCCCCAGCTGGTCCCTGGCTTGAGCCAGGGTGAACGCCCCTGTGCCGAACCGGGCCTTCATCTCCCTTTGCGCTTCCCCGCAGCGCTCCCCCCAGGCCCGCACCTTGGGGGACAGCGGGGTGAGCACGCCCTTGTCGGCCAGGGCCCGTCCCGCACGGCGGCAGGCCGCCTCCTGTCCGGGGAAAGCCTGCTCCACCTCCTCGTTGGTGGGAGGCTCCAGCCCAGCCGCCCGGTAGATCTCACACAGCTTCTCCTCCAGCCCCGGGTCGGTTTCCGGCGCCGGAGGGGGCGGCCCTTCTTCCACCGGTTCCGCCGGGCGGGGCAATTCTTCCCCCGCCGCCAGGGCGGCCAGCCGGGTCATCCGGGCAGGGTCCATCCGCCCCTTGGCAGGAGGCTCCAGGTCCAGGGCCACGCCGCCCCCCACGGTGACCACCGGGGAGAAAAAGCGCACCACGAACCGGTCCCCCGCTCGGGCCGCCAAGGGCTGGTCCAGCCGCAGCTGAGCAAAGCCCTCCTCCCCCGGCTCCAGCCTGTCCCGGCCCAGCAGGATGCACCGGCACATCAGCGCCCGCCCGCCGTGGTGGAGGTGGAGGGTGGAATTGTTTTTGACGGCATAGGGGGCCTGGGGCAGCACCCGCAGTTCCACATCCAGCCGCTGGGTGAGGGTCAGGCTGTCCGCCGGGGCCAGGGTGTCCCCACGGGACACCTCCCCCCGGTCCACCCCCGCCAGATTGACCGCCGCCCGGCTGCCGGGGGGCAGCTCCTCCACATCAATGCCGTGGCTCTGGAGGCCCCGCACCCGGGCCATCCTGTCCCCCGGCCAGAGGCGCACCCTGTCCCCCCGGCGGAGGGGGCCGCCGGTTAGGGTGCCGGTAACCACCGTGCCGCTGCCCGCCACCGAAAACACCCGGTCCACATGGAGACGATAGTCTCCCCCATGCTCCGACGGGGGCGTCTCTTCCACCAGCTTTGCCAAAGCCCCCTTCAATTCCTCCAGCCCCTCCCCTGTCACCGCCGAGGTGGGGATGATGGGGGCATTCTCCAGGAAGGTGCCCTTTACCAGAGCGCGTACCTGCTCCTCCACCCCCAGCTTGACGCCCAGGTCGGCCCGGGTGAGGGCGATCACGCCCCCCCGCAGGCCCAGCAGGGACAGGATGGCCAGATGCTCCCGTGTCTGAGGCATGGGGCCCTGGTCAGCGGCTACAGCCAGCACCACCAGGTCCATACCGGCACAGCCGGAGAGCATGGTGGGCACAAATTTCTCATGGCCGGGCACATCCACAATGCTCACCGTCGCCCCGCCCGGCAGGGTCAGGGGGGCAAAGCCCAGCTCGATGGTGAGGCCCCGGCGGCGCTCCTCCGCCAGCCGGTCGGTGTCCACTCCGGTGAGGGCCTTCACCAGGGCGGTCTTGCCGTGGTCCACATGGCCCGCGGTGCCCAGGATCATGGTTGTTCTCCTTTCCACGCCGCCAGAGCATCCCGGATGATGTCCGTCTCCCCCGGCAGCAGGGTGCGCACGTCCAGCAGCAGCTTTCCCTTGTGGATGCGACCCAGAATGGGGGTGGTCCACCCCCGGAGGTATGCCTCCAGTTCCTCCGCCGGGTCCAGGGCCACCGCCCAGGAGGGCAGCTCCTCCCCCGGCAGGGTGCCGCCCCCTGCCTCTCCGGCGGTCTCCACCGTCTCACAGGGGCAAAAGGGGGAAAGCAGGGCGGCCAGTTCCTCCGCCCTTTGCCGCAGGTCCTGGGGTTTGGCCTCCAGCATGGCCCGGGCGGGAACGGGCACCCCGTCCCGCCAGTCCAGCAGGGTGGCCTCCAGGGCCGCCAGAGACAGCTTGTCCAGCCGGAGGGCACGGGCCAGGGGGTCGGTTTTCAGTCGCCGGACGGCCTCCCCCCTGCCCACCAGGATGCCCGCCTGGGGCCCGCCCAGCAGCTTGTCCCCGGAGAAGCACACCACGTCGGCGGCCGCCGCCCACCGCGCCACGGTGGGATAGTCCTGGGGCCAGGGGCCGGGGCCCAGCGCTCCGCTGCCCAGGTCGCACAGCAGGGGGACCTGATAGCGTCCGGCCAGGGCGGACAGCTCCTCCACCTCCACGCTCTGGGTGAAGCCCACCACCTTAAAGTTGCTGGGGTGGACCTTCAGCAGGGCCTGGGCCTCCCCGCTTTCCAGCACGGCCTCGTAATCGGACAACCGGGTCTTGTTGGTGGCTCCCACCTCCACCAGCCGGGCCCCGCTGCGGGCCATCACATCGGGCACCCGGAAGGAGCCGCCGATCTCCACCAGCTCCCCCCGGGAGATGGCCACCCCCATGCCGGGGGTGAGGGCGGACAGCATGAGCAGCACCGCCGCGGCGTTGTTGTTTACCGCGAAAGCCCCCTCCGCGCCGGTAAGCTCCCTCAGCAGCTCCTCCACCCGTCCGGTGCGGCTGCCCCGCCTGCCTGCGGACAGATCGTACTCCAGGTTGGAATAGCCCTCCGCCGCCTGGACCACCGCCCTCACCGCCCGGGGGCTGAGAGGGGCCCGGCCCAGGTTGGTGTGGAGGGCCACACCGGTGGCGTTGACCACCCGGCGCAGGCCGGGCCGGGCCAGCTCCTCCGCCGCCCGCCGGGCCTGCCGGGCCAGAACGGTCAGCGGGGGCACCATGGTCTCCCCCGCCCGGAGGGCACGGCGCAGCTGGTCCAACACCTGGTTGGCCCCCGCCTTCTGGGCGGAGCGGGGCAGGCCGCTGTCCGCCAGGGCGGGGCTGGCCAGCAATGTGTCCATCCGGGGCAATACTGACAGGTCTGATTTGCCCACAACGTCACCTCCCTACCATGACATTTGTTTGCAGTATACCACAGTTTTCCCCGTTCAGGCATATAAACTTTTTGGTTTTCAGAAACAGGGGCAAAAATATGTGTAAGACAAGGGAACATTCTAATTGACAGGTTGCTTACCCTGCGGTTATCATGCTGTTAGTGAAATTGGAAGAGGAATGATGATTGGAAGGAGTGTTGACCAATGCGCGTATTTGAAACCAGCGTACAGGAACTCAAGCATGAGGTGCTGCGTTCCGTGGCCCGGCTGGCCTGGAACGACGATCTCCAGACCGGTATTCTGGATATTCCCGAGGAGATCATCCCCGGTCCCGAGGCCAAAATGCGCTGTTGTATTTATAAGGAGCGGGCCATCATCTCTCAGCGTGTGAAGATGGCCATGGGGGGCGACAGGACCAACCCCAACCTGGTGGAGGTGCTGGATATCGCCTGCGACGAGTGCCCCGTCACCGAGATCACCGTGGGCCCCTCCTGCCGTGGCTGTATCGCCACCCGCTGTATCCATACCTGCCCCAAGGACGCCATCACCATTGTGGACCACAAGGCCCAGATCGACCATAAGAAGTGCATCACCTGCGGCAAGTGTATCAACGCCTGCCCCTACGGCGCCATCGAGAAAAAGACCCGCCCCTGTGAGCGGGGCTGCAAGGCGGGCGCTATCTCCATGGGGGAGGACAAGAAGGCCTTTATCGATCCCGCCAAGTGTACCTCCTGCGGCGCCTGCATCTATCAGTGCCCCTTCGGCGCCATCATGGACAAGTCCTTTATCGTGGACGCCATTCAGATGCTCCAGGGCGCGGAGAAGTGGGGCTTCCACGTCTATGCCGCCGTGGCTCCCTCCATCGCCGGTCAGTTCGCCCCCGCCGACCTGGGCCAGGTGGTCACCGGCCTGAAGAAGCTGGGCTTCTATGACGTGATCGAGGTGGCTCTGGGCGCCGACATGACCGCCAAGACCGAGGCCGGTGAGCTGGAGGAGAAGGGGATGCTGGCCTCCTCCTGCTGCCCCGCCTTCGTGGACTATGTGGAGAAGAACTTCCCCGACCAGGCCCATCTGATCTCCGAGACCCCCTCTCCCATGATCATGGCCGGCCGGTATATCAAGCGGAAGGACCCCTCCGCCAAGGTCATTTTCATCGGGCCCTGCGTGGCCAAGAAGATGGAGGTCAAGCTGGGCAAGACCATGCGGGCGGTGGACAGCGCCCTCACCTTCGAGGAACTGTACGCCATGTTTGAGTCCCGCAACATCGACGTGTCCAAGCTGGACGACACCGAGCTGGACCAGGCCAGCGGCTTCGGCCGTTCTTTCGCCCACAGCGGCGGCGTGGCCGCCGCCGTGACCCAGGCCCTCAAGGAGCGGGGCAGCAAGTTCCAGATCAAGGCCCAGCCCTGCAGCGGCTTCGAGGCCTGCAAGCTGGCCTTCCTGAAGGCCGCCAAGGGCGTGGGCGACTTCAACTTCATCGAGGGCATGGCCTGTGAGGGCGGCTGCGTCCAGGGCCCCGCCCAGCTCATCCGCTCCCCCAAGAACCAGGGCGACGTGGACCGCCACGCCAAGGAGGCCGAGGGCCGCACCATCGAGGGGGCCGTGGCCGAGGCGGAAAAGCAGCCTCAGGCCCAGGAGTAACACAAGGTTTCTTTCATCAAGCCGCCGGACGGAACATTCTGTCCGGCGGCTTTTTCTATGGATTCCAAATGAAACCAACCTCCCGCCTGCATAGGCAAAAGAAACCTGCGGATACTAAGAGGCGTAACCACAACCGCAGGAGGAGAATCGACATGAAAGCGACTGGTATCGTGCGCCGGATCGACGATCTGGGGCGCATCGTGATTCCCAAGGAGATCCGCCGCACCATGCGGATCCGGGAGGGCGACCCCCTGGAGATCTACACCGACAAGGACGGCGGCGTCATCTTTAAGAAGTACTCCCTCATGGGCGGACTGGGGGACTTTGCCGGCCATATGTGCGAGACCCTGAACAAGACCACCGGCGAGATCGCCGTCATCACCGACCGGGACAGCTGCATCGCCGTGGCCGGCAGCGGGCGGCGTGATCTGGCCGACAAGCAGATCTCCGCCGCCCTGGAGCAGATCATGGAGGGCCGCCAGATCTACCAGCACAAGGAGGGCTCCGCGCCCGTCCCTGTGTGCGAGGGCAACGACGACTATCTGGTGTCCTGCGCCGCCCCCATCCTCTCCGAGGGGGACGTACTGGGCTGCGTGCTCTTTGCGGGCACCGAGGGCGCCCTCCACGACAGCGAAACCCATTACAAGCTGGTCCAGACCATGGCCGGCTTCCTGGGCCGCCACATGGAGCCCTGATCTTGTATGAGGCCGCCTCCTTTGCTATACTGTGGGCAAAGGAGGCGGTCTTTATGCGGCTGTTTTTAGGCATCGAGCTGCCGCTGTTCTGGCGGGAGGCTCTGGACCGGGGGGCCGCCGGGCTGAGACGGGCCGGCGTGCGGGCCAATTTCACCCGGACGGACAACTATCATCTCACCCTGGTCTTTCTGGGGGAGACCCACCGGGCGGAGGCGGCGGCGGCCGCCCTCCATCAGGTGGAGGCCTCCCCCTTTCCCCTCCGCTCCGCCTCCCCCGGCTGCTTTTCCAAAAAAGGCGGGGATATCTGGTGGCTGGGGGTGGAGCCCCTCCCCGGCCTGATGGCGGTCCAGCGGCAGCTGGAGGGCGCCCTGAGGGATGCCGGGTTTTCCCCCGAGGGGCGGCCCTACCGCCCCCACATCACCCTGGCCCGGAAGGTGCGCTCTCCCGGCGGCCTGGAGCCGCTCACCCTCCCCGGGCTCTTCCCCGCCCTGGAGGCCCGGGTGACCCGGCTCACCCTCTTCTCCTCGGAGCGGGTGGAGGGCGTGCTGCGCTATCTCCCCGTGGACCGAAAATCTCTTATGTAAGGGCCGGATATCCGGCCCCTCACGCGCAGAAGCGGTGGTTGCCGATCTGGAGGATCAGAGGTCTGCTCCAGATCCAGCTGCTGGTGGCGGTGGCGGGGTTGAAGTAATAGATGGCCCCGCCGCTGGGGTCCACCCCGTTGAGGGCGTCCCGGGCAGCCCGCACCGCCGATTCCGCCACCGGCTCGTTAAACTGGCCGTCCACCATGCAGGTGAAGGCCCCCGGCTGATATACCACCCCGGCGATGGTGTTGGGGAAGGAGGGGTGCTCCACCCGGTTGAGGATTACCGCTCCCACCGCCACCTGACCGCTGTAGGGCTCTCCCCGGGCCTCCGCCGAGATCACCCGGGCCAGCAGATCCACGCTGGCCTGCTGGGTGGAGGAACTCCCCTCCCACATTCCCAGTGCCTTCAGGGTGGCGGGTCCCACGATGCCGTCGGCGGTCAGGCCGTTTTTCCGCTGAAAATACTTCACCGCCTGGGTGGTCTGGCTGCCGAACACCCCGTCCACCGCCCCGTCGTAATAGCCCCAGTTTTTCAGCTTGGTCTGGATCACCCGCACCTGCTCCCCGCTGGAGCCCTGCCGGTAGGTGGCCGCCTGGGCCTGCTGGGCAAAGGCAATGAGGGAAATATTCACCGCGAACACCAGGGCCAGGGCCGCGATGAGTCTGCGTCTGTTCATACCTACCCCTCCAATCTCACTGAGGGTAGTGTACGAGGGCAAGCCGTCGGTTATGTACGCCAATCCCTTCCTCTGTGCATATACCCATCTGTTTTTGGAAATACTGGTACAAAACAGGAAAGGATGTGGGCAGGTGGTACAGGGCGTGTCCCGGCAGGTCATTGTGGTGAAGTCCCCAGACCCCCGATTTTTTGAACAAGCCATTTTTATCGTGAAGGAGGACGCCTTCGGCAAGGGAGCCTCCGCCGAGGCGGTGCTCCAGGAGGCCCGCCGGGCGGCCGACGGCTACCTCAAACGCTCCTCCGGCTGGCGGCGGACCTGGCGAAAAATTCCCGCCCCGGTGTATGCCGCCGGCGGCGCCCTGGGGGCCACCCTGTGCTGGCTGCTGGCCCTTCTGCTATAAACCAAAGCGGACCTGTTGCAATATTTGCAACAGGCCCGCTTCTTTTTCTCAACGGATTATTGTTTGTCAACGGCAGGCGCTATCACTTATCATTTGCCTCTTCCGCGCTCTGCCCGGCGTCTGTGGCAAGCAGGCGGTATACCTCCTCCACTTCCATGGGGCGGTAATAGTAGTAGCCCTGTATCATATCGCACCCCGATTCCCGGATCAGTGCGTTCTGCACATCGGTTTCCACCCCTTCCATGCAGACCTTCTTTCCAAACCGGTGGCAGGCATAGACGATGCCGGAGATAAAGTTCATCTTGTCGGCGGATTCTGTCATTCCCGCCAGCAGGGAGCGGTCCAGCTTGATGATGCTGGAGGGATATTGCAGCAGCATCCGCAGGGAAGAATAGCCGCTTCCAAAATCGTCCAGGGCGATCTGGATGCCCATGCTTTTGCAGGCGTTCACAAACTGCATCAGGTTTTCCGGCTGCTCGTCCATGAAGCTCTCGGTCACCTCGGCCACCAGATGGCATCCGTCCAGATGGTATTTTTCCATGGTGCTCTTCATAAAGTCCGTAAAATGCTCATCGGACAGCTGGCGAAGGCTGACATTAAAGGTGAGGTAGAAGCTGGGAATCTGGGCCGCCATACGCATACAGCTGCATACCGTCTGCTCAAACACCCACCGGCCCACCAGCTGAATCAGGTTTTCCTTCTCCAGCATGGGGATAAAGATGGCGGGAGACACGTCCTTTCCCTCGAAGGTCCAGCGCAGCAGGGCCTCCCCGCCTACCACCGCGCCGTTCCGGGCGGACACCACCGGCTGGATGATAATGCGGAAATGCTCCATGCCCCGCAGCACATCCTGGGTCAGGGACAGGGCCATATTGGACATCCGCTTGATTTTTCTGATGTTCTCCTCCGAGTTTTCCACATAGAGCTGTTTGGGGTCATGCTTGGCCACCTTGATCAGCGAGACCATATCCTCCAGGAAGTCGGCGGGGGAGCGATGGGACTGGGGGTACTCCATCAAGGCAAAGGAACAGGGGTGATGCACCGAAAGCCCCATGACCCGGTAGCCTGCCTCAACAATATTGCGAATCCAGCCCACCAGTTTGTCCCTGCTCTCCTGACAGGTGGGCTCCACCACAGCCATGCAGCGCATCCCCTCCAGACGATAAAAGGACATCTTTCCCGACAGGGTATTCATCAGTTCTTCGGCAATGTTCTGCACCAGATGGTCGCTGTAGGTGCGCCCCCGGGTGCTGTTGAGCTCGGTGATGTTGTTAAAGCTGAAACCGATGATCAGGCAGCTCTGCCGGCTTTCCCGGATCCCATCCAGGCGGCTGAACACCGCCGACTCCCGGGGGAAGTTGGTCACCGGGTCCACCACAAACGCATCGTCCTGGTGGGTGACCCGACCCGCAAAGAAGAGGGGGATGTTTTTCTCCTCGTCCCACTTCAAAATCCCGTAGCAGCGAATCCAGGTGTTCTTTCCACTGGCGTTGCGCACCTGGTAGCGCAGGTCGTGTACGCTCCGTTTTTCCCGCAGCATATCCTGTATCTCCTGCCAGTACAGCTTTCGAAAGACGGTGGTGGTGATCCGTTTGGCCCACTCCCGCAGCAATCCAGGTACCACATTGTTCTGGAAGCCAAACTCATCCCGCATATTGTCCGAGATATAGAACAGGTCCTTCTGCATATCGCCGAAGTAGTAATAGCCTACCGAATTGCGCTCGGAGATGGATTGGAACAGCAGCTCCATGTCGCAATAGGTGGTGGCCACGAAATGGTAAAAGGGGCTGTCCCTCCGTTCCAGGCAATCGTTTTTCTCTTCGCTGTGATTTCTGCAGTCGATGCCCGGCTTGCGGTAATTGGCGGCATAATAGTTCCGCTTGTCCTGATACATGACCTTATCAGCCTGAGTAATGAGCAGCTCCAGATGGAAGGGCTGCTGGTCCGACCAGGCATAGCCCACCGCCATATGGCACTGGTCCTGACTGACCCGCTCCCGGAGGGCCTGTACCCTGTCCTGAAACTGTTTCTCGCCGCAGTCCCGGAACACCGCCACAAACTCATCCCCGCCGGTGCGGTAGAGCCACTCCGTCTGCAAGGTCTCCCGCAGCACATCACAGCAGTGCTGGATCAGCCGGTCGCCCGCATCGTGTCCCATGACGTCATTGGTCCGCTTCAGCCCGGTGATATCGCAGTATACCACCCCCATGCTCTCCAGCTGCCCCAGCTGCTGGTTGTGCTCAAACATGGCGTTGCGGTTGTACGCTCCCGTGAGGGGATCGTGAAAGCTCAACGTATTGAGCCGCTTGAGCAGGTTGCGCTGCCGCAGCAGAGCCGCCATGAAGTACCCGATCACATTCAGAATGGGGGTGAGCATATCTATGATTTCCCGTCTGGGATTGTCCACGCCCAGAAATCCAATGACCCGGCCCTCAATGCTGATGGGCCCCGCCGCCAGGGAGGTCACATTCTGCGGCTTCAGAATTGTATAGGACACCGGGTATTGGGCGCGGATCTCCTCCAGGTCCTGAATCACCAAAACCTGATTCTTCTGAAACTTTTTCATCCACCAGTCGATGCTGGACAGGGAAATCCTTTGCAGAATCTCCTGCTGGGCCATCACGCCCTCTCGGCACCATTCATAGGTGTTATCAATCCACCGGTCCTCATCGATCTCAAAAATATACACACGATCGCAGCCAAAGGTCTCCCCCAGGTAGGCCAGGACCAGCTCCATCCCCTGCTCCGGGTCTGTGGTTGAAAAGATCCGCTGCAGGCACTCGTTTAATACCGTCTCTCTCCGGACGTAATAATAGGGAACGCCGCACATAACCTCCGAGTCCATATCAATGGCCAGCTCAATGCGGCAAGGCTTGTTCTGGATCTGGATAAGACTGTCCTTGATGAGATAACGTTTTTGAAGCACCGGGTTTTTATGGGTCCAGGATATGAACTCACCCATTTTCAGCTGCTGGTTGGTGCAGAAGGGGCAAGGCTCCGTCCTCCCCTGCAATACCGCATAGCATTTTTTGCCCACATACTGTTCGTGCCGCGGATAGCCCAGAAGCTCCCGCAAGCCCCGGTTCATATAAAGCAGCTCATGGGTCTCCGGGTCTGAGATATAGACCAGCTCATCAAATTCCTCAAAAAATTCCTTTAACAGCTCCATCGCGAAGTTCTCCTCTTTTTATGTGGCCCTTCTTACGCTTCGGGTGTTCCAGCTTCTTTTTTCTAGGAAAAATGAAATAATATTAATAACTATTATTATTTTTATAAATTAGCTGATATACTAATTGAGAGTCTCCACTGCTCTTCCGGCAGTCCTCGACATAGCTTGATACAAAAAGGAGCCCTGAATTATGAAGTACACACTGACCCCTGATCTGACCACCGGAAACGCGCTGATCGATTCCCAGCATCGCCTTCTTCTGGACACCGTCAACACCCTGATGGACGCCTGCTCCTCCGGAAAGGGCCGGGAACAGATTCAGAGTACCCTGACCTTCCTCAACGACTATGTGGCCAAGCACTTCCGGGATGAGGAGCGCCTGCAGATGCAGACCAGCTACCCGGGCTATCCCGAGCACAAGAAGTTCCACGAAGGATACCGTCAGATGCTGGCGGAAACCTCGCAGCAGCTGGTGAAGGACGGCTCTACCATCAAGGCGCTGGGCGAGCTCAACCGCATTGTAGCCATCCTTGTGGCCCACATCCGAAACGAAGATAAGCGGCTGGCCCATCATATTCAGTCCATGTAAGCATCCAGCCTGTAAGCCGGCCCCGGAAAATCCCAATGTGTGATTTTCCGGGGCCTTTTTACCTTACAGAGCGCGGACCGTCCGCTCTCTTCAAACCCGGTACAGCTCCTGTTTCAGGCCGGCATAGCGCTGGGCCTCCGGCGTGTCCTGGGCGATATAAGTCCGCTCAAACTCCTCCCGGGGCACGGGGGGACTGAACAGGAAGCCCTGGAGCAGCGTGGGCCCCAGCCGCTCCAGCACAGCCAGCTCCTGCCGGGTTTCCACGCCCTCGCAGCACACTGTGATCTGAGAGGACCGGGCCAGTTCCACCATGTTGTTGAGCAGACGGTAGTTGTAGCGGCTGTGTTGAATTCCGCTGACAAAGCAGCGGTCAATCTTGATCTCGTCGATGTCCAGATTTTTGAGATATCCCAGGCTGGAGTAGCCCGTTCCAAAATCGTCCACCGAGATCTTGATGCCCTTCTCCTTCCACCGGTCAAAAAGTTCGTTAAAGTGGGTATAATCCTGAAGCTGCATACTCTCGGTAACCTCCAGGGTAAGGACATCCCCCGGCAGTCCGCTCTCCTCCAGCAGCTCCAGCACCTGTTCGGCGATGTTCTCCTGGCTGAGCTGGGCGTAGGATATGTTGACGCTTATGTGCAGCTTTTTCTGGAAGCGCTGTGTCCACTCCCGGCACTGGTTCAGCGCGGTACGCAGTACCCACAGCCCCACCGGACAGATCATCCCGGTCTGCTCCAGCATGGGAACAAACTCCACCGGACTGACCGCGCCCCGGATGGGGGAGTGATAGCGCAGCAGCGCCTCCGCGCCGAAGAGCTCATAGGTTCCGGAACAGACCTGGGGCTGATAGCACAGGGAAAACCCGGAAAATCCATCCTGGATGCTTTGCAGCAGCTCCTCCTGCAGCTCTATGGCGTACAGCTTTTTCTGACACTCTTTCCGGGAAAAAAAGGCCAGGGTGTTCTTTCCCTGCTGCTTGGCCTCATCCAGCGCCTCCTCCGCATACTGATACAGAACGCTGGCGTCCGCACTCCGGTTCTCATGGTAGGCCACAACTCCGGCGGAGATGGTGCAAGAATCGTTTATCCGCTGGCAGAGCTGCCGGTAGGTCTCCGTCACCTTCTCCTGCTCCGATACCGCCAGATTGATGGCAAAGCAGTCTCCGTTCAGACGGTAAATCCGCTGTCCCACGCCCACCACTTTTTCCAAGGTATCCGCCATCAGGCGCAGGATGCGGCTGCCGTAGGCCCGGCCATATCGCAGGTTGATATACTTGAGGTTGTCCACCCCCAGTATCAGCAAAAAACAGGGGGCTCCGGCGGCCTGGATCTGCTCCATATCCTCCATCAGCTGAGCGGCGTTGAAGGCTCCGGTCAGCGGGTCCATGATCAGCTCCATGGCGGTGGAGGAGATGCGCCCGATGAGGGCCCGGGGGTGCCCATGCTCATCCCGCTGGCACTGTCCCCGGCAGCTGACCCAGATCTGATTTCCGTCCCGGTCCACCAGGCGGTACTCCTGGGCGTATCGGTCCACCCCGCCCTGACAAATCCGTTTCAGCTCCTGCTGCAGATTGGGCAGATCCTTTTCGTACACGATATCGTACCAATCCTGAAGGGTATAGCATTGGTTTTCGCGCCGAGCGACGGGATAGCGTACGCTGATGTCACCTGCAAAATACAGGCGCCCCGTCTTGATCTCCCACAGAAACAGGTAGTCGTCGCAGCTCTCCCCCAGGATCTTCAGCACTTCAAGCTGCGCCCGCGTGGTCTGGTCCATCTCCGGTATCACAGGCTCCCCCCTTTCTCTCTTTTCTATCTCGGCATAAAACAAAAGGATCCGCCCGAAGCGCTTTCACGGTTCGGGCGGATCTCTTTTTCTCCCACTGCAAGAAAGCGTGCCACTGGATCGTTATGATTCTTGCTGTTCCTCTTCCAGGATGGGCGGTTCACCGCTGGCCTGGGTAATGTCTCTCCAGATCCGGTTGACATCCTCCATGCAGCTAAAATACAGGCTGGTGAGCAGGTTGGCCTGAATGCCCAGTTCTCCGGCCAGCCGGTCGATCTGGGCCCAGTCCGCCCGCTCGTAGCACAGTGCCAGATCGTAGAGCATTCCGCTGCGTCCGCTGTGGTGCAGCAGGGCGTCCTTGACCTCCTGGCACAGGGGGATCTGCTTCAAGATCTCCTCCAGCGGCGCGTCGATCAGGTAATTGAGGGTGGAGAACATACCCATCAGGTAGGCGTCGGACTTGGTGATGGGCAGCTGTTTGGCATAGTTGGTCAGGCTGCTGCAAAAGTGGGCGCGCATCAGGGACAGGCGGAGGAATTCCTCGGCGCTCTCATCCATGTGGTTCTCCGCGTTGCTGGCGCTGAGCAGGTAAACCCACTGCTTCAGCTCGTTCAGGCCGATGGTCATGATGGCCTGGCGCACGTTAGTCACCTTGCTGCGCAGGGAAAAATAACGGGAATTTGCAATACGCAGCAGGCCGTAGGTAAGGGTGGCGTCCACCGAGATGATCTGTTCGATCTCCTCCACATTGGGCTCATCCCGGATGACCGCCACCATCAGGCGGAAGAAGTTGCTCTGCAGATAGCCGCTGTTATGGGTCTTTTGGGCCATCTTCTCGGCCACCAGCGTTCCTTCCACGGCGTCCACGCCCAGCTTGACCGCCCGCTGATACAGCTCCTCCCGGTCGATGCCCACGGCGATACATTTTTTGTCCATGCTGTGGGCGATCTCGATGATGTTCTTCAAGGTCAGATCCTGCATGGTCTGGAAATTGAGTTTGATGTAGTCGATGCTGTCCAGCATGGCCAGATAGCGGGGCGCGAACTGGAACTCGTTCACCGCGATCTGATAGCCCTCCCGGGCGTATTGCTGGATCATGTGCATGGCCAGCGGATGGATGATCACGCTGTCGTCGATCTGGATGACCAGTTCGTTTTTATCAAACAGCCGGGGAGTCTTTTTCATCAGCAGCGTGGTGGTGAAGGTCATGAAGTGCAGCTTCCCACGCAGCAGCTTGTCGGTATTGAGGGTCAGAAAATTGTAAATGGTGTCGGCCGCCGCGAAGTCATTGGCGGCGGCGTCCTCTCCGCCAAAGGCCTGGTTCTCCCCATAATACTGGATCTCATAGCCCACAATATGGTTCTCCAGGTCCTTGATGGGCTGACGTACAATATACTTGGTGCTCATTGTACAGCCTCCCCTTTCTGCGTTCTCTTGTTCCGGCTGAGCAGTTCATCCAGCACCCCGATCAGATGTCCGATCTCGGGCTTACTCAGCTGCTCATCCGCACCTACCTCACGGCCCTTGCGGCGCATATCCTCCGTGATCAGCGAAGAGAAGATGACCACCGGGATCTCCCGGTATCCGGCGCTGCTCTTGATCAGCTTGGTCAGGCGGTGTCCGTCCATCTGGGGCATCTCCAGGTCGGTGATGATGAGGGCCACCTGGTTCTCCACATCCTCCGGCGGGCAGGCGCACAGCGCCTCCCACAGTTCCGCCCCGTTGGGGAACATCCGCAAATTGGTGTAGCCCGCCCGCTCCAGGGAATCCCGGATCATCCGGGACAGAAGGATGGAGTCCTCCGCCACCCAGACAGGGCTGGCGTTGCGCTCCCGGGCGCCCATCGCCTCCACCTCGCTGACCTTGATACTGGTCTCCGGGGCGATCTCCGCCACAATGCGCTCAAAGTCCAGGATGCTCACCAGATCCTTGCCGCACTGGGCAATGCCGGTGGCTACCCCGTCCTCGCCGCCGGAGATGGTGTTGTCCGGCTTCTGGATATCCTCCCAGGAGATGCGGCTGATGCCCACTACGCTGTCCACCCGAAAGGCCACGAACATCTGATTGAAGTTGGTTACGATGAACAGGTCCTTCTCCCGGTGAGGATGCTCTTGGCCGGTGAGGTATTTGGGCAGATCCACTACCGTAATGACCATATCCCGGGGCTTGAAAATCCCCTCCACCGCCCGATGCGTATGCGGCATGGGCTTTACAGGGGCGGATATCATGATCTCCCTCACCTTGGCCACATTGATTCCATAGAGATTTTCGTCAATGGTAAACTCCATGATTTCAATCTCATTGGTGCCAGTTTCCAACAAAATTCCGCTTTTTCCTTCGTCCACCATGCCGTTCCCCACTTTCTCAATCTTGTTTCTAAAAAATCAATTCCGGTTTTCCATAGCTGCGTATACAGGCCTGGCCTGTGGCCGCGTCAAACAGCAGCGTCCTTGCCACAGTGCCTCCCACATCCTCCCGCAGCAGCCGGATGCCCTCCCGCCGCAGAACAAGGTGGGTGCTCTCAATGTTGCGCTGGCCGATGTTGCCCAGGTTTCCGTTTCCGGCCACCTCAAACATACGGGCGCCTCCAGCGATCTTGGCAGTGATCCGGGCGCGTGCCCCGCCCCGGGCCTCCATCTGCCGGAGCGTCTCACAGATCCCGGTATCGGCGTATTTCAAGGGAGATGTTCGACCGGTCTCCATGTTCAGCGGCAGCATGATATGTACCAGCGCGGCCAAACGGATCAGCGGATCGTACAGACAGATCCCGATGCAGGAGCCCAGCGCATAGGTAATGAGCATCCCGTCCTGGCGGGCCATCTTCATATCCGCGATTCCAACTACCAGTTTCTTATCCATCCAAAACACCAAGCTTTTTCAACAGGAAATTCAACGACCGGATGTCCGGCGACAGCAGCAGCCGGCAGGGCACCGCCCGGCCATTACAGATGAAGTTGGCACTGATGGTCATGATGTAATCCGACTGTCCGCCGAACTCAGCCATGGGCACCGTCAGAATGGCCCCCTGCATATCCACCGCGAAGGCGGGCACGGTCAGCCGGGTGGTGATATCCGCCAGACTGGACAGGGCGTTGATGAAGGTGGAGATCATGATGTTGCCCACCTCCACCAGCGCGGAGCGGTCCAGATCGGTCAGCTCCTTGTAATGATCCACCGTCCGGCCCATGATCCGCTCCAGCACCAGATTGACAAACTCCAGCTGCTGCACCGAGAGCATGATGCCGTTGAGTTCCCCGGACATATGCACCAGCACGCCGGCGGTAATCACCTCGGGCCCGCCGATCCAGTCGATGGCCTCATTATATCCCATGATACGCACCTCGGGAAGATCGATGCGCACCTCACAGCCCAGCATACTGGACAGGGCGGTGGCGGCATTTCCGGTGCCAATGCTGCCAATCTCCCGGATGGTGTCCAGCTCCAGGACGTTCAGGTCCTTATAATTTTTCACATCCATCCCCCATTATCCGTTGGTCAGCCCGTTGATGGTGCTCTCCACCTCGTCCGCGGTCTGTACCATTTTCAACGCATAGCTGTAAGAGCGCTGCGCCTCGATCACCTGGCTCAGCTCGGTGGCCAGGTCGGTGTTGGATTGCTCCAGCATCCCCCGCTGCACCTTGGCGTCGCCTATCCAAACGGCCCCGTTCTTTTCGCCCATGAGGAACCGGCTGCTGCCGGCCCGCTCCAGGCCGTCCTTATACTGAATGGAAAATACCCCCACCGGCAGCTGGGCCATGGGATCGGTGACCTGGATGGGATAGCCCTCCTGATTCAGCACCTGCCGGCCCTCGCCGTCGGAGAGATAGTAGACCGTATCCGCCTGCCCCTCCGCCGGAAAGGCCGCCAGGGTGAAGGACCCGTCCCGGGTAAAGGAGACCTCCCCGGTTCCCGGCTCATACAGAGCAAAATAGCCGTCGCCCACAATGGCGTAATCCAGTTCCCGCCCTGTCTCCACATAAGAACCGGGCGCCTGATCGGTTCCCGTTCCAGAGAGATACGATCCTGTTCCCTTGGGCAGCTGGGCGCCGTCGATGCCGTCCAGCATCCCGTACATCAGCGCCTGGAAGGTAGGCACCTGCGTCTTGTATCCGGCGGTGTTCACGTTGGAAATATTGTTGGCCTGCACATCCATGCGAAGCATCTGCTGCCGTGCGCCGGTCACGGCACTATAAAATCCCTGAAGCATCTTTCCGCCCCCCTCTGATTACAGCCGGCCCAGTTCCGTGGTGGCCTTGGTCAGCAGTCCGTCGTACAGCTTGAGCACCTGAGCCCCGCTCTGGAGGTTGCGCTGGGCGGTGAGCATACGGCTCATCTCCTGCAGCATATCCACATTGGACTCCTCCAGCCACTTCCAGCTCACCTGGGGCTGGTTCTGGAGCTGGGCCTGCTGGCCGTTGGCCTGAAACAGGCCGCTCTCGCCCTTGGCCAGCTGTTCGTTATCCCCAAAGGTATATACGCCCAGCTGGCCCTGATAGGCCCCGTCCTGGGTGTAGATCCGGCCGGCGCCGTCGGCGGTGATCTGGTCGGTATACAGGGTAATGGGCTGGCCGTCCGTGCCCAGCACCGTCCCGTGGCCCGCCAGGCTCAGCCGCCCCTGATCATCCAGGCAAAAGCTGCCCGAGCGGGTATACTCCACGCCGTTGTCGGTCTGGATGGCAAAAAAGCCGTCTCCCTGGATAGCAAAATCCAGAGTCAGCCCCGTCTCCTTGTATGAACCCTGGTCATAGTTCACATAGAGCTGATCGGGGGCCAGAATGTAGCTCTCCTCGCCGATGACCTCAGCCCCGCTCTTATCCTTATTGCCCACCCGGCTGATCAGCACCTCTTCAAAGGTTCGGTCGGTATAGGTCTCCGCCTTGTACCCCGGGGTGCTCAGGTTGGTCATGTTGTTGCCCACCACGTCCAGCCGCCGGCCCTGGGACAGGATACCGGAGGTCAACTGATAAAATCCCTTGGTCATGGAATCTTCCTTCTTTCCAGGTTTCCTTATGCCTGTATATAGTTCTGTATGTAAACCCTCAGGCGTTGCAGCGCCCGGCTGTGGATCTGAGAGACCCGGGCGGCGCTGACACCCAGCACCTGAGCAATTTCCTTCATATTCAGTTCTTTTTCATAGTAAAGCGACAGCACCAGCTGCTCATTCTTCCGCATGGAGGCGACTCCCTGGGCCAGCACCTGGCGCAGCTCCTCCTCCTGAACGCTCTCCTCAATGGGATTTCCCGGCTCCTTCTGCAGCATAAGCTTATCCGCCGTACCGCCGCAGCTGTCCAGCACCGCTTCAAAGGACACCAGTGTGGATACCGCCGTCTCGGAGAGAAGGGCCTCATACTGTTCCCGGGTCATGCCCAGGTATTCCGCCATCTCGTCGCTGCGGGGCATCCGCCCCAGCTTCCCGGCCAATTCGTCCGTGGCCCGGTTCAGCCGCACCGACTTCTGCCGGACCTGCCGGGGAAGCCAGTCCTGACGCCGGGCCAGATCCACGATCATGCCACGCAGGCGGGTGGAGACATAGGTCTCAAATTTCACGTTTTTGTCCGGCTCAAATTTATCCACCGCATTGAGCAGCACCAGAAGCCCCTCCTGGATGATATCGTCCAGCTGGGCAAAGTTGCTGTACAGCCCGCTGGCCTGGAGGGCAATGCGGCGTACCAGCGGGGTATAGCGCATGACCAGCATCCACTTCAGTTCCTGGTCGCCGGTCTTGCGGTAGAGTTCCAGCAGAGCCTGGTTATCCAGCTGCTCCGCCTGTTCCTGGGAAACGGGAGACTGAGTTTCCTCCTGTGAAACCACCGCACCGGTCTGTTTCATCCTCCCGCCTCCTTTCCTCTCATCTGAGCCGCCGGGGCCTGCAGTACGATATTACCAATGGCCTGGATCTGAATATTGCTGGTGATCTCATGGAAGGACAGCACATACACATCCGGATAAAACTGGGCGATCAGGCGGCTCAGATAGACCCGGATGACCTGGCTGGTCAGCACCACCGGCGTCTGGGACAGCTCCTGGAATTTCTTCCGCAGCTCGCCCAGCTGGGCCATGATCTGCTGCATGATATCGGGGCTGAGGGCCAGATAGACGCCCTGCTCGTTTTTGGTGAGGGCGGCCAGCACCTTCTTCTCCACCTCGGCGTCCAGGGTCACCACCCGCAGCTGGCCGTTGTCGCAGAAGCGGCGGGTGATGGTGCGGCTCAGGCGGGTACGCACCTGTTCGGTGACCAGGTCGATGTCCCGGTTGCCCGGACCGGCGTCCACGATGGCCTCCAAAATGAGGCCCAGATCCCGGATGGGAACCCCCTCCTTCAGCAGGTTGCGCAGGATCTTTTCCAGCCCCGCATAGGTCACCACATTGGGAATGGCGTCTGCCACCAGGTCGGGCTCGGTTTGCTTGAGGTGCTCCACCAGCTGCATCACCTCGGTACGGCCCAGCAGCTCGTAGGCGTGCTTCTTCACCGTCTCGGACAGGTGGGTGAGCATGACCGTCAGCGGGGTGATCACGGTGTAGCCGTAGATCTCCGCCATCTCCTTGTTCTCCGGCAGAATCCACCGGGAGGGGATGCCGTAGGCCGGCTCGATGGCCTCGATACCATCGATCTGTCCGGCGGGGTTGGGGGGCTCCAGCGCCAGGTAGTAGTCCACCAGCACCTCGCCCCGGGCCACTTCCTCGCCCCGAATCCGGATGATATACTGGTTGGTCCCCAGGGACGAGCCGTCGTGCAGACGAATGGAGGGAATGACAAAGCCCATGTCCTGGGCGTACTGGCGGCGGAAGATCACGATGCGGCTGATGAGCTTGCCGCCGCTGTTCTCGTCCACCAGGGGGATCAGGCTGTATCCGAACTCCATCTCAATGGGCTCCACTGTCAGCAGGGAGTACACATTGTTGATATCCTTGAAATAGTCGCTTTCGCTGGCGGCCGGCTCCGGCTGGCTGACCTCGGCGGCAGCCTCCTCCTGGGGCTGCAGCTTCTCCCGCTCCATCTTCCGCTCGCTCAGCAGACCGCCGGCCATCAGGGCCGCGCCCACCAGCAGCAGCGGAACCGTGGGGGTACCGGGGAAAATACCCAGCAGCACCAGGATGACACCGGTGGCCAAAATGGCACGGGGCTGGGCCTTGAACTGGCTGATTACGTCGGTGTTCAGGCTGCCGTCGGACACCGAGCGGGTCACGATCATGCCTGTGGCGGTGGAAATCATCAGCGCGGGCAGCTGGGACACCAGGCCGTCGCCGATGGTGGCGATGGAATAGGTGCTGATCACGCTGGCCAGATCCCCGCCGCCCTGAACGATACCGATGATCAGGCCGGCCACGAAGTTGATGACCGTGATGATGAGAGACATCACCGCGTCGCCCTTGACGATCTTGGTGGCGCCGTCCATGGCGCCGTAGAAATCGGCTTCCTTCTGAATCTTGTACCGGCGCAGCCGGGCTTCCTTCTCGTCGATCATACCGGAGCTCAGATCGGCGTCAATGGCCATCTGCTTGCCGGGCATAGCGTCCAGGGTGAAGCGGGCGGCCACCTCGGACACACGCTCGGCACCCTTGGTAATGACGATGAACTGCACCAGTACGATGATGAGGAAGATGAGGATACCAATTACGATATTGCCCTGGGTGATCAGTTGGCCGAAGGACTGGATCACCACGCCGGCCTGACCGCCCTGGCTGAGAATCAGGCGGGTGGAGGACACGTTCAGGCCCAGCCGGAACAGCGTCGTCACCAGCAGCAGGGAGGGGAAAATGGAAAACTCCAGCGCCTCCGAAATGGTCATGGTGATCATCAGGATCATGATGGACAGCGAGATGTTCACCACGATCAGCACATCCAGCGCCGGCGCGGGCAGCGGGACCACCAGAAACAGGACGATGACGACCACCGCCAGGGATATGGCATTGTCTAAAATTCGTCTCATAGGTTCCGTGCCGCTCACTTTCTTTTATTTGCCGTTCTCATGCAGCTGATAGAGATATACCAGCACTTCTGCCACCGCGCCGTACAGCTCCGGCGGGATCTCCTGTCCCAGCTCCGCGGAGGCGTAAAGGGCTCTGGCCAGAGGCACATTCTCCACCACTGCCACGCCGCTCTCCTCCGCCTTCTGCACGATCCGCAGGGCGATCTGATCCTGTCCCTTGGCCAGCACCACCGGGGCTCTGTCCCGGTCCGGCTTGTAGCGCAGGGCCACGGCAAAGTGGGTGGGGTTTCGCACCACCACGTCGGCCTGGGGCACCTTCTGCATCATGCGGGACTGGGCCATTTTGCGCTGTATCTCCTTGATTCTGCCCTTGACCTGGGGATCGCCTTCTATCTGTTTAAACTCTTCCTTGATCTCCTGCTTGGACATCCGCAGCTGACGCTCATAGTCCATCCACTGATAGAACACATCCGCCGCGGCCAGCACCACATAGGCCACCGCGATCTGCATGGACATCTGGAAGGCCAGCCCGGCCAAGTGGGAGCAGGCCGTGACCAGATCGGTAAAGAGATACTTTGTAAACAGCTCCACCGTCCCGGCCAGGAAATTGTAGATGATATAGAGCAGCACCGTGATCTTCAGCAGCCCCTTCAGGGCCTCGATCAGGCTGCGCAGGGAAAACAGCCGCTTGATGCCCTGCAAGGGGTTGATGCGGCTGAACTTGGGCCGCAGGGATTCACCCGTCACCAGCAGCTTTGTCTGAAAGAACGTGGCCGCGATACCGGCCACCGTGGGCACCAGAAGGATGGGTCCCACCGTCAGCACAAAGCTCCACAGCAGCTCTGGCAGCAGCTGCCTCAGATCCCCCACCGCGTCGGTTCCCTGGGAAAGCCGGACCAGGGAGATACAGCTGCGAAGAAACTGCCCCAGATTGTCCGCCATGCTTCCCATGCTCAAAAACAGAGTGGCCAGACCGGCTATCAGCACAACCACCGAGACCGCGTCGTTGCTGAAGAAGATATTACCCTTCTTCCGTTCGTCACGCCGTCGTTTCGGGGTTGCCTTTTCGGTTTTCTGACTGTCCGCCAACTGGCTCCACCTCCCGCGGGACTAGCCCGGCGTGCCCAGAATGGTCAGCATCCGGCTCATGCCGTCCAGCATCTCGCCCTCGGCCGCCAGCAGGAACTCGCTCATTGGAGTCAGGAACAAAAACAGCAGCACCAGACCTATGATGACCTTCAGCTCAATGTTGATGACAAAGGCGTTGATCTGGGGGATGGCCTTCATCAGGATGCCCATGCCCAGCTCGCCCAGCAGCTCCGCCGCCAGAATGGGGAAGGCCAGCTTCACCGCCAGCAGCATACTGGACAGGAACACCTCCACCACTCCCGACGCCACCGCCTGGCCAAAGGTGGCCTGGCCGAAGGGAAGCACCTCCCCCGAGGTGAGGAAGATGCGCACCAGGGTGTAGTGCCCGTTCTCCGCAAAAAAGACCAGCACCAGCAGCACATGGAGCAGGGAGGCGGTCACGGTCATGTTGATCTGGCTGCCCGAGTCGTAAACCTGCGCCATGGTCAGGCCCATCTGGGCGTCGATGACCTCGCCGCCCACCTGGATGATCATAAAGCACAGCTGCATGATAAAGCTCAGCACAAAGCCCACGCCCAGCTCCAGCAGCAGCTGCAGGCCGAATTCCAGCACGGTTCCCGGAACCTCCGGGCGCTGGGGGGCCAGATTCAGCACAAAGACGGAAAAGACCATAATCATGCCCGCCTTGGCCAGATTGGGCAGGCCGTTGCGGCCCAGTATGGGGTTGAACACCACCAGGCCGGTCATCCGCATGAAAATCAGGGTAAAGAGATACAGCTCAGACCACTCCATGATCCCTCTCCCCTCACATCAGCGAAAACAGATAGCGGGTATAGTCCTGAAGGACCTCCAGCATCCATCCGCCGCCGATCAGCAGGATCAGGACCACCACGATCAGCTTGAGGATAAAGGAAAGGGACTGCTCGTGGATCTGGGTTACAGCCTGGAAAATTGCCACCAGAATACCCACCAACATACTCAGCAGCAGCATGGGAGCGCCCAGCTTGAGCGCCACGCCCACACCCTCCCGCAGAATGTCCACAGCCTCCATATCTTAACCTCCCGCGTACCTAGTTGAAGCCCTGTATCAGGGTGGAGAACAGCAGCTGCCAGCCGTCCAGCGTAATGAAAAGCAGCAGCTTAAACGGCATGGAGATCATGGAGGGCGGAAGCATGATCATGCCCATGGACATCAGTGCCGACGATACCACCACATCGATCAGCAGGAATGGGATGTACAGGTAAAAACCAATGAGGAAGGCCTTCTTCAACTCGCTGGTCATGAAGGCGGGCACCAGGACCCGCAGCGAAAGCTCCTCCACCCCCTGCTGCTGTACGTCGGGGCTCTCGATCCCCGCGATATCGCAGAAGAGATCCAGGGCGCTCTGGTCGGTATTGCGGGCCATAAACTCCTTGAGCGGAATTTCCGCCCGCCTGAAAAATTCGTCCTGGCTGATCTCCTCAGCCACATAGGGTTCGTAAGCCGTCGTCTGGATCTGGCTGATCACCGGAGACATGGTAAACAGGGTGAGAAACAGAGCGATACCCACCAGCACCATGTTGGGCGGATTCTGCTGCAATCCCATGGCCGAGCGCAGAAAGGAAAAAGAAATGATATACCTGGTAAAGGAGGTCATCATAACCACCATGGATGGCAGCAGCGTCAGCATAGTGGTCATAAACAGGATCTGGAGCGTTTGTACGTTTTCTCCGTTTACATTGATCCACGCATCCACAGCTCACACCTCCTTACTTCCTTCTCTTCTCCAGCACCCGACGTATGGCCTGGGCAAAGCTGTCCGGCGTCTCGGCCGGCGAGCTCTCAGGGCCGGTCCAGGACGCCGCCTCTTCCTCGGTCACTTCCCGCAGGATGGTGATTCCGCCCGGCGTCATGGCCAGAAAATACAGCCGGTCCCCCAAACGGGCCAGCAGCAGCTTCGACTCCTTGCCTACGCTCACCTGCTCCAGCACCGTGATACAGCGCCCCCGCACACGGCTCCCCCCCGCCATACGGCCCGCCATATGGCGGGTAAACCAGTAGGCAAGGACCAGCACCAGTACGGTGATCAGCAGGGCCTTGAGAAGCAGCAGAACTTCCTGAACCATCTCTTAATCAGGGTGCGCCCACAATGGATGTAACGGTCTTGAGCAGACGGTCGCTCTTGAAGGGCTTGACGATAAAGTCCTTGATGCCCGCCTGCACGGCCTCCACCACCATGGACTCCTGGCCCATGGCAGAGCACATGACCACATTGGCGTTGCTGTCCTTGGCGCGGATGGCCTTCAAAGCCTCAAGGCCGTCCATGTTGGGCATGGTAATGTCCATGAGGACCAGGTCGGGCTTGAGCTCGAAGTATTTCTCCACGGCGTCCTGTCCATCTACCGCCTCATGGATATCGGAATACCCCTCTTTGGTCAGCGTGTCCCGGATCACCTTTCGCATGAAGGCGGCGTCGTCTACAATCAGAATCTTAGCCATGATGTTCATCCTTTACTGTTATTATTGTACCTGCCGGAAAGCTCGTGGCTCCGGGATCAGGTCAGTTTCAGAAGCTCGCTTTGCTTGAGAACCTCGGTAATGCGCACGCCAAAGTTATCATCAATGACCACCACATCACCCCGGGCCACACACAGCCCGTTGACAAACAGATCCACCTGGTCTCCGGCCAGCTTATCCAGCACCACCAGAGAACCTTTGGAGAAGGAAAGAATATCCTCCACCTTCCGCCGGGTACGACCGATCTCCACCGAGATCTCCAGCGGCACGGACATGATCAGTTCCAGATTGTCCGCCTGCTCCTTGCCCAGCCGATCCTCCACGTCCAGGGGCGCGAAGGACATGGGCGTGGCGTTGATGAGCTTGGGTTCAGGCGCAGGCCAGGTGGGCGCCGCCTGCTGGACCGGTATCTGCTGCACCGGGATCTGCTGGACGGGGACCTGCTGGACAGGCGCCTGCTGGACGGGTGCCTGCTGAACGGGTGCCTGTTGGACAGGAGCCTGTTGGACGGGCGCCTGCTGCACCGGCTCTTGCTGGGGCTGAGCGGGCTGAGACTGGCCGTCCATGCCGCCCAGCATACGCTCGATCTCCTCCTGGCTCAGGACCGGCCCGCCGGCGGACTGGGCCGCGCTCTGGGGTTGGGGGGCGGGCTGCGGCTCCGGCTGGGGAGCGGGCTTGGGCTCGGGCGCCGGAGCGCTCTCCTCCGAGGGGACGGTGCCGAAGTTCATTTCAAAGCCCGCCAGCAGCTCTCTCGCCAGGTCCACCGACATCACATTGACAAACTCACTTTTCAGGATGTCCTCAATGCTCAGCAGGAACCGGACCACCACCAGGGTGCTGGAGTTGGAAACAAAATGGTCCTTTTTGAACTCCTCCATATTGTCCAGCGGGAAGGACTGGGGGGTGGAGATGTTCACCGGATGACCCAGGAAATCCGACAGGGCGGTGGAGGCCGCGCCCATCATCTGGTTCATGACCTCGCACACCGCGCTGATGGTCAGCTCGTTGAGCTCAAACTCCTCATCTGGCGTCTCGGTGCCCATGAGGATGTCAACAATCACCTTGACATCGCTCTTTTTCAGCAGCATGATGTTGCTGCCCTCCAGGCCGGAGACATACCGGATTTCAATGCCGATGGCCGGTTCCAGATCGCCAATGCTGAACTCGTCTACCGAGACCACGCTGACGGACGGTGTGGTAATATCCACCCGGTGATCCAGCATATTGGACACAGCGGTTGCCGAGGACCCTAGGCTGATGTTCATGATTTCACCGATGGCGTCCAGTTCCATCGAATTAAAGATGTTCTGAGCCATGCGCCTCACTTCTCCTCTCTTGTCTGGACGTGATAGGTATCCAAGATCTTAACGGCCATATTGCCGCCCTGGGTGCCCAGCTTTCCGTTGAACCACGGCTGTCCGCCGATATATAGGTTGACAGGGACCTGGGTCGGGTGGCCCAGATCCACCACATCTCCCACATTCAGATAATAGATATCCTGCAAGGTCAGCTGAGTACGTCCCAGTTCCGCGGTAATTTCCAGCCGGGAATCCCGCAGGATATCCATGATCTCCTCAGAATGGTTCTCCCCCGCGCCTCTGCCCACCTGGTTCAGGGCAGCGATTTGGGCGAAGATGTTGGTCAGCATCATTCCCGGCAGACAGATGCTCATGCGCCCAGACGCGTTGGGGAATTTGATGCTGATGCCGATGATGACCACCGTCTCATCCAATCCGATGAGCTGGACCAAAGTGGGGTTGGCTTCCACCCGGCGGTAGCTGAACTGCAAATCAATGTAGTTCTCCCAGCTGCCGCCCAGGATGCCGATCAGGTCCTTTACGATGTCCTCATAGAGCTTCAGTTCCAGAGCGGTGAAGCTGTAGCCGGCGGGAACACCGGCCCCGTTCTCCCCCTCGCCGCCCAGGAGCCGGTCCATCATGTTCAGGGCCAGGCCGGTGCTCAGGTGGAACAGGACGGGGGTTTCCTCGCTCTCCTGCTTACCGTCCACAACCACATCCGCCAGCGTCAATACGTCCCCGTCGGACAGCGCGTTGGAGAACTCATAGTAGCGCTGCTCCTCCACCGACTCCACGGCGATCTCGCTGGTGGTATGCAGCAGGCCGTTGAGACGGGAATTGATGATGCGGGTGTAGTTTTCAAAGATGCCGCTGATCATTTTCAGCCGGTCTTTGGTAAACTTCCTGGGGCTGTAGAAGTCGTATTTCCGGTATTTTTTCTCGCCGCTCTGGTCGGATCGGTTCAGATCCATCTCGCCGCTGCGCGCTGCGCTGAGCAGCGCGTCAATCTGGCTTTGTGATAATACTTCCGCCATGCTATCCCTCCCCGCCGGAACCGCTCTGCGCCTGAGCCAGACTGCCGGACGTACCGGCGTCCCCCTCCGTTCCGCCGGCGGTTTCGCTCTCTCCGGAACGCATGGTGTAGTATTGGGCGATGTCGTCTCCGATGCCGTTTTCCACGTTCAATCCTGCGATCAGCAGCTCTACCCGGCGATTCTGTGCGCGGCCCTCGGAGGTATCATTCTCCGCCACCGGCCGCCACTCTCCATAGCCCACGCTGACCAGCCGGGCCGGGTCCACGATGTTCTTTTCCTGCAGGTAAACCGTTACCACTGCCGCCCGGTTGCTGGCCAGGAAGCGGTCCGCGGTGGGATCATTGGGGTTGACGCCGTCCTCCTGTGCGGTATGGCCCAGCACCCGGATCTCATCCACAGAGGCGCTGGCCTCCGCAATGCACTGGGCTATCTGGTCCAGCACTACCTTTCCTTCGTCCCGCAGTGTGTAGCGGTTGCCTTCAAAGAATACGGTGTTATCGAAGGAGACAAACACATACCCGTCGCCCTTGGTCACGCTGATCTGGGTACTTAGATTCTCTTCTTCGATATACTCCCGCATGGACTGGTAAAGCTTTTCAATGTCATCGTCTACCTGCTGCTGGGTCAGTCCCTCAGCTGCGGTATCCTCGCCGACCCCGCCCGAGTGCTGCGCCTCGGCCACGGGATTAAACGACTCCACCAGGGCAATCCACTTTTGCTGATCCAGCGTGGACATGGAATAGAGCATGACAAAAAAGCACAGCAGTAGAGTCACCATGTCGCCATAGGTGTCCATCCAGTTGGCTCCGCCGCCGCTGCGTTTTTTCCTCATGTTCAAACCTCCTCACTCCCGGTACTTCGGCGCGTTATGCCTTGCCCTTTTTCCGGCCTTTTTTCTCCTTGGTCTGTCTTTCGCCCTCTCCGGAGCCCTCCCGCTGCTGCTGATTCATAAAGGTCATCAGCCGCTCACGCAGGAACTTGGGATTCTCGCCCGACTGGATGGCCATGATGCCCTCCACAATGATCTGCCGGCAGAGGATCTCCTCCTCATCCCGCGCGGTGAGGTTGGCGGCGATAGGGTTAAAGATGACATGGGCCAGAATGGACCCGTAGAAGGTGGTGACCAGGGCCACCGACATATTGGGTCCCAGCGACTCCATGTCCGCTGAATCCAAGCTCTTCAGCATATTGATCAGGCCGATCAGCGTACCGATCATACCAAAGGCCGGCGCGGCGTTGGAGCCTCGTTCGTACATGGCCACCACTTCCTGGTGGCGGGCCGAAGTCTGCTCAATGTCGTTTTCCAGGATGCTGCGTACCCGGTCAGGGTCGTTGGCGTCCACAATCAACATGATGGCCTGCTTGAAGAAGGGATCGGCCTGATCGTTGGCCTTCTCCTCCAGCGCCAGAAGTCCGTTCTTCCGGGCGATCTGAGCCAGCTCCACCAACTGCTCCACATACTCAGCGGGGTTAAACGCTTTGGCCCGAAGCATGATCTTGATGTGCTTGGGGAAGGACCTGGCCAGCTTGGGGTAACAGGCGATGACCACTGCCAATGTGCCGCCCACCACGATCAGAATACTGGACAAATCAAAGAAGTTCCACAGACTGCTCGGGGTAAAGCTGAATTCAAACATGGGCGTCTGGCCGGGGTTGATGCTAATACCCACGATGATGCCGAAGATGGTAAACACAATGGCGAGAACTATGCCGATCAAATACACTACGTTCATATTGTTGATCCCTTCTGTCTAGATGCCGTGCCGGGTGGGCTCGTCCCGCTCAGCGCCGGTCGATTACCGAGACTTCCCGGTGTATATCCTGAACCTTGGCGTTGTAATCGGCGATTTTTTGAATGATCTCCTCCACCGTATTGCGTACCAGGTAATAGTCATGGTTCATCATCACGATCTTGCACTCGGGGATCAGCTCGATACACTCGATCTGATTGTGGTTGAGCAGAAACCGCTCCTTGTTCATTTTCTGCAATTCGATCACAACAATCACCCTCTTTTTCCGGCTCCCGCCGCCTGAGGCACATTTCTCAGGCGGCGGGACAGTTCTTGCAATGGCATCAACGCTTCATGTTGACCAGTTCCTCCAGCATGGAGTCGGTCACGGTAATGATGCGGGTGTTGGCCTGATAGCCGCGCTGATAGATGATCATGTTGGAAAACTCGGTGGCAAGGTCG
This sequence comes from Candidatus Flavonifractor intestinigallinarum, assembly GCA_019119165.1. GTDB lineage: Bacteria > Bacillota > Clostridia > Oscillospirales > Oscillospiraceae > Flavonifractor > Flavonifractor intestinigallinarum. The sequence continues at coordinate 41,930 of DWXO01000077.1, read as the reverse complement.
GTGCCGGAGCCCTCCAGGAAGGCGGTCATAAGGCCTGTGGTACTGCCCGCCAGGAGCATGGTGTCGGGGTCGATCTCGCCGTCCTCGCCCTCAATGCGGCCGTTGTTCAGGTAGCCGGTGACCGCGCTGTTGGGCGCGCTGAGGGTGATGTCCCCTGCGGCGTCCCCGGCGTTGTAGTACGGGCCGTCGGTATGGAGCACGCCGCCTTGGTTGTCCACAGTGGCCAGAGCGATGTAGCCCACCACCACCTCTTCCTTGGTATTTTCGTTGGTGCAGACGATCTTGCCGTTGGCGTCGATGCTCAGATTGCTATAGTCGATGTATCCGTCCACGTCCTCCGTGGGGTCCACGTTCTTTCCGTCCGCATCCACACCCACATACACCGCGCTGCCCAGGGTGTCCTCGTTGGTGGACTTCATGGGCAGGCGGATGGGCACCAGGGCGGTGCTGACGTCACCAATGGTAGTACCCGGGTCACCGTCGTTTTCCGCCGGGTTGGTCACGGAACTGATAAGGTAGCCGTACACCACGTTGCCCTGTCCGTCGGTGAGATAGCCGTCCCGGAACTCAAAATCGCCCACCCGGGTCAGGTTCAGTCCCTTTACATCGTCAGCGCTCTCAATGTCAACATCTTTGCTGCCCACCAGGAAAAAGCCGTCGCCCTTGATAGTACAGTCCAAATCCCGGCCGGTGGAAACCAGGTCGCCGGGGTTCATATCCAGATCGATGGTACCCACCGTACAGCCGTAGCCGATCTGCCGGGGATTGGTGCTGCCCATGGTGGCGGTTCCGCCGGAACCGGCGCTCAGGGTGTTGTAGATGCTCTCCTTAAAGGTAATCCGCTGGGTCTTATATCCGTAGGTATTCACGTTGGCGATGTTGTTGCCCACCACGTTCAGCGCCTGCATATGGTTCTTCATACCCGAGATGGCCGCGCTCATAGCGCCCGTCATTGCCATAGTGTTTCGCTCCTTTTCGATGCTGCGCCGCCGGGAAGCCGTCCTTCACACGGCCCCCAGAGCCTCCTTTCGGTCCTGCCCTCTGTAAGCTTACAGGAACACGGCGCCGTCAATATTGGTAAAAATGCTGTCCTTCATTTCTGTCTCCGACAAGGTGGTAATTACCCGGTTATGGGGCACATTGACGATAAAGGCCAGACTCTGGTCCAACGCCAGAATATTGGTCGCCCCCTTGGCCTCCGCCCGCTCCACCGAGTCGCCCAGCCGCTCCAGCAGCGCGGGAGTCACCTCAATGCCACGCTCCTCCGCACGGTTGAGGGCGTGCTTGGAGAACGCCACCTGCCGTGTCCGGGTTCGCTCCAGTTCCTGCTGGAGCATTGCTCCAAACCCATTCTGGGTATCGGTTTTGGCTTTGGATGTACCGGCCGGCGGAGAAAAACCGCTGCCGCCCACTGCTCCAATGGGTCCTGTCACAGGAACACCTCCTTTTTCTCAGGAAGAGCCGCTTAGGCCTCCGGCGTCTCCGGGACCTCCTGACCGCCCTCGCCTGTATCGCCGCCCTCACCGGTATCGCCGCCTTCGCCCTCATCCGGAATCTCCGGCAGAGTGCCCACGGCCATGATGCTGTTGAGGGGATACATTTCGCCGTTGACGAAGATGACCGGCGTGTTCTGATAGGTGCCGGTGCCCTCCACGGTACCCACGATCTCCTGGATATTGCCCTCTTCATCGTAGGCGCCCACGGTAACGGTCTTGCCCACCAGAGAGGCGGCATAGGTCATGGTGCTGGCCGCCGTCAGGTTGTCCAGGCTGGTCTGCACCGTGCTCATCATCTGCACCACCGACATCTGAACCATCTGGTTAAGCATATCGGAGGTATCCGCCGCGTTGTCGATGGTCTGGTTCTGAAGCTGCTGGACCATCAGCTGTAAAAAGTCGGTAAAATCCAGGCCCAGGGCGTTATCCGTATCGGCGACGGTATAACCCCACTTCTCCAGTTCCTCCGCCGTCGGGGTACTGCTGTTGGTCTTGGCCGCCGAATTGGCGCTTGCGGTCCGGAGGGTGTCCAGAGAAAGAGGCATGAAATCATTGGTTGTCATACGCTACATCTCCTGTGTATCCGCTGTCTTACACGATCTCTTCTTCCATCTCTACCAGCCCAAGTCGAAGCTGCTGGAGGAAGGATTCCGCCTCCTGGGACGGCACGTCCCGGCGGGGCTGCTGTTGCTGCTGCTGGTGCTGGCCGCCGTCCTGGTCGGGCTGCTTCCAGTTCATCTGCTCGTTCTGGGGTTGGGTCACTTCCACCCGCACTTCCCCCCGGCCGCTGTCCTGAAGCAGCAGGCTCAGCGCCGAAGCATGGTCGCCCAGCAGTTTGGCGGTGTGTTCGTTTTCCGCGTGGAGCACCACATGGAGGACTCCCTCCGGGCTCTTGGTGAACTCCGCCACCACAGTACCCAGATCAGCCGGACTCAGCCGGATCTCCACATACTGCTCGCCCTGCTCCGCCGCGCCTTTCAGCACGCTGCTCAGGGTGTTCTCCACCTCGCTGGATGGCGCGGTCATATCCACCACCGCGTCGCCTACCCGCACAGGTGTATTCTCCACCTCCCGGAACAGGGGGGTCTGCATTCCCTCCACAGCCGCGCTGCCGGTATCCGTACCGGTTCCGCTCCGGCCGGACTGGCTCTCGGTCAGGTCCTGGGAAGGCTCCTCCGACACGCCGCTCTCCGTCTGACGGGGAACCGCCGCGTCCTCTGTGGGCAGCGCCTGGACCGCGCCGTCCTCCGCGGGCATTTCCGCGGCGGGCTGGGCCGTCTGACCAGGCTGGGCCACAGAAGCCTCCGTCTGGACCGCAGGGGCGCTCTCTCCGCTGTTGGACGCCACCGTCACCGGAGCCAGGCCCTGGAGCACGTCCACTCCTTCGCCCTCTCCCGTCTCAACGGCAGGCGTGATTTCCTGCGTCAGAATCTGGGGCCGCAGAAGAACGCTCAGATCCAGCATGGCCACGTCGGACACAACGTCCTCTTTCTGGTCCGGCCGAACGGCTTCCTCCCCATCCTGGGGCACCTTCTCCGGCTCTTCGGCGCTGGTCTGTCCGGACGGGGTCTTGGTCTGGCTGTCCCGGCTCTGCTCCAGCAGCTCCTGGAAGCTGGGACCCGTGGTCCCTTCTCCTCCGGTGTCCGCGGCGGGATTCCGGCCCACCTCGGGCAGCTGCCAGCTACTTTGCAGGACCATCTGCATCAAGCTATCCATATACATCTCTCTCACCTCCTTTCAATGGGAATTTCGCCGCCGACCGTGTTAAAGCCGGGCGGCGGAAACTAACTCCTCAATGAACTGTTCGTCCCGTTTCTGTACTTCCTTCTCGTAGGCGTCCCGCTGCTTTTCCTTCAGCCGTTCCAGCACGGTGGCGTCCATATAGGCCTGCAGCATCCGCTGCCGCTTTTCCTTTGCCTCCTGCTCCAGACGCTGAAGGGTCTGGGTCTCCCGGGCGATCTCCCGCTCCAGTACCCGCAGGCCGTTTTCATAGCTCATGGCGTCGGCGATGGTAATTCCGGCGGCAGCCTCCTCCCGGAAGCGGTTGTTAAGGCTCTGGTAGCGCTCCTGGACCGCGTCCAGCCTGGCCTGCTGCTCCTGGACCCGGCGGGTAGCGGTGGCATATTCATTCTGACGTCCCTCCAGGATACGCTGGCGGTAATCCAGCACTCTGTCCAGACCGAACTGAAACTTTTTCACCGCTCATTTCCTCCTTGTTACAGCAGCTTACGCATCAGCTCCAGGTCCTCCTCGTAGGAGAAGCCCTCCCGGATGCCCTGCATCAAAAACTGCTGGATGCCGTCGATCTTGCTCAGCGCATAGTCCAGCTTGGGGTTGGTGCCGCTCTTGTAGGCGCCGATGGACACCAGGTCCATGTTTTTTTCATACACGCCCATGATATCACGCACCCGGGCGGCCATCTGCCGGTGCTCCGGGGAGACGATGTCGTTCATCAGACGGGAGATACTGGCGCCCACATCGATGGCCGGGAAGTGGTTGCTGTTGGCCAGCCGGCGGGAAAGCACGATGTGGCCGTCCAGAATACCACGGACGGTATCGGCAATGGGCTCGTTGGTGTCGTCGCCCTCCACCAGCACGGTGTATACCCCGGTGATGGAGCCCCGCTGGAAATTACCGCTGCGCTCCAGCAGCTTGGGAAGTTCGGAGTAGATAGAAGGGGTGTAGCCCCGGGCCACGGGAGGTTCTCCCACCGCCAGGCCGATCTCCCGCTGGGCCATGGCAAAGCGGGTCAGGGAGTCCATCATCAGCAGCACGTCGTATCCCTGATCCCGGAAATACTCCGCCACGCCGGTGGCCACCGAGGGGCAGCGCTTGCGAAGCATGGCAGGCTGGTCGGATGTTGCTACAACCAGTACCGAACGACTCATGCCTTCGGGGCCCAAGTCCTTCTCCATGAACTCCAGCACCTCACGGCCACGCTCGCCCACCAGGGCAATGACGTTGATGTCCGCCTTCACGTGCTTGGCGATCATGCCCATCAGGGTACTCTTGCCCACGCCGGAGCCGGCGAAAATGCCGATTCTCTGTCCCTTTCCCACGGTGAGCATCCCGTCGATGGCCTTGATCCCGAACTCCAGCCGTTCCCGGATGGGGGGGCGGGCCATGGGGTTGATGTAGGAGCTGCCGTCCACGCAGAAGGGGATTCCGTCTGGAAAGGGGCCTTTGCCGTCGATGGGCTGGCCCAGCGCGTTAATTACCCGGCCCTTGAGAAAGGAGCCCATATTCAGGCTCAGCCGCCGGCCGGTGTTGCGTACAAAATTGCCCGCCGAGATACCGCTCATATCAGAATAGGGCATCAGGAGGATATGATCGTTTTTAAAACCCACCACTTCGGCCATCACCTGGCCGCCGGAGTCGCCGTTGTAGATGCGGCAGATATCGCCCACCGCCGCCCGGCCGCCGGAGGCCTCAATGGACATACCCACGATATTCTCGATCTTCCCGGTATAGCTGACGGTCTCCGCCTGCCGTACCCGCTGGATCAGCTCTTCAAACAAGGCCCCCGCCTCCTTCCGTCAGCCGCCCCGCAGTATCCCCTTCAGATTGTCCAGCTGGGTGGATACGCTGGCGTCGATGATTTCGTCGGGCATCTCAATGATGCAGGTACCCGACTCGTCGTCAGCCATGGGAATCAGCTTGATGTGGTCGGACAATCCCGCCAGAGAGGCGGTGAGCTCCGGGCTGATCTGCGCCAGCTCCCAGCTGTCGCAGCCGCCGATATAGATTCGTACCCATTCACGCCGTTTCAGCCGCTCGGTGGCCATCTGCACCATGCGCAGGATCACTTCCCGGCTGCTCTTCAGGCTGACATGGATCACCTTTTCCGCTACCGCGATACTCAGATCGCACAGCTCCTCCCGGGCCTGCTCCATCAGCTCCTCCCGGGCCTGGGTGGCCCGCTGCAGGAAGTCCCGGATCTGCCCGGCCTGCTTCTGGAATTCCTCATCCTGCCTGGCCCGGCTCTCGGCCTGGGCCTTGACGAGTCCGTCGGCGTAGCCCTGCCGGAAGCCCTCCTGTTTGGCCTCCTCCCGCAGCTGCTGCGCCTCCTCCATGGCCTGCCGCCGGTATTCCTCCAGCAGCGCCTCGCCCTCGCTCTTGGCCTGGGCGATGATGGTTTCGGACTGTACCTTGGCGTAGGAGAACATGGCCGCCGCGCCCTGCCCCGGGTCGGGTCCGGGCCGCTCGCTGTCCTGCCCCGACTCCTCCGCATGATCGCCCTCGTCAGGCAGGCGCTCCTCCTCCGGCTGGTCGGTTTTCTCTTCCTCCACCTGGATCTCATCCGCCGGCGGGAAGGTATAGGACCCCACCTGAGGCCGGAAAAAGTGTTTCAAGATGTTAGGCAATGATATCGTCCTTTCCACCCTTGAGGATAATCAGTTCGTTTTTCTCCTCCAGGTCGCGGATCACGCCCACAATACGCTGCTGGGCCGCCTCCACGTCCCGAATGCGCACATTGATGGTAACCTCCAGGTCGTCGCGGATGCTCTGGGCCATACGGGTCGACACATTGGCAAAGATCTTGTTGGCCACCTCGCTGTTGGCGCCCTTGAGGGCCAGCACGATATCCTTGGGATCGCAATCCCGCACAAAGCGCTGCACCGAGCGGTCGTCCATGGTGATGATGTCCTCGAAGACGAACATCCGCTTGCGGATCTCGTCGGCCAGGTCGGCGTTGTGGACGGACAGGCGGTCGAAGATGCTCTTCTCGCTGGCACGGTCCAGATTGTTCATGACGCCGGCCACATAGTCCACGCCGCCCACCTTCACATTGTTGGTGGTCATGATGCTGGAGAAGCGCTTCTCCATCTCGGCCTCAATGATCTTTACCGCCGCGGGGGAGGCGCTCTCCATGTTGGCGATGCCCTCCACCACCTTCACCTGCCGGTCCGGGTCCAGCTCGTCAATGACGGCCGCCGCCTTCTCCGGGTCCACATAGGAGAGTACCAGGGCGATGGTCTGGGGCCGCTCATGCTGGAGCGCGGCGTACAGGGACTTCTCATCCGCCTTGTTGAGGAAGGCAAACTCCCGGTTTTTCAGGGACTTGGTCACCTTGTCCAGCAGCTGACTGGCGGTCTGGGAGCCAAAGGCCCGCTCCAGCACGGCTCGGGCATACTCCAGGCCGCCCTCGGTCACCGCCTTGTTGGTCATGCACATCTGGTAATACTCGTTCAGCACGTCCTCGGTGGTGGATGCGTCCACATACCCCAGCTTGGCAACCTCCAGGGTGATCTGCTCCACGTCCTCCGGGTCCATGTACTGGTAGAGCTGGGAGGCCTTTTCCGTTCCCAGGGAGATGATGACGGCCGCCGCCTTCTGCTGGCGGGTCAGCTCCTTATGGGGCGCATCTCCGGTGGGCTTGACTGGCGCCGCCGGCACATGAGCGGGGGCTGCCGCTGCTGTTTCACTCATGATGTCCTATCTCCCTCCCGCAGCCAGTTCTTCACCATCTGAGCCGCGATTTCCGGGTTGTCCTCGGCAAATCTCCGCACATCCCGGCGCAATTCCATGCTCTTCTCGGTATTCATCTCCATAATATCCGCCTGCTGCTGCACCGGGATCTGCTCAGGCACAACGGCCTCAGCGGCCTCCTGGGCGGCGGCAGCCTGCCGTTTTTTCACCCGTCTGCGATGGAGCAGGAACATCACCAGCAGGAGCACCAGGAACAGCACGCCGCCGCCGATAGCCGCGTAGAGCACCCACGGGGGCATCTGCTCCTGCACGTCCGTATCGGGGGCCTCATCCTGATAGAAGGGCGCGATGAGAATGGAGATCTTGTCCTCCTGGTCGGCCTGGGAGATCCCGGCGGCCCGGGCCACATGGGGATACAGGTCAGCCTCCTCCACGCCCACCGCCGCGTTCTGGTTGATGGTCACCGAGATGGTCACATCGCTGATATATCCGGCCAGATGCTCCACCTGCTGCTTTGTGGTGTCCACCAGGTGGTCGGTCTCACCGGAGGTGGAGATCACCGACTCGTTGCCGTCAGGCTGGATCTGTTCGTTCACATAGGTGTTCAGGTCGGCGTTGGTGGTGGTGCCGGCCACTCCGCCGTCCCCCGCCTCCCCGTCGTCCCGGACGATGCTGTTTTCCCAGACCTGGGTGCCGATGATGCCGTCATCGTTCCCCTCCGCCCAGTCCTCCAGGGTGTAATCGGTGGAGTCGGTGTAGGTGCGGTCCACATCCACCACCGTGTTGACGCTTACCTGTACGTTGCCCTCACCGTAGATGGGGATCAGGGCCTGCATCACCCGGGTACGGATGTTGTTGTTCCACTGCTCCTCCAGCTGCAGCTTCAGGGCGGAGGCATCCTGCACGTCCATAAAGTCGTCAGAGACAGTATAAGGATTTCCGTAAGTATCCAGGATATCCACATTTTCCACATTCAGCCCGGCAAGGCAGCTGCTGACCAGCTTGCGGATGGCCTTTACCTGGTTGTCGGTGAGGGTTTTCCCCTCCTCCATGGTGACCGTCACGGAAGCGGTGGCGTCCACCTTGCTGCCGCTGTCCAGCACATAGGTGTGGTCCTCGCCCGGTGTGAGCACCACCGCCGCGTCCCTGACGCCGTCAAAATTGCGGACCACCGCCTGTATCCGGTCCTGCAGGGCATAGAGGGTGACCTGATTGCGCTCCGACTCGGTGGTCAGGCTGCCCACATGATCAAAATAGGTGTCGTACCCATATCCCGAGGAGGGGTATCCCGCCTGAAGCACCTGGGCCTTCAGGGCGGCTTCCCGGTCTTCCGGCACCAGGATGGTATCCCCTTCCACTTTATATTCTGTGACGCCATTGTCGGACAGATACGTCAGGATCGACGATAAATCAGACTGGTTCAGGTCGGCAAACAGGGTGACATAGGGGCGGTTGCTCGCCACCATGATCACCACCACCAGCGCCACCAGTACAACCAGCACAGCGCCTCCCAGAATTCCTTTCGTCTTTCGGGAGGCGGCTTTCCATTTCTGTCCCACATCGGAGACCACTTTTTTCACTTTATCTCCCATAACTCTTCTCCCGCCCCAGGTCTCTCAGCTTTTAAATGCTGATGCGCATCAGTTCGCTGTACGCGTCCAGCGCACGGTCGCGCATCTGGACCAGCAGCTCGGTGGCAATGCTGGCCTGCGTAGCCGCAATGGTGGCCTCCGCCGGATTGTCCAGCTGCCCGGTGACGAGTGCGTAAACAGCCTCATTCTTGGCTGCGTCAGTCTCTTTCACGTTGTTGATCATGGACTGAAAAATCTCCGTGAACATGGAGGGCTGGCCGTTCTGAATTTCGGATGCCGCCGGAGAATCAGTGCTCCACAACGGCTGGATGGGAGATATGGTCTGAAGGCTTGTCATATTACCGTTTCCTTTCTACTCTTTCCTCTTCAGGCACTTACAACCGGGCGATTACTTCCCGATCTCCAGCCCTTTGGATGCCACCTGCTTGAGCACATTGAAGGCGGTGACGTTTGCCGAATAAGCCTGGGAAGCCGCCATGGCGTCGGCAATCTCCTTCACCAGGTCCACATTGGGCATCTCCACATAACCCTGCTCATTGGCGTCGGGATTGGTGGGGTCATACACCAGCTTGAAATCCGAGGGGTCCTCGGCGATCTCTGTCACCCGCACCCCGCCTTCCCGCTGGACCCGCTCGCCCCGCGCCTGGGCCAGGACCTGCTGAAAGGGCGTCTGGCCGCCCTCGCTCTGGAGAACCACCATCTTCCGGCGATAGGGGCCGCCCCCCTCGGTACGGGTGGTGCTCTGGTTGGTGATATTCTCCGATATCACGTCCAGGCGCAGCTGCTGGGCGGTGAGGCCGGACCCCACTACATTCATCGAACTGAGAAAAGCCATATGCTACGCCTCCTTATCCCTTAATCGCAGTGCGGAGTAACGAAAAATCACTGTTGATCGCGTCCATCACATACTGCATTTGGTAACCATTTCTGGCCAGCTCTACCATCTGCTCTGTAATGTTCACGCCATTTTCGTCCAATCTGGTGTTCTCCTGGGCCTGCTCTACCGAGATGTCGGCTCCCTGAATGGCAGAGCGAATTTCCCCGGCAGTGCTGCCCTTGTGGGACGCGGACTGAATGGCTTCCTGCAGTGATTCTTCAAAGGTAGCGTATTTTGTTTTGTACCCCGGCGTTTCTGCATTGGCAATATTATCCAAAATGCAGCTCTGCTTGGTCCACAAGAAATCCATTGATCGCCGTAGCATTAAGGCACTATTGCTTACAAAACAGTCCATATCTATGTACTCCCTCTATTTTTTGGGTTTTTCTGCTCATATGAAATGAAAAAAGCCTCTTTCGGCTCACTTGTGACATATTATTCTATATTCGTCGCAATTTCAACCACTTTTACCCATATAGATTGTACCGCAGTAACGCAATATTTTCAAGCACAAAATACGACAAAATCCGCAACTGATTTTCCTACTTTTTATATGTGCTTTGGTTGATATTTGCATAATTCTTCCATTACGCGATCAAAACGCATATATAACCTGCGATAAAGATTATTTATTCATTTCTACGGCTCCACTTTACCGCAATTTTGCTTTTATCAATCCCGGTTGAATACCCATGCCCGGACCGCACTAAAACTATGTTGGTTTTGTGCCTAATATTCCCTGCATTTGAGATAGCCCTGTCCTTTTGCCGTTCCGGCGGGCCTAAAAGAAATACGGGGAAGCCGGAGCATCCATGCTCCGGCTTCCCCGGTTGGTTAAAACGTCAGTGCTCTGGCCAGCAAAACCGCCATCTCGGCCCGTGTCATGGTCTTGGTGGGGAGCAGTTTGCCCTGCCCGTCGCCGGTCAGCAGCCCGTTCTGAACCAGCGTGGCCATTGGCGTTACCGCGTAGGCCGATACGCTCCGCCAGTCGGAATAGCCGTACATGGCGCTTTCGCCCGCGCTGCTCAGGCTCCATCCCGAGGCCTGCATGGCCCGGTACAGCATGGTGGCCGCCGACTCACGGGTGATGACCTCATTGGGCCGGAAGGTACCGTCCGGATACCCCGAAACCACCCCAAGGGCGTAGCCCCGCCGGACCGACTGGGCGTAGTAGGCGGTGTCCGGAACATCGGGGAAGGACTTGCTCTCCGTGGCCGGGAATGCGAACGCCCGGTCAAGCATCACCAGGAATTCCGCTCTGGTGATGGGCTGTCCCGGCGCATAGCGCCCGTTCCCGGTGCCGCTGACCACCTGATTTTCGTAGAGGAAATCCACCGCCGCCGCGGCCCAGCCGTAGCCGCTCAGGTCGGAGAAGTGGCTGGACGTGGTGTTGGGGGTGACCTGGATGGACACCGTGCCCTGATAGGTGCCTCCCCTGGAATCGGTCCCGGTGTAGGTCAGCACCACCGTCCCCTGAAAGCCCACCCGGGGCACAAAGGAGACTTCCGAGATCCGGGGGGAGCTGGAGGGATAGTACACCGTGCCGGTACGCACCTGGCTGCTGGCCGAGTGAATCCCGCCGTAGCTGTCATAGAGATATCCGCCGTAGAGGCTGTCCGCCCCGGTGAACTTCACCGACACCAGAGAGCCCCGTCCCCGCTGGGCGCAGGCCTGGACAAAGTCCTCCGCCTGGAGTGTCACCGGCTGGTAGGCGGTGGAATAGGTGATGTTCCCCGCCTGTCCCTGGGTCACGGTAATGGTGACCGTGCCGGTGAACTTCCGACCACCGGTACTCCAGCCGGTAAAGGACAGGTCGAAGGTCCCGGCGTAATCATCCCCGGGCACAAAGCTCACCTTCTCCAGATAGGGGGAGGAGCTGAGGTAGTAGTTGCGGGAGGAGGTCACCTTGCTGTCGTATTTTCCGGTGCTGGTTCTGTAGTTATAGTAGAGCGTACCTTGGGTGGAGGTGGGCAGGGTAAAGCGCACATACCGCAGGCCCTCTCCGGTGGCCAGACGGCAGTAGTCGTCAAACGCCTCCTCGTCAAAGGTCAGCGCGTCTCCCCCCGTCACCTGGTAGACCAGCGGATCGGGCGTGCCGTCCACGGTGATCTCCAGTGTGCCGGCGAAGGTTTCACTGGAGGTATTCCAACCGGTGAAGGGAATGGACACCGTGCCGGTATAGGAGGAGGCGGGAACAAAGGTGATGTTGTCCAGGTACGGAGAGGAGCTGCGGTAGTAGCTGCGGCTCTCAGACACCTTGCTTTCATAATTTCCCGACGAGGTGTACTTGTAGTACAGCGTACCCCGGGAGGACGCGGGAAGGGTAAAGCGCACATACCGCAGGCTGCCCCCCGTCAGCTCCTGGCACAGATCGTTGAAGTCCCCGTCATCCAGCTTCACCGTTCCCCCCTGGAGCACGGTATAGCGGATGGTGCCGCTGCCTCGGGCAGCCACCGAGATGCCCACCTCGCCGTAAAAGCGGTTTCCCTCCACATCCCACGCCGTAAAGGGAATGGACACCGTGCCGGTGTAATCCGTTCCGGCCACAAAGGTGATGTTGTCCAGATAGGGGTAGGAGGAGCGGTAATAGTCTCTGGTTTCCGACACCTCAGCGGTGTAGGAGCCGGAGGAGGTATAGCCGTAGTACAGCGTGCCCTTGTCGGAATCGGGCAGGGTGAAGCGCACCCGCTCCAGCGAATAGCCGGTGAGGTTCCGGGACAGGGTGTTGAAGTCACTGTCGTCAAAGGTGACCCGTCCGTTGCGCGCCACGGAGTAGGTAAGATCCCCCGAGGCCACCGCCGCCGAAACCTGGACGGTGACCCGTCCCCGGTAGGAGGTGCCGTTCACGTCCCAGGCCGTATAGGGGAACACCACCTCGCCGGAGGTGCCCTGAGCGGGCAGGAAATACACATCCCCCAGGTTGGGGCTGCCCGTGTACTTGTACTGTCCGTCGGCCGCCACGGCGGTGCCTGGATTCTGGGCGGAGAGGTAGTTGTAATACAGGGTACCGCGGCTGCTGTCGGGCAGGGTGAAGATGATGTAGCTCAGGTCCCGCCCCGTCCGGCTGCGGCACACCTGGGCAAAGTCGGCGGCGCTGAATTGCACCGCCTTGTCCGCCGAGGTGGAGTAGGTCACATCCTGTTCCATCTCCACCGACACCTGGATGGTGCCCTGGAAAAACTCGCTGCCCGAGGCATAGCCGGTGTACCGGATCACCGCTGTGCCCTCAAAATCGGACTTGGGCACAAAGGTCAGGTCGGAAAGGGACATCTGGCCGTTGCCCGGGGAGACATAGTAGCGCTCTCCGGTGCCCACGCCGGAGCCGGTATCCCCATCCGAGGCGTAGCGGTAATAGAGGGTGCCCTGGGCCGTGTCCACCGACAGGCCGCTGACGTAGCTCAGGCTCTTGTCCAGCACCTGGCGGCTTTGGCTCTGAAGGTCGGACTCCAGCTCAGAAAACTCCAGCGGGTCCCCGGTCTGCGCCGAGGCCCGGATCACGTCGGCGGTGGCCTGCTCCACTTTCACGGTCACGCTATCCACATAGGTGGTGCCGTTGATCTGGACGGTAATGATGGCCTCCCCTTCCTCCATGGCGTAGAGGTAGCCCTTATCCACCTTTACCACGGTGGAATCACTGCTGCTCCAGGAAAGGGTTTTGTTCTGAAGGGAGGAGCCGTAGATTGTGGCATCCAGGGTGGCATTGCCCCCCACACGCAGGGGCTTCGTCACCTCCGAGGTGTCCAGCGCCACGCCCTGGACCTGCACGGTACAGGTGTCCTGGTAGCCGTTGGCGGTGGCGGTGATCTTTGTCTCGCCGGCGCCTACGGCCGTGACCACGCCGGTATCGCTGACGGTGGCTACCGTGCCATCCCCGCTGGTCCAGGCCACGGTCTGAGGGGCCGAGGCGGGCGTAACGGTAGCGGTGAGCCGCCCCGTATGGTTGGCGGCCGTCTCAATGGGCGAGAGCTCCATGGTCTTGGGGCTGACCGTCACGCCAGGCGGCTCCGCGGCGGAGACCGTTACCTGACAGGATGCCTGCTGCCCCTGGGCCGCCCCCGCCGGGGTCACCGTAATCGTGACCGACACGGCCTTGACCGGCTCGTTGGTGTCGGCCAGCGCCAGGGCTTCCACCGTGGCGGCAAGGTTGTTTTCCCCGTCGGCGGTCACCCGCACCTCATCCCCACGGTCATTGGCCACCGTCCAAACGGCGGTATAGCCCGTGGGAAGGGTCTCCAGCGTGGAGCCGTCGGACATCTGGAGGGTGGCGCTGAGGGTGTCGCTCTGGCCCACAGCCATGGACAGGGTGTAGTGATTCAGCATCACTCCCGTGAGAGCAGGCCCTTCCTCCTCCGCTCCGGCGGCCAAGGCCGTGGGCGAAAGCCCCAGCAGCAGAGTCCAGCTCAGCAAAAGGGCCAGCCAGCGGCCCGCGGTGTGTTTCATGGAAAATTCCTCCTTTTGCAGGAACAAACGCAAGGGCGGGCAGGCGCTGCCCGCCCCTGCAGGGACGATTCCGGGATATGGTCCGTCAGTTGCTCACCTGGACAAACTGGACGCGGGAACCGGCGGTAATGTTGCCGATGGCGGTTTCCTCCAGCCGGAAGGTGAGATTCTGACGGGTACTGTTACTGCTGGCGTCACAGATAAAGCTGTCGGAGAAGAAGGTGATGGTATCCCCCAGCGACACGTTCTGGAAGGTCAGCGTCAGCGTGGTGGAGGCCTTCTTCACCTCGTTGGTGTAGTTCAGGTTCCACTTGGGAATACTGCCGCCCAGGATATCGATGAGGCGCACCGCTTTTTCCGCGTCCTCCGGGGTCAGGGTGCTGTTGGTCTGCCACACCTGCATGGGGGTCTGCTCCACGCCGCCGGCCAGCTCCACCAGCTGATAGACCGGCTCGTCAAAGGTAAAGGTCACCGTGCCGCTGTAAGTGGGATAGGCGCCGCCGCTGCCGCCGGTAATGGTGGTGGACACATTTTCCAGCACGGGCGGGGTCTTGTCGGGGATCTGCACGCCGCCCACCGCGGCAAAGGAAGTCTCCGAGCCCAGCGGGCTGACGGCGGTGGCCAGGCAGTAGTAGATGGTGCCGCCGGTCATGTTGTTGGTAAAGTCCTGGGTCTGGAAATACTGGTTGGCCTGGGTCAGGGATTTCTTTCCCTGGGCGGCGATGGCCGCGCCCATGGGGTTGCTGCCGCTGACCAGCTCAGACACGGTCTTGCGCACCGCGCTGCCGGCAAACTCGTCGAAAACGGTGTACCCGCCCGAGCCGTAGGGGGTGGACAGGGCCCAAATGACGGTGCGGTTCTCATCCTCATAGACGCCGTTGGCTCCGGTCAACTGCGCCCAGAGCTCGCTCTTGCTGCTGTCCACCAGCTTGTCAAAGCCATTGTTGCTGCGCAGGCTGCTGGGCAGCTCGTTGGTGGCGATGAGCGCGTAAGTCAGCTCGGCGGAGGAGTCGGTCTCAAAGTTGACCGACGGGCTGTACTGGGTCAGGGTAATGACCGGCTTGCTCACATCGGTGGTCTCAAAGCGGTAGGCCAACACCCGGGAGTAGGTCTGGGCGTTGCCCTGGAGGACAAAGTAGGCGATGTACCGGGTCTGTTTGTCCAGCCCCTCCACCAGCTTGGTCTCCACACTGGAGCCGCAGGTCACCGTGCCGTACTTGATCTTTTCGTTCCGGTAGTTGCTGCTGGCGTTGACAATGTTGAGGTAATCGGGCGCCACAAGAATGGGGGGATTGGGATTGTCCTCATCATCGATGGCGTCGTACTTGCCGCTCTCGGGAAGCTTCTCCCAGTTTTTGATGCCCGTGGCGTTGTCGCCGTACGAATTTTCTCCGTCGCTGGTACCCACATAGCCCAGCGGGGCGATGACATAGTAGACGGTTCCGGGCCGGTCCAGCATCAGGGACATCTCCACCGCCGAGTCTCCCGCGTCGAAGAGGGGATAGTCGCCGTTGAAAACAGGGGCCTGCTGATCGGTGAACTGCTTGCGCAGGGTAAGGGTCTCCGGCTGGCCGATGTTGGTCAGGTCCTCCTTGGTCATCTCCGCCCAGTTGCTCTCCGTGACGTTGGCGGACATCGTACCCAGATCGTTGTTGCTGCCGGCCACCACATGGACCTTCATGTTGACCCGCTGGCTCCAGGTGTCGGGATCGGACAGCCCGGCCACCTTGGTAAAGGAGATGGCGTATTCATAAGAGGTGTTGGGGTCCAGCTGGTTCAGGGCCTCAAAGTCCGGGTTGTTGGTTCCGGCCTCAAGGAAATTCCGGGTCAGGCTGATACCCAGATAGCCCTGGGCCGTGTCGGGCACGTCGATCTTGCTCTTGCCCAGCAGCTTCCAGGCGCCGTCGCTGCCGGCGCCCACCTCCCGGGCATAGAGATTGAACTCCACGCTGGTGTCCGACCAGATGAGCATATCCCAGTCGATGGAGTCGTCCACCTTGTCGGTAGATACCGGGGTGAGCCGCCAGCTCAGGTCGGTGGTCACGGCGCTGCCGCCCACCTGGATGCTGTTCTCGTTGAGGGCGGACAGGTTCACCACGGCAAACACCGTGGTAAAGCGGGGCAGCTGGGTGCGCCCCATCACATTGGCCGCGGAGGAGGTGTCGGCCAGCGTGTTGGCCTGGATCTCAAAATAATAGGTGGCGCCGCTCTTGAGATTGATGCCGCTGCCGTTGGGGAAGGTAATAACGGCCTTTCCCTCCTCCATGGTGACCTCGGCGTAGCGGTAGTCAATGACCCAGCTGTCGTCCTTCTTGTCGGCGTCATCCGCCCCCTCCACCTTGACCGGCTGGCTGCCGGCAGGGACCTGATAGAAGTAGATGGCGTTGCTCAGGGCGTTGGCCAGCTCGGTCCGGGCCTCCGCCTTGGCGCTCTCCGTCTGGGCGTCGATCACCTTCTGGTAGAGGTCGGTCAGCTTGGTATAGTTGCCCACCGTCTGAATCCCCTCGCTGAACACCAGGCGCACATCGCTCTCCGGCAGGGGGGTGTCGGAGGCCGTGCCGTTATACTTGGTGAACTCCTGGGTCACGGTGGGGACGGTGTTGTCCAGCGTATGGATGGTGAGCTTGCCCACCGTGTCGGAGTAGTTGCCCGCCTTGTCCTGGGCCACATAATAGAGGTCATAGGCCGTCTCTTCCTGCAGGCCGCTGATGTTGAAGCTCACATCCTTGTCGGCCGACATGGAGACCTTGCCGCTCTTCAGGGCGTTCATACCCGCCATGACCTGAAGCTTGGCAGCGTCGCTGGACAGGTCCACCTCGCCGCTCTGCCCGGCCAGGGGCTTGGGATAGGTGGTGCCCTCCTCCACAATGACCCAGTAGAGGGTGCCCGCCTCATTGAGGTTGGCATACAGGCCCACAGAGGTCTCCTTCACGTTGTTGACGGTGGGCTCGGTGCGGAACTGGGGCGGCGTACCGTCCACGGTGGTAAAGGTGAGCTTTTTCACCGCCGAGCTCTGGGCCCCGTCCACATCGGTGAGCCACAGGTACAGGTCGTAGCTCTCCAGCTCATCCAGGGGCACCGAGTTGACCCGGAAGCTGTAGGGGGTGTTTTTCACCACGTCCATGGAGCCAAAGCCCAGATTGCCGGTGACGGCGTTGGCCTTGAAGTCGCTGGCGGTGGGTGCGCTGGCGCCCTTCTCCAGCACGGCGTAGTACAGCCGGCAGGTCTTGGTGGTCATGACGGTGGTCTGGCCGTAGATGTTGGTCACCTTGGACATATAGGGGTAGCCGGAGGCAAAGGCCGGCTTGGTGTTGTCGGGTGTGGTGAAGGAAATGACCTTCAGGGGGCTGCGCTCATCCCGGGCATCCACAAAGACGGTGGAGAGGTAGTATGCGCCGTCGGAGGTCAGGCCGCTGATCTTGGCCGTCCCCTCCTTCCCCGAGCCGCTCAGGGACACGGTGCCGCTCTTCACGATCTTGGGGCTGTAGGTGGAGGGATTGATGATCTCCTCCGCCGTCAGGGAGCCGTCGGTCACGGCGGTCACCGCCCAGTAGATGGTGCCCCGCTTGTTGGCGCTGAAGGCCACGGTGGCGCTGGTGGGCGCCAGATCCCGGACCTGGGGATAGCCTGCGTAGAGCCGGGGGTCGGCGGAGGACTCCGCCGCCGCCGCGCTGTCCATGACCTCCCCGTCGATATTGGCCGTGATGCCGGGACGAATGATGATCTGGTCCGGCAGCATGGACACCGTGCTGCCCGCGGCGTTGACGGTAAGGTTGGCGATGTCGCCGTCTCCGGTCACCTCAATGCCGGTATCCAGGTTCACCTGCTCCACCTGGGCCCCGGCGGCAATGGACAGGGTGGAGTCCACCGCGGCCTCATCCACGGTGATGGTTTTGGCCTGTCCGCTGGCCAGCTCCAGGGTGGTGCGGGGCGCGGAGTTGACCACTTCCTTGATGTTGCCCGCCAGGGTGAGGGTCAGCTCCTCCTCCCCGTCCAGGTCGATGCGCGCCACGCCGCAGCCGTCCGGCGTGTTGTCCTCCAGGTAGGCGTTGGTACGCACGCTGGCCTGATTGATCAGGCCGTCGCCCTCCACCTTCACGGAGGTAAAGCGATTGCCCAGATTGTCCACCAGCATACGGGGCGCGGTCACGTTGCGCAGGATCACGCTGTCCTCGCCGCCCTCGCTGGTGCCGCCGCCGCTGATCACAATGTCACCCAGAACGGTGACGTTTTCCAGGGTGGCATAGCCCAGGTCCACACCGGCGGTAATGTACAGGTTGCCGCCCACCACCGTGTCCCGCAGGGTCACGCCGGAGGTGGTGATGGTCACGCTGCCCCACACGCTGCCCAGGGTGTAGGTTCCCGCCTCCCGGATGGGGGTGCCCAGGGCGTTGACCAGCAGGATGGCCGCCTGCCCACGGGTGAGGTTATCCTGAGGGCCGAAGCGGCCGTTGGGATAGCCGTTGACCAGCCCGTAGTGGGCGGCGGCGGCGATGTAGCCCTGGCTCCAGTTGGCCATGGAGCGGCTGTCGCTGAACACGGTGTTCTCGCCCACTTCCTCCGGAAGCATCAGGATGCGGGACAGAATTACCGCCGCCTGCTCCCGGGTAATGTTGCTTTCGGGAGAAAAAGTGGACGCGGAGGTGCCCTTGATGTAGCCCGTGGTGTAGGCGATAGCCACGTCCTGGGCATACCAGGCGTTGTTCTTCACATCCCGGAAGGGCGTGGAGCCCATGCGGGAATAGCCGAAGGCACGGTTGATCATCGTGCAGAATTCGGCCCGGGTGATGGGATTGTTCTCATTCAGGTTTCCGGCGATATCTCCCCGCATTACCCCCCATTCCACCACCTTGTCCAGGTAGGGCTGCATATAGGAGGCGGCGCCCGCCGTTCCGGCCAGGACCACAACCAGGACCAGCGCCAAAAGCCCGGCCCGGACCCGGCCTGTGAGCCGTCTCGTCCATTCTCTCCAGCCTGTCATATCCATTCGTCCTTTCCTTGGAAACACTCTCCCGGCGCGGCCCGCCGGGTTCAATTCTTTTGCCGCTGCAGATGGAACACCGCTTCCCGCACCATGCTCTCTGCTTCCCGCAGCATGGACAGGAACTTGCCCGCGTACAGCAGGTCCTGGCCCGGACCGGAGCGGCAGCGCAGGATCTCCATATCCAGCAGCAGCGGGTTGGCGGTGACGGGGATCACCACCTGCACCTGTTCGCCCACCTGCAGGGAGCGGGGGCAGAAAAAGGCCAGCCCTCCGCTGCTCAGATCGTGGCTGACGATGGGGACCCTGCCTTTCCAGGTCCCGGAAACGGAATAGAGGTAGCTGACAAAGCGGGCGGGGACCCGCAGATTTTGACGGTCCTTCTGCTCCAGAGGCCGTACCGGCTCCAGCACCACGGTCTTACCCTCCCAGCGGAGGATTCGTCCCTCCATGGCGGGCACCGCGTCGGAATCGCCCACCAGGCTGAGGTAGGAGTGTTTCGCCGCCTCTTCCACATCGTCATCGTCAATGACCATTTTCCACTCTTTGCCCCGGGGCGCGTAGACAGAGGTGGCGTGGGCCACCAGATTTCCCCGGCTGTCAAACATCAAGTATTTGTAGGTCATGCTCCCTTCTCCTTTCCGCTCTGCTCCGTCCGCTCCTGCAGCGAGCGGTGAAATTTCTCCGGATCGTTGGGATCAAAGTTCAGAAAGTAGAGGTAGATATCCACCACCGCCTGATAGAGCTCCTCGGGAATCTCCCGGCCCAGCTCCATCTGGGTCAGCACGGTGGCCAGGGAGGTATCCTCATACACCGGCACCCCGGAGTCCACGGCCACCTCCACCATTTTTTCCGCCAGATGGCCCATGCCGGCGGCCACGATGACCGGCGCGCCGTCGCCGGGCCGGTATTGCAGCGCCGCCGCCCGCTTGGCCGGTCCGGCGGCAGGTGTTTCAGATTTTGACATCGACGCCACGCTTCCCTTCGAAGAGATTCGGAAACACCTGGGTCAGATCCAGCGGTGTCTCCAGCTTGGATACCTGGACGCTCTTCCCCGCCAGCTGGTGGCGGGCCAGGATGTCCTGCATATCCCGAATGATGACGGCACTGTGGTCCGAAACGGCCTGGGGTCCCCGGATCTGCAGGTCCACCTGCTCCTCCCGGGCGCCCAGGGCGATCTCCATAAAGCCCAGGGACTCCAGATCCAGCTTGAAGAGGAACTGCACCTTTCCGCCCGCCGAGTCGCCCTGCTCCCCTTTGTCCTCCGCGTCCGGGTCCACCCAAAGCTCGGAATACATCATCTTTCCGTTCCAATCCACCGGGAAAAGCATATGATTGAGGGGCATATATACGCTCTCATAGATCAGCGTGGCCCGCATGATCTCCGCAAAGGCCTCCCGCACGTCGGGGCCGTAGACGCCCTTCAGCGCCTGATCGGCGGCCTGCGCAAGTCCCTGGGCGAAAGCGCCGTCCCCCGCTCGGGTAAAGTCGTTCTCCCGCAGCAGCTTGAGAATGGCGCTGTCGTCCAGCTGATTGAGCCCCGCCAGCGCTTCGCTGAACCCGGCCAGCTGGCGGAAGGATTGCAGCAGCGGCCCTTCCGCGCTGTTCTCATACCGGGCGGTATTGAGCACCAGCAGGTTCACCAGCGCCCGCAGGGGGCCCAGATCATGGGCCCGCTCCACATAGCGGCCCAGATAGGGGATGATCTCCTGCTGCAGCAAGCTCAGGTTTTCCCCCCAGGCCCCGGCCTCCAGGCCGTTTTGCAGCCGTCCGGCCAGTTCCCCCAGCTGGCCCCGCCAGCTCTGGGGCAGATAGTCGTTCATCTGCCGCAGCAGGCTCAGCAGGTTTTTCCCGATGTGCTGGGAGGAGGAGTAATCGGCGTACCGCCGGGCAAAATCCAGAATGGCAGCCCGGGCGTGCTCGCCGGGCAGCTTCTGGTAGGCCTGCCGCAGCAGAGAAAAAAGCGCGCCGGAGAACCGGTTGCCGCCCTTGGCCTGCTCCTGAAAGAGCTTGCGGAAGCTCTTCTCGTCCAGGCGCAGCATATCCAGCAGCCGGGCCATCTCTTGCGCGATTCCCCCCTGCAGGCCAGGCGTGCTTGCCATTCCCCGCAGCAGCATCACTGTCTTGCTCAGGATCTGGGCCAGCTCCGGCGTTTGCCGCAGCTGCTCCAGATAGGTCTGGAAATTGGAATCATAGCGAAGCACATCGGATTGCAGGGCGTCGTTGGAGCCCTGCTGTTCGTTGCGCTGATCCGCCCGTCCTACCCGGGTGGGATCGGGAATATTCTGAACCTGGGGATTGCCCGTCCGGGCGGGCGCCATCTGCGTGCGGTTATTGACTGTGTTGTCATAGCCGGGAACGCGGTTGGCCGCGCCCAAAAGATCTGCCATGGTCTATTCCACCTCTTTATGGGATCGTGGTATCCCGGTCTTTATCCGGGTCCTCGGTATATTTTAATAACGGGCCCTTAATTTTCCGGCGCTTCCGGTCGATAACCAAATAGAAGTTCAACGCCAAGGAAGGAGCGTACCGCTTATGAGCGCAGGCAGCGACAGCATTTTGGATGCCTTTTTGTACGAAACCAATACTCTGCTTGAGCAGCTGGACAGCATCGTCCTGGCCGCCGAACAGCAGGACAGCTTTTCACAGGAGGATATCAATACCATCTTCCGCATCATGCATACAATCAAAGGCTCCTCTGCCATGATGGAGTATAACTCCCTGATGACCATTGCCCACCGTGCGGAGGACCTGTTTGCCATCATCCGGGATAAAACCATGGATGTGGTTCCGGAGGAACTGCGGCCGGAACTGTTTGACCTACTGTTCCAGACCATCGATTTCTTCCGGCAGGAGCTGGAGCATATCGAAAATGAGCAGCCCCTTACAGAAGATATCGACACCCTGCTCCAGAAAGTTAATAGACTCATCGAGCAAATTCGTTCCGGCGGCCAGCCCGCTCCGGCGCCCGCCGCCGCCCCCGAGGCGGCTGCCGCCGCCGCTCCCTCCGGTCCGGACGGGTTCCCCTACGATCTCCAGATCTACTTCGACGAGGGCTGCGGCATGGAAAACCTGCGTGCCTATATGCTGGTCTCCTCCGTCCGTGAGCTGTGCGCCGAGGAAGATTTTACCTATTCCCCCAAAGGCGTGGATTCCGACCCCTCCACCGCCGCTCAGATCGCGGAGTCCGGCTTCCTCCTGTCCTTCCGCAATCAGGCGGACCGTGACAAGTCCATCCATGCCGTCACCGGCTCCGGCTCGGTGCGCTCCTATCAGGCCATAGACCGGCCTGTTCCGCAGCCCTCCGCTCCGCCGGAGCCCCAGGCCAGCGCCCCCGCGCCGGCAGCTCCTGCGGCCCCCGCCGCCCAGGCGGCTCCTGCGGCGCCGGCGGCCCCCGCCGCCCCCCAGCCGGCCCAACCGCAGAAGAGCGAGGGCGGCGCCCACCACAAGGAGAGCCTGATCAGCGTCAGCCTCAACAAGCTGGACCAGCTGGCCGCGGTGGTAGGCGAGATCGTCATTACCGAGTCCATGGTCACCTCCTCCCCCGATCTGAAGGGGATCAAGCTGGACGCCTTCACCAAATCCGCCCGGCAGCTGCGCAAGCTCACCGACGAGCTGCAGGACGTGTCCATGTCCCTGCGCATGGTCCCGGTGTCGGGCACCTTCCAGAAGATGAACCGTATCGTCCGGGATATGTGCAAAAAGCTGGGCAAGCAGGTCCGCCTCACCCTGGTGGGCGAGGATACCGAGGTGGATAAGACCATCGTGGACAGCATCAGCGACCCCATCATGCACATTGTGCGCAACTCCATGGACCACGGCATTGAAGAAAACGCGGAGGATCGCATCGCCGCCGGCAAGGATCCGGTGGGTGAGATCATCCTCTCCGCCCGCCACACCGGCAGCGAGGTCATCATCGAGATCGCCGACGACGGCCAGGGCGTCAACTATGAAGCCGTGCTGAACAAGGCCATCCGCAACGGACTGGCCCAGCCTGATATGGAGTATTCCCACCGGGATATCCTCAACTTCCTCATGGCCCCCGGCTTCTCCACCAACACCCAGGTCACGGAGTTTTCCGGCCGCGGCGTGGGCATGGACGTGGTGAAGCGCAACGTGGAGGAGGTTGGCGGCACCGTGTCTATCTCCAGCGAACCCGGAAAGGGCATGACCACCACCCTGAAGATCCCCCTGACCATGGCCATTATGGACGGCATGGAGGTCTCGGTGGGCAGTTCTATCTTTACCATTCCCATCCACAACATCCGCCAGTCCTTCCGTATCTCCGACCAGGATCTGATCCGGGACGCCGCCGGCGGCGAGATGTTCAAGTGCATGGGCAATTACTACCCTGTGATCCGGATGCGCGACCTGTACCGCATGGATGCCGGCGTCACCAACATCGAGGACGGCATCCTGATCTGGCTGGACGCCGGGGAACACTCCTACTGCCTGTTTGTGGACGAACTGCTGGGCGAGCAGCAGGTGGTGGTAAAACCCCTGCCCTCCTACCTCAACCGCTTCAACATCAAGTCCAGCGGCATCGCCGGCTGCACCATTCTGGGCGACGGTAATATCAGCATCATTCTGGACGTGTCTAACCTGTGCGCCTACGCCCAGTGAAAGGAGAGAAGAATATGACCGCAGAGGACGTTTTCTTTCAGTCTGGCGGAGCCGCCCCGGAAGCAGACAACGCTCCGGTGGTACAGACCGAGAAATATCTGCTCTTTCTGTCGGACGGGCTGCTGTTCGGCGTTCCGGCCGCGGCGGTAGTGGAGATTATCACCGGCCACACCGTCACCCGGCTGCCTTTGGTTCCCAGCTATATCCGCGGCATCATCAACCTGCGGGGACAGATCATCCCCATTGTGGACATCCGCTGTCTGCTGGGCCACGGCGACTGCGAGAGCGACTGCATGATGATCCTCCAGTCCGACGACACCCAGGTGGGCATTCTGGTGGATCAGGTACAGAAAATGGTGGACATCGACACCTCCTCCCTGCTGCCCGTTCCGCCCCGCAGCTCCAATGAGCTGGTGTGCGGGATGTACTCCCTGGAGGAAGGCCAGACCATGCTGGCCTTTGACTGCCAGCGGCTGATGGAGCACACCTGAGGGAGTGAATCGGCATGGATATGATGTTCCACAGTCTGAGCATCACTGACGCCGACTTCCGGCGTCTGGTGGAATTTATTCAAAAGCATTACGGCATTGATCTGAGCAACAAGCGCCAGCTGATCACCAGCCGTCTGTCCCAGTCCCTGAAATCCCGGGGCTATACGGATTTCAAGTCCTTTCTGGAGCACCTCTTTACCAAGCAGGACCCCCAGGATCTGGAGCTGGTGCTCAATAAGCTGACCACCAATTACACCTATTTCCTCCGGGAAAAAGAGCACTTTACCTTTTTCCAGGACACGGTGCTGCCCGAGCTGGAGCAGCGCCACAGCCGCGACAAGACGCTGTCCATCTGGAGCGCCGGCTGCTCCAGCGGGGAAGAACCTTATACCCTCTCCATGTACCTCAAGGAGTATTTTGGGACGCGTTCCGGCCAGTGGGACACCCGGGTTCTGGCCACCGATATCTCCCAGCAGGCCCTGGCCAAGGCCAAGGCCGCCGTCTATCAGCCTCCGGCGGATATGCCCACGGCATGGCTGCACCGCTACTTCACCCACAGTCCCCGGGACGGGACGGAATACACGGTGGCCCCCGCCATCCGGAACAACGTGATCTTCCGCACCTTTAACCTGATGGACCCCATCCGGTTTCGGCTGAAATTTGACGTGATTTTCTGCCGCAATGTGATGATCTATTTTGATACGAGCACTCGGGACGCGCTGGTCCGACGTTTTTATGACGCCATGAATCCCAACGCCTACTTGTTTATCAGTCACTCGGAGTCTCTGGGACAAACGCCCCTGTTTCAGATGGTCTCCCCGGCCGTCTACCGCAAGAAGAGCTCCCCGACCCGCTCGTAGGAAGGAGCAAAGCGCATGATATCCTCTCCCCGCAAGATCCGGGTGCTGGTGGTGGACGACTCAGCCGTGGCCCGCACCTTTCTGATCAATGGTCTGGCCGCCTTCCCCCGCATCGAGGTGGTGGGCTACGCCATTAACGCTCTGGACGCCAAGGCCAAGATCCTTCGCCTCAACCCCGATGTAATGACTCTGGACGTGGAGATGCCGGGTATCAGCGGCATCGACTTTCTGGGCCAGCTGCTGCCGGAGCACCCTCTGCCGGTGATTCTGGTGTCCAGCCTGAACCTGCGTGTGTTTGATGCTCTGGCAGCCGGCGCCGTGGACTTTGTCCGCAAGCCGGACGGCACGGAGAGCCGGGATTCCTTCTTCCGGTCCCTCTCCCAGAAAATCGTGGTGGCCTCCTGCGCCAAGGTGGTACCCGGCCGCCGCCACATCCAGCAGACCACTACGGCGGCTCCCGCCGATCTGGGCCGCAACAGCAGCGGCGTGGATCTGGACCAGACCATCATCGGTCTGGGGGCCTCCACCGGCGGCACTGAGGCCACCCTGGCCGTGCTCAAGCGTCTGCCCGCCGACATTCCCGGCATGGTCATCGTCCAGCATATGCCCCCCGGCTTCACCGCCATGTATGCCCAGCGCCTGAACAAGCTGTGCGCCATGGAAGTGCGGGAGGCCAAAAACGGCGATCAGATCCATCGGGGCCTGGCTCTGGTGGCTCCCGCCGATCTGCAGGCCAGGGTGGTACGCATGGGAAGCCGCTACACCCTCTCCTGCCAGCCCGGCGAGAAGGTCAGCGGCCACCGCCCCTCGGTGGACGCGCTGTTCTCCTCCATGGCCGCTCAGGTGAAGTGCCATATGGTGGGCATCATCATGACGGGCATGGGCCGGGACGGCGCCAGCGGCCTTCTGGAGATGCGCAACGCCGGCGCCTACACCATCGGGCAGGACAAGGAATCCTGCGTTGTGTACGGTATGCCCTGCGTGGCCCATGAGATCGGCGCGGTAACCATCCAGGCCTCCTGCGAAAATATCTCCTCCGTGCTGATGCAGCACCTGAAAACAGGTAAATAAAAGCAAAAAACATCCCCGATTTTATGCTATTGAACATAAAATCGGGGATATCTTTTGTTTATTCCTTATCGATCCAACAGCCATGCCAATTCCAATGGCGTAGGCATAAACGGCCTGTCGGGATGCACCCGTTCTCCGTGAAAATCGCTGCCGGCTGTAACATACAGGTCATATTTTATCGCCAGATTCCGGTATGCCGTTACCATTTCAGGCGTATGCTGAGGGTAAAAGCACTCCAGCCCCTCCAGACCGGCATCCTTGAGTTCCTTTACAAGACGCTCCAGCTTCTCCTCGGGCAAATTCAGCTGGCAGGGGTGGGCCAGCACAGCTCTGCCGCCGGATTGGCGGATTGCGGCAATACAATCGGCGGCATCAGCCTTGAACCGCTCAATGCGCTGATATTCGTCGGTGTCCAGGTAGCGGTCAAAGGCTTCCCGCATGGAGGAAACATAGCCGTGACGCACCATAACCTGAGCGAAGTGAGGCCGGGCCACCAAGCCGCCCTGCGCCAGCTCCTCCACCTCCTGAAGGTCGATATGGATTCCTTTTTCCTCGAGAAAATCCACAATCCGGTATTTTCGTTCAGCCCGGCTGTCCTTGAGTTTGCGGCACAGCGTTTCCATAGTCGTACAGCCCGCCCCCAGGCCCAGCCCCAGGATGTGCAAGTGACGATCCTCTCTGGCGCCCAATTCCACACCCCGCAGCACATGGACGCCCATCTGTGCGCCGGCCTGAATCGCCTCCTCCACGCCGTCCACGGTGTCATGATCGGTAAGAGCCAGGCATTGGACGCCGGCCTTCCGGGCCAATTCCACCACCTGCGCGGGAGAATACTGGCCATCTGAGGCAGTGGAGTGGGTATGGAGATCAGCTGATAACTGCATATATCCCGCCTCCTATGGTTTGACCGCCACAATCCGGATGACCGGCGGATCATCATTTCCGTAGGGAGCAAATCCAGTCTGTTCTTTGGCATATTCTACACGGAACCCATAGTTTTCCAGGGATTTGACCAGCTCATCCCGGACAATAAAGCGCCGGTAATGATTGTCATAGAAAAAGGCATTGCGCTCTACAGCCTTCCCTTTCCCATAGAGGGGATCGTTTACGCTACGAACTTCAATAAAGAATTTTCCACCACATTTCAAGGAGCGAAACACGGTCTGGAGCAGCAGCGCCTCCTGCTGCTGATTAATCGCATGGATGGTAAAGCGGCTGTAGGCGTAGTCATAGATCTCCGGCTGGTGGACATCGCTGGCAATGAAGTCCCCGCACAGGAAACGGGCATTTTCTACCGGCATCTGGTTCAGTTGGTCAATGGCTGAGCCGGACAGATCAATGGCAAGCACCTGCAGCCCCTGGCCTGCGAAAAACAGCGCGTCACGCCCATTCCCGCACCCCAGATCCACCAACGTTTTGCCCGGTTCCACAAGAGTAGACACATATTGGGCAAAGGGGGACGGCTCCGTGGAACAGATCCGATTGTTATAATACTGATTCCAATAATCCCGGTTGTCGATGGGGTTCTCCACAATATTGGGATAAAAGATTCGCTCAATCTCCTCCACCAGCTCCAGCGGCGTGCGGTCGCCGTCGTTCTGGATCACCAGATCCGGGGTTTTCGGCTCGTCAAAGGGCAAATCGATTCCCACCACATTGTGCCCGGCGGTGTACAGGCCCTTTTGGTTGCGCTGCATAAGGGTTTCTTTTTTTACCCGGATATAAATTTCCTTGTAATTGGGGATATGTTCCCGGTTCCACTGGCGCACAGAATCAAACATGGCAATCGAACAGCACACCACGTCAATGCCCTGGTCGGACAACAGCTTACACACCCGGAAGATGCGCCCAGCCCAGCGCAGCCGTTCCTCATGGGTATAGCCCACATCCTCACCAAACGCAACACGGATCTCATCACCGTCCAGATAGACCGCGTTAGGCTTTGTGGCTTTCAGCCGTCGGCAGAACAGCCCGCCAATGGTGGTTTTGCCCGCGCCGGACAGACCGGTAAAAAAATAAACGGTTCCTTTGTTGTCCATGGGTATCTCTCCTCAGTGGTACAGGGGCTGCTCCAGCAGCGCCGGGTCCAGCTCAAGCTTCTTCATCATATGCAGCGGCTGCCCCTGTTTGTTCACAAATTCCAGGCCTTTCAGCAGAATTTCTGTAACCTTTAAGCGGTTCTTTTTATAATCATTCAGCTGCTGCTCCGCTATCAGCTGGTTTCCCTCTTCCTTTTCATGGACTGTGCCATTAAAAATAATTGTATCATTTTCCAAAATTTTTTTATCCAGAAAACTTTTGAATGTTTCTACGATCAAGTAATCAAGATGGTGGAAACCCTCCAGTTTTTCTTTCACCCACTCCATATCCGCAGTTTCTCCGTGATAGTAGTGGAAGTCATACCCATAGGTCTCATATACGTCCCGCAGGAAGTATTCCAGAAGACAGCGGTCAGCGTCGTCCACATATTCATCGTAAGTGCGGTAGATGGCGGCGGGGTCAAAGCCCAGGTCGTTACCTTCCAAGGACTCTGGATTCAGGCCGGTTTTTCCTGAACAGTAGGTCATGCTCTCCGTATAGGGAATGTCCAGGAATTCCGCCAAAGCGGTGAAGGTAGCCTTGGGATTCAGTTTACCATCCTCAAACCGCACCAGTACACTGTCCCGGTACAGCCTGTCCCACTTGTCCATCATAAAAGAGCGGTTAAGCAGCCGCTCAGTAAAAGCATCTGAAATTACCTTCTCCCCCTCTTTTTCCTGAACTCCTTTGAGCATAAAGCGGACTGTAGCACCATAGCTGGTAGTGATACGGCGCATGGGGGTAAAGGTCTTAATGTACTTAAATTGGTTAAAAATAGTAGATTTACTAATCTCTTCATACTGATTGGATGAGATAATCGCCTTATCCTGAGTCTTGTTTAGGTTGATATTACAGCAGACATTGTAGAAGTGGGGCTGGAAAAAGAGAGCGGGGGCAATGCGGGAATCGCCGCGCATATCTCGGCTGACCGCGTCGCTGTTAAGAAATAACGCCACTAAAAAATCTTTATCAGTGGGATTTGGGATTCGAGACAGTTCTTTCCAGATCCAAGGATTAATATTATTGACCGTTTTCCAATCCTGCCTACAACTTTTTATCTGCTCTTTCAGGCTGTCAAATATAATAGACTCATAAACCAGAAGGTTGGGATGGTCGTAGAAGATTTCATTAAAAAAGTCACCACCGTTGTGAGCCGACAGCTGGGTGTGCCAGATCAGTCGGTTCACTTCCCGGACGCCGATGGGCTTGACCGGGTACTGGCTGTAGTCGATGCCAAAGCGTTCCTTGAAGTCAATGGGATACTGGCTGATCTCCTCTTCTAGCAGGAAGACCAACTTCTTCTCCTTCAGCAGCGGGGCAAAATCCAGGCAGGGGAGATAGCCGCAAAACTGATTCCAATCGGTATAGTGGAGGTAGATGTGGTTCTCCCGGCCCACCCACTCGCTTTTACGCACATTGTCATTCAAATATTCCAGCTGGTACTGGGAGTAAACATCCTTAGCCAGGATGGGATTTTCCAAATCTTTAAAGAAGTAGCGGTCAATGACCGGATCGTCAAAGTTCACATAGTCGCCGAAGCGGTTTTCCGCCTGAAGAAAGGGAACAAAGCCCTGATCGTCAAAGGGGAAAAAGAGGATGGGCAGCTCATCAAAGTTGGGGAAGCTGTCCCGGAAAAAGTAGGAATAGCGCGCCAGGGCGCGGCAGTTGCGGGCATATTGCTTCTGCTGCTTCTGCACATTGGGCAGATAAAAAGCCTGAAGCATCAGGTTCATCAGTTCGTCCTGAAAATAGCCCTGGTTGTAGAGGGACACAAAGATAGTGAAGGGGAGCCTGTGATCCCATTTGGAAAAAAACAGGTAGCTGGCGGCCTCCAGCTGCTCCTTAGGCTCCAGCTCCTCTGTTTTCATTTTTTGCAGGGCCAGATAATATCCCTTCTGGGCATCTTCCTTCCGGCCCAGCTCCGCCAATCTTCTGGCAACTTCAATGGTTCGCATGGCGTCCTCCCTCGGTTTAAAAAAAGGGGGCTGGGCGTTGAACCCCAGCCCCCTCTTTGGTATTGGGTAGCGTGACGTCCCAGTGCTTACTGCAGCAGCTGCAGCACGCCCTGAGGCACCTGGTTGGCCTGGGCCAGCATGGCCTGAGCGGACTGCACCAGGATGTTGTTCTTGGTGTAGGCCATCATCTCGTCGGCCACGTCGGTGTCGCGGATGGTGGACTCGGCGTCCTGGATGTTCTCAGTCATCACGGACAGGTTGTTGATGGTGTGATCCAGACGGTTCTGGGTGGCGCCCAGAGTACCACGGACGGAGGACACGGTGTTGATGGCTGCCTTGATGGTGTCCACAGCCGCCTTGGCACTAGACTGATCGCTGATCTTGATGTCGGTCAGGCCCAGCTTGGCGGCGTGCATATCCTCGATGCTCACCTCAAGCTGGTTGTAATCGTCGCTGGTGTCGCCGATTTGCAGGGTCAGTGCACTACCCTTATCCTGAATTGCTGTTCCAGTAGTAGCGGCCAAAGCGTTATCCGAAGACTTTGCGGTAACACCGGCACCGGTCACAGTGGCCTTCTTTGCCAGCTCCACAGAGGCCTGAGCCTTAGTCTTGGAAGCTGCACCAGTTGCCTTCCGCAGGATGTCCTGAATCTCTGCCGCAGTGTAGGACTTGCCCTTCTGAAGGGTAACGGTCAGCGTACCGCCGCTGGAAGCAGCGGCCTTATTATACTGACTCGAGGTGGAGGAGACAGCAAACTGCACCTTCACATTGCCGCCCATGTTGACGGACACGTCAATTGTCGACTTGCCAGCAGAAGAAGCAGCAATCTTCGTGGTATAGGTGTCCAGCGTGCTACCATCCTCCATGGAGCCGTCCAGCAGGTTGATGCCGTTGAAGTTGGAGCTGTCGGCGATACGGTCGATTTCCTTGGTCAGCTGCTCAAACTCCTTCTGCAGGTTGGCGCGGTCGGTCTCGTTGTCGTAGGTACCGTTGGCGGACTGGTCGGCCAGCTCCACCATGCGGTTGAGCATATCGTGGACCTCGGTCAGAGCGCCCTCAGCGGTCTGCACCAGGGAGATGCCGTCCTTGGCGTTCTTCTGAGCGGTCTCCAGACCGGTGATCTGGGCACGCATCTTCTCGGAAATGGCCAGACCGGCGGCGTCGTCACCGGCGCGGTTGATCTTGTAGCCGGAAGACAGCTTCTCCAGGTTCTTGGACAGAGCGCTGGTGTTGTTGGAGTAGTTGCGGTAGGCGTTCATCGCCATAATGTTGTGCTGGATACGCATAATGCTTTTCCTCCTTGAAAATTTGGTCGGGGCAAGTTCCTTCTTGCCCGCCTGTATCAGGGTCCGGATGCTCCGCAGGCCTTTACGGAGCGCCGGGCCGCAGTTCGGGGAAAGGGGCCGCGGCCCCAACTCCCTTCACTGGTGTTTTCGTCCATTTTCCAGGAAAGTTAAGTGCCCAGACAAAAATTTTTTAAAAATTTTCCCCTCCTCCCGGGGGAGAAGGGGAAACCGCTTTTAAAGAATGTGCCGGGGCGCTTCCATCACAGTCTTGCAGGCCTGGACCACCTGAGCGATCACCTGGGATTCAAATTTGGCCCGGTACAGGCTGAGCATGGGGGTGGCCACGCTCTCCGCCAGCACCACATACTTGGGCGGCAGCCGGGTCAGCGCCAGCGCCCGAACGTCGGCCAGGCAGCGGGCACAGTCGCACAGGCCGAACATACGGACATACCGCTCGATGCGCTCGTCCACCAGCACCTCCATCACGTTGACGCACACCGCCCCGTCGGGCAGGCGGGTCTCCCGGGGTGCAAAGGGGGTTTCAAACGCAGAAGCCGGCTCTGGCGCAAGTTCAGGCTCTGGCTGAGGCTCGGGCACAGGTTCTGGCTTGGATTCAGGCTCAGGCTCTGGCGCGGCCATGCCCTGAAGCAGCTTCTCGATCTCCTCCTGGCTCATCTTTCCGCCCCCCGAGGCAGGCGCGGGCTGGGGTTCCGGCGCAGGTTCCGGTTCCGGTTCAGGCTCCGGCGTACCCATGCTGTGGAGCAGCTTCTCGATCTCCTCCTGGCTCATCTTTCCGCCCCCCGAGACGGGCGCGGGCTGGGGTTCCGGCGCGGGCTCAGGGGCCGGTTCCGGTTCGGGCGCAGGCGTAGGGTGCTCCTCCTCGCTCTGAGCAATCTCCTCCTCCAGCGACTGGGTCAGCGCGTCCCGAATGGTCCTGGACAGAGCCTCATTGTTGGTGCGGGCCACCTGCAAAATAGGGGCGACAATCCGCTCCCCCTCCCGGTGCTCCACCGGAGCAGTCTCCGGCTCTACGGGGGGCGTACCGGCAGGCTGTTCCTCCGCCGCGGGGCGGGCTTCCTCCTCCCGCGCCCCGCCCGAAAGCAGGTTGAGCACATGGTCCGTCTTACTGCTGCGGCTGCCTTTTCTTCCCGCCATCAGCGCCGACCTCCTCTCTCAACCCGAGGAAAGCGGGCTCCCGCCACCTCGTCGCACAGCCGCTCAAAGTCCCGGGTGGGATTGGACGACGGCGCGTAATCCACCACGCTCATGCCGTGGGCCGGGGCCTCCGCCGCCGAGACGCTGGTGCGGATCTTGGCGGAAAAGACCACGGTATTCAGCTGCTGGGCAATCTGCCCCGCCAGCTCCAGCACCTCCCGGTTCAGGTTGAAACGGGCATTATACCGGTTGAGCAGGATACCCAGCACCTCCAGATGGGGGTTATAGTAATCCCGCACGCTCTCAATGGTCTCCTTGATCTGAGACACGCCCAGCAGACTGAGCACCTCCGGCGCCATGGGAATGATCAGCTGGTCCGACGCCACATAGGCGTTGACTGTCAGCAGGTTGAGCGCCGGAGGCGTATCCACAATGATGTAGTCGTAATCCTGCTCCACTTTGGACAGGGCCGTTTTCAGCAGAAACTCCCGTCCCGGCCGGTTGAACTCCAGTTCAGCCCCCGCCAGCAGGATGTTGGAGGGCAGCAGGTCGCAGGTCTCCGTATGGGCAATGGCCTGTTCCGGTTCCACCGCGCCCCGGAACACGTCGTATATGGTCATGCACCGCTCAATATCCAAACCCAGGCTGAAGCCCAGGCTGCCCTGAGGGTCCAGGTCCACGCCCAGCACACGGGCGCCCCGATGACTCAGGCTGGCCAGCAGCGCGGCCGCGGTGGTGGTCTTTCCAACGCCGCCCTTCTGGTTGGTAACGGTGATCCTCGAAGCTGACATACTCATACCCTCCCTGTCCGCCCGTCAGAATCTCTCCCGGCTTTGCAGAAAAAATAGGTGAGAGCTCTTAATCTTTCGCCGTAACGGACGATATAAGTGTTGAGAGAACATACATTTACGTTCCAGATCATTGTACTCAACCTGTCGTTTTTTGTCAACACGGCACAAATCCGGCGCGGTACCTTTAACATCCGGTTCTCTTTCTTGCTTTAAAAAAGGAGTGTGAAAATATGGCATCGATCAACAGCCTGTCCGGCTCCAGCTCCTCCAGCAGCGTCTATGGCAACCGAACCTACAATATCATTTCCGGTCTGGCCAGCGGAATGGACACGGAGGAGTTGATCTCCGGCGTAGTGCAGAGCTACCAGCAGAAGATCCAGTCTCTCCAGAAGGATCATACCACACTGGAGTGGAAGCAGGAGGCCTATCAGAGCATCTCCGACAAACTGGTGGAGTTCTCCCGTAATTATGCCTCCTACGTCTACTCCTCCACCAATCTGCTCAGTTCCAGCTTCTTTAACAACGCGGTGAACATCACCACCAACGGCGCCAACGCCGACCTCATTTCCGCCATGGGAAAAACCAGCAGCCAGGTGGTGATCAACTCGGTAAAGCAGCTGGCCGCCGCCGCCCGGTACAGCAACAACGCCGACAAGCTCAACGGCAGCGTGTCCGTTGACAGCAGCGGCAAGACCACCATCAGCGGCGGCGAGCTGGGCGTCAACGCGGACGACACCGTGACGGTGAGCCAGCTGTCCGGCTCCATGACCTTCACCTACGGCAGCAAGACGGTCTCTATTGACCTGGGTCAGCGGGAGTTCTTTGAAAAGGACGGCAGCTTCGACACCCAGGCCCTCCAGGACGCCATCAACGAAAAGCTCAGCGAGCAGAAGATCTCCACCAGCGGCGGCTCCGGCAACGCCGACGAGTATATCGGCGTGGAGGTCAAGTCCACCTACGACGGGACCATTTCCATCTCCGTCAGCGACAAGAAAAACGCCGGCAACACCGTGGCCATCACCGGCGCCACCGGCAATCTGGCCGACAAGCTGGGCGATCTGGGCGACGACGGCAAGCAGCAAGTCTCCCTGGGCACCCCCGACAGCATGACCAAAGACCTCACCCTGGGCGAGTTTATCTCCGGCCAAACCCTTACCGTCACCATGGACGGCAAGAGCAAAACCATCAGCCTGGACAAATTCCAGAGCATCACCGATCTGGGCGAATTTGAAGCTGCCATCAACGCGGAGCTGAAAAACGCCTTCGGCACGGTGGACGGCTCCACGGCCAAGGTCAGCGCCACCTTTGACCGGGACGGCCTCACCTTTACCATGGACCCCTCCGTCAAAAATTCCACCTTCTCCGTAAAGGCCTCCAACTCCGATGTGGGAGACGTGCTGGGCATCGGTTCCGGCCTGACCAGCTATCTGGACACCAGCAAGACCCTGGGCGATCTGAAGCTGGATGGTTGGGATTGGAACAACCTCAGCAACGCCGTTAAGGGCACAGGAGCCGTTACCGAACAGAAAGATGGCGACGGCAATGTCACCGGTTATGTGGACGAGGATGGCAATCAGGTCAACAAAGACGGCTACCGCGTGGACGAGGACGGCAACCTGCTCTTTGAGCTCAAGGTCAACGACACGGTCATCGGCCAGTACTCCAAAAACACCGAGATGAACACCATCATCAACGCCATCAACGCCAACACCGAGGCCGGCGTTCGGGTGGAGTACTCCCAGACCTCCGGCCAGTTCGTCTTTACCGCCAAGGACACCGGCTCGGCAGGCCGGGTGGACATTGAAGCCGGCGGCCTGGGCGCCGCTATCTTCGGCGCCACACTGGATGCCGACGGCAAACGCCTGGATACCCTGGGCGATGACTACTCCGACGGCAAGGACGCCCTGCTCAACGTCACCATCAACGGTCAGGACATGGATCTGGTCCGCTCCTCCAACACGGTGGACCTGGACGGTATGTCCGTCACCCTCAACGGCACCTTTGAGGCCGCCAATGACTCGGAGAAGGTCACCTTCACCAGCACCACCGACGCGGACAAAATCGTGGACGCCGTGAAGAAAATGGTGGAGGATTTCAACACCATCATCAAAGAGGTCAAAAGCGCTTACTCCGATATGCCTCTGCAGCAGTCCGACGGCTCCCGGTATGAGCCCCTCACCGACGACGAAATGGCGGACATGAGCGAATCCGCCATTGAAAACTATGAGGAAAAGGCCAAGACCGGCCTTCTGTTTATGGACAGCGACCTGTCCTCCCTCTATAACCAGCTGCGCAACGCCATCTCCCCGGGCGGCGCGGACGGCTCCACCCTGCGCTCCATGGGTATCTCCACCTCCTACTCCGACGGTCTGACCACCCTCACCTTTGACGAGCAGGCCTTCCGGGAGGCCCTGGAGAGTGACCCCGACAAGGTGCAGGAGGCCTTTACCAAGTCCAAGGAAAACGGCGCCGCCACCAATGGTCTGATGACCTCCATTCAGACCGTCCTTGACCGGTACGCCTCCACCACCGGCGACCCCAAGGGCATCCTCATTGAGAAAGCCGGTTCCAAATACGCCCCCACCGCCGCCCTGGACAACACCCTGCTCAACCAGATGCAGGACGTTGAGGATGAGATCTCCAAGTGGCAGGACAAGATGTCCAATA
Source organism: Candidatus Flavonifractor intestinigallinarum (assembly GCA_019119165.1). Lineage (GTDB taxonomy): Bacteria > Bacillota > Clostridia > Oscillospirales > Oscillospiraceae > Flavonifractor > Flavonifractor intestinigallinarum. Next base: position 6,136 of record DWXO01000077.1, on the reverse strand, counting down.
AGGTGGACTATTACACCAACAAGTTCACCCAGTTGGAACTGCTCATCAATCAGATGAACTCTCAGAGCTCGGCTCTGTCCGGTCTCATGGGCGGTTAATCAGAACGGAAAGGACATACCTTTATGGATATGCGAGGTTACCAGCAATATCGGGAGCAGTCTCTGAATACCATGACGCAGGGTGAGCTGCTGCTGCTGGTCTATGACGAACTGGTCAAGCGGCTGACCCAGGCTGAGCTGGCCCTTGCCAAGGAGGACTATCCCGTTTTTGAAGCGTCGGTGGACCACGCCGTGAAGATCATTCGCTATCTGGACAGTACGCTGGACCACAAATATGAGATCAGCGGGCAGCTGACCCGCCTGTATGAGTTCTTCTGCTACGAGCTCAGCCGGGTAAAGAGCGGCCGGAACAAAACCGAGCTGGAACGGGTCAAGCGTATGGCCGGCGAGCTGCGGGAGAGCTTCCGCACCGCCGACAAAAATGTGTCCAGCCGATAGGAGTCTGCCATGTTGGATGATCGACATTTCAGCGCCGCCAGCGCCGTCCAGCGCAAAATGTACGTTTTGCTGACCGAGGTTTCCGAGTTGACCGACCAGCTGTCCCAAGCTGTGGACCGTCAGGATCAGGTGTCGGTTCGGATGTTCCTCTCCATGCGTCAGGAGGAGCTCCAGCGTCTGGCCGACTGTCAGCTCATGCTGCGCCGGCAATGCGAAGCGCTGCCCGGGACGGACGGGGCGCTGCTCCACCAGATGATTTCCGGCGACTTTTCCGGTACCCCGCCCTCACCGGCAGGCGAGGCGCTGCTGCACCAGGTCCAGCGTAACCGCGCCCTGCTGGAACGGGTACGGCGGGTGGACCAGTCCGTCAGCCGGCGTTTGGGCGGAAAGAACTCCTTTTACGCCAAAGACAAGACCTGATCCTACGCGTTTCGACACAAAACGCCCCCTGTCGACGTCAGTCGGCAGGGGGACGTGTCCGTTCTTATTGCTCCAGCATGGAGAAGCACCACAGGGGCGCTCCGTCGATGCGGCTTGATGACAGCTCGTCCAGAATAAGCTGGGCATCCCACAGCGCCAGGCTTCGATCCCGGCTGTTCGGGTCGGCCACCAGCACTTCACCGGTCAGCGTCACGCCCCGCAGGACGATAAAATGCCCGCCCTGGGTAAAATGCCCCGGGCCCATCAGCGCCACCAGCAGGTTGCCCGAGGCCAGCAGCTGCCGCAGCTCATCGGCGGATATCCCGTAGCACGGTTCCACGTTCAGCCCGAAGTAGGCGGCCAGACCCTCCACAATGGCGAGATAGGACCCGCTGCCGGCGGCACAGTAGCCCTGTTCATCGGCGATCCGGGCCATCTCCGCCGGGTCCACCACCTGGTCGCCCAAGGTGGACACCACCATGGACATGGCCGTGGGACCGCAGCCATAGCCCCGGATGGGGTCGGAGCCATAGAGGGCGTCGGCCCAGGGGGCCTCCCCCTGATTGAAATAGACCAGATCGGCCAGGCCGCCGGTCAGGATCTCCTGTTCGCCGCTCCAGTCAAACTGCGTGGCTGCCGGGTCCTGAATCAGCGGCTCCTCCGGCTGGGGCGGCTCCTGTATGGCCTGATTGACCGTAACCGATGGCTCCTGCTTGGAAAGCGCGCTGCCCACACGCTCGGCCAGCGCCTGTCCCCCTTCTCCAATGCGCCGGAACAGCTCCGCCGCCGGGTAGGTGATGCGCTGGTACAGTTCCGGCGCCATGACCCGGCACACAGCCAGCTCCACCCCGCCGATACAGAGCAGTGCCAGCAGCACCAGCCCCAGCGGACGGAGAAACCGCTTGCGCCGTCTCTTCTCTTTGTCCAAAACTTCCACACCGCCTTACCCTATTTGTGGAAATGATTATAGCAAACATTTTTGTTTTTGTACACAAGGAGTCTACTATGCCGCAAATACGTTTGGAAGGGATCGGTAAGGACTATCCCCAGGAACACGAAAAACAGGTGGTTCACGCCATCCGCTCGGTGGATCTGACCATTGAGCAGGGCGAGTTTGTCTTTGTGACGGGCAGCAGCGGCGCGGGCAAAAGCACGCTTTTGCAGCTGATCGCCTGCGAGACCCCGCCTACCCACGGCCACATTTTCCTGGACGAGGTCAACGTCACCCGTATGTCCCAACGGCAGCGCGCATACCGGCGGCTGTGTTTTGGCTATGTTCCCCAGTTTTCCACCCTGGCCCGCAAGCGCACCATTGAGGAGAATCTTCTTTCTGTGGCCCAGTTAGGCCGGGGCCGGGTACAGCAATCTCCGGCAGAGCGGGTGCAGAAGGCGCTGGGCCTGGTGGGGCTTGGAAATACCGCCAGCCGCTATCCTGTGGAACTCTCTCTGGGCGAAAGCCGCCGCGTGGAACTGGCCCGGGCCATCATCAACAATCCGGAAATCCTGGTCCTGGATGAGCTGACCGCCAACCTGGACGAGGACACCGCCTGGGACCTGTTCCTCTTTTTGTCCGAACTTAATCGCCATGGCATTACCATTATCATGGCCTCCCACGCTAAAAATTTCGTCAACCTCATGCGGCGCCGGGTAATCACCCTGGTGGACGGCACCGTGTTCGGTGATGTGGCCAAAGGCCGCTACGGCGATGTGATCTGATCCAATTTCTCCGCCCTTCCGCCGGAAGCAGTTCCGGCAGGATTTTAGGATATACCGCAACTACGAAACATATAGGAATCGGGAGGAAGCATTTATGAAAAACAAGCGCGTCGGAACCAAAATGATGATCTCATCGGGTATCTCGCTGCTGCTCACCCTGCTGTTGATCGTCCTTTCCATCCGGAATATCACCAGCACCCGCAACAGCTATCAGGATATCCTGAACAACCAGGTCAGTGTTACCAATGCGGTTCTGGAGAGCGAAATGGAGGTCAACTCCATTGCCCGTCAGCTGCGCGACATGGCCCTGTTTGGATACAACACCTCCACCATGTCCGAGATCAACGACTCCGTCAACATCATTACTTCCACCCTGCAGACCATCGATACGCTGAACAGCGATCTGGCCAACCAGTATATCCAGCAGGTGGAGGACTGGGAGGCGGCCTTTGGCGATATTTCCCAGGCCCTGCAGACGGGCGACAGCGCCAAGGTGAGCCAGCTCCTTCAGAATCAGTGTACCCCCAAGCTCAATCAGGCCGTGACCACCGGCCAGTCCCTCATTCAGGAGCTCAACAGCCAGACTGACGCCCTGACTCGCCAGCTTCAAAGTCAGACCACCCTGGAAATCGTCATCCTCGTGGTGCTGGTGGTGATCTGCATTCTGGCCAGCATCTCCCTCAACCTGCTGACCGTGCGCTCCATCGTCCGGCCTCTCCGTCAGGCCGAGAAGGCCGTGGTGGCCTTCAGCCAGGGCGATCTGTCCTACCCGCTGGAGTACCAGTCCAAGGATGAGATCGGCGGCATCTGCGACGCCGTACGTACCTCCCAGGAAATTCTGCATGACACCATCGAGGATATCGTGACCGTGACCAAGCGTCTGTCCAACGGCGATCTGTCCTGCGTGGTCACCCAGCAGTATCCCGGCGAGCTGGCTCCCATCAAGGAGAATGTGGAGTATCTGCTGGAGCAGCTCAACGACACCATGAGCAGCATCCTCCAGGCTGCCGACCAGGTGGCCGCCAGCGCGGACCAGGTGTCCACCGGCTCTCAGGCTCTGGCTCAGGGCTCCACCGAGCAGGCCAGCGCCGTGGAGGAGCTGTCCGCCACCATCAACGATCTGGACAACTCCGCTCAGGACAACCGCCAGACCGCCCAGACCGCCAAGGAGCGGGCCGACCAGGCCGCCGATCAGGTGCGCATCAGCAACGAACGTATGCAGGAGATGCGCAAGGCCATGAGCGAGATCCTCGCCGGCCAGAAGGATATCGGCAAGATCATTGAGACCATCGAGAACATCGCCTTCCAGACCAATATCCTGGCTCTGAACGCCGCCGTGGAGGCCGCCCGGGCGGGCAGCGCCGGCAAGGGCTTCGCCGTTGTGGCCGACGAGGTGCGCAACCTGGCCTCCAAGTCCGACCACGCCGCCAAGCAGACCAAGAAGCTCATCGAGTCCTCCATGGCCGCCGTGGAGCGGGGCGGCGCCCTGGCCGAGGATGTGGACGCCAATATGCAGAAGACCGTGGAGTACGCCGGCGTGGCCATCGATTACATGGAGAAGCTGGCGGAGAGCACCATCTCCGAGGCCGAGGCCATTGCCCAGCTGACCACCGGTGTGGATCAGATCTCCTCCGTGGTGCAGACCAACTCCGCCACCAGCGAGGAATCCGCCGCCGCCAGCCAGGAGCTCTCCTCTCAGGCCGTCATGATGAAGCAGATGGTCCAGCGTTTCCACCTGAAGGACAGTGCTCCTCAGTCCTTCGAGCCGGAGTATCAGGCCCCCGCCGACGATTTTTCTGCCGATCCCACGATGGATGAGAACCATTTCAGTAAATACTAAGTCCGGACAACTGTCCGAAATCTTCCGAAAGGAGTCTGCCTCATGTCCGAAACATCGCTTCCGCTCCGTCCCCACCAGGACCCGGAGTTGATCTATGCCCTGGACATCGGCACCAGAAGCGTGATCGGTATGCTGGGCCGTCAGGAGTCCGGAAGGGTCCGTATTCTTGCGGTGGAGAAGCTTCTGCACACCCACCGCGTCATGCAGGACGGACAGATTGAGGATATCGCCCAGGTGGCCGCCGCTGTGCAGACGGTCACCAGGCGTCTGGAGCAGGATATGGGGTGCCGGCTGGAGCGGGCCTGTGTGGCCGCCGCCGGCCGGGCCCTGCGTACCGAGCAGGGCCGGAGCCAGCGGGAGCTGTCCGCCCCCGAATCGGTGACCGCCCCCATCCTGGCCCAGCTGGAGGCCGCCGCCGTGGCCGAGGCCGAGCAGTCCATCCGCGCCGACGGTTCGGACGGCCAGCAGCTTCTGCTGGTGGGCTACACAGCCACCCGGTATCAGCTGGACGGCTATCCCCTGAGCACCCTGCTGGGCCACACCGGCCGGAAGCTGGAGGCCCAGGTGGTGGCCACCTTCCTGCCCGGCGGCGTCATCGACAGCCTGTACGCCGTGATGCGGCAGGCCGGTCTGGAGGTTGCCAGCCTCACCCTGGAGCCAATCGCCGCCCTCAACGCCGCCATTCCCGCCGATCTGCGCCTTCTGAACCTGTGTCTGGTGGACATCGGCGCCGGTACCTCGGATATCGCCGTGTGCCGGGACGGCAGCGTGGTGGGCTACACCATGGCCACCGTGGCCGGAGATGAGATCACTGAGGCCTTCATGCGAGCCTTTTTGGTGGATTACGCCACGGCGGAGAACATGAAGGCGCAGCTGAGCCGGGGCGAGTCCCTGACCTTCACCGACATTCTGGCCCAGGAGCAGACCTGCTCCGTGGAACAGGCTCTGGCCGTGCTGGAGCCCGCGGGGCAGCAGCTGGCCGACGAGATCGCCCGGCAGGTGGTGGAGCTCAACGGCGCCCCGCCCTCGGCCCTGTTCCTGGCCGGCGGAGGCAGCAAGCTCTCCGGCCTGCGGGAGCAGCTGGCCGCCGCTTTGGACATGGACGTCCGGCGGGTGGCTGTGGCCGGCGGCCACTTCAAGGCCACGGTGTACTCCGACATCATCGATCTGGAGGACCCGGAATACACCACCCCCCTGGGAATCGCCGTATCGGCAGGCCTGGGTCTGATCAGCGACAGCTGTCAGGTCACCCTCAACGGGAATCCGGCCAAGCTCTTCCGCAGCAGCGGCCTGACCGCCATGGACCTGCTGATGATGAACGGCTACACCTACTTTGACCTGCTGGGCAAAACCGGAAAGCCCCTTATCGTTCAGGTGGACGGCCGGCGCACCGTCTTTCACGGGCAGCCGGCCCATCCGGCCGTGCTGCGCATCAACGACGCGGAGGCTCAGCCCTCCTCCCCCGTCCGGGCAGGCGACCGGGTAGACTTCATCCCCGCCCGGGCAGGCGAGGACTGCCGTCTCACCGCCGGGCAGCTGGCCCAGCGGCTGGGCGTCCCGTCCATTACCGTCAACGGACAGGCGCTCTCCCCGGAGGACCCCGTGCCTTCCGGCGCTTTTGTGGTGGCTCTGCCGGAACCGGAGCCGGAGCCGGAACCAAAGC